>CALFCE010000001.1 GCA_937951215.1 uncultured Granulosicoccaceae bacterium
GTGATACAGGCGATAGCTTTACTGCCATATTATCCAGTGGTCCACAGCACGGCACCTTGACGATTAACCCGGATTTTACATTTAACTACCAGCACAACGGCACCGAGAACTTTAGCGATCAGTTTGTGTATACCGTTGTAGATGCCGGTGGCAATTTATCGGATACCACGGTCACAGTTGTGATTACACCGGCCAACGAAAATACCCCGGTGGTGCCCGATGATACCTTGCAGGTCGTTGAAGGCGGTAGTCAAACGGTACTGGATTCCGGTCAGGTAACCCTGTTGAGTGCCGTGTCAGATGGTGATACAGGCGATACCTTTACTGCCACATTATCCAGTGGTCCGCAGCACGGCACCTTAACGATTAACCCGGACTATACCTTTAGTTACCAGCACAACGGCACCGAGAACTTTACCGATCGGTTTGTGTATACCGTTGAAGACGCCGCTGGTAATTCATCGGATACCACGGTGACGATAACTGTCACGCCGGTCAACGAAAATACCCCGATGGTGCCAGATGATAGCTTGCAAGTTGTCGAGGGCGGTAGTCAGTCAGTGCTGGATTCAGGTGCATCAGGGCTGCTGCAGAATGTCATCGACCCGGATGTTAACGATACACACAGTATTAGCGTGGCATCCAGCCCACTCTATGGTGTACTGACTCTGCAGTCAAACGGCAGCTTTACCTATCAACATGACGGCACTGAAAATTTCTCTGACTCGTTTACCTATATTGTCGCGGATGCGGCTGGGAATACCAGTAGCACGACAGTAACAGTTGATATCGAGCCCCGAAATGATGCTCCAACGGGTCAGGATGGGAGTGTTCAAACAGATGAAGATGTTGCTTATATTTTTCAGTCCACAGATTTCGGCTTTTCGGATGTTGAAGAAGGCGATGCATTGTCCGGCGTGTACATTGAATCCATACCTCAGGATGGAAGACTTGAGTTTCTGGGTGTGCTGATTCCGATGAACACATTTATCAGCGTTGCTGATCTGGATGCAGGCGCTCTTCGCTATGTACCCACAGCGAATCAAAACGGGCTTGCGGTCAGTAGTTTTGAGTTTCGGGTCGAAGATGATGGAGGTGATTTTCCGGGAAACAGGACTTCGCTGGAGCTAAACACATTGCAGATTAATGTCAATTCAGTCAATGACAGACCTGTCTCGGCTCTGTCGCTTACTGATTGGGCTGTTGATGAAAACCAGCCATTCATTTTTACCGTGCCGATTGGCGTGTTTACTGACGTAGACGAAGAAGTATTGAGTCTGAATGCCGAACTGCAAGACGGGTCGCCTTTACCCGAGTGGTTGCAATTCGATCCTGTCAATAGAAACTTTAACGGGATGCCTCAGTCTTCTGACATCGGTAGCTACACTATCGTTTTATCCGCTACGGACAATGCTGGAGAAATTGCATCGACTGAGTTTGGGCTGACCGTTAATAATGTCAATGAAGCCCCACTTGGGCTGTTGGAACAATCAGCCCAGGTTGCGGAGAATACTGCAGGAGCCTCGGTTTCTCTGCTGTCTATTGTAGATCCGGATATTGGGGATAGCGGGCAAATCAGTTCCAGTGATGAGCGCTTTGAAATAGTCAATGGTGAGTTATCTCTCAAAGAGGGTGTGGCTCTGGATTTTGAATCAGAGGCGCAAATAGAATTGCAGCTGACCGTGGTGGACGCCGCGGGCATGGCTACAGATGTGCCATTTGTGATTAATGTCGTCAACCAGAACGATGCCCCTGAGGCAGTTCTGTCGCAAGTGTTCGAGTCCGGGCAGCAACCTCTGTCAGTCAATTTACACGATGATCTGTTCACCGATGAGGACCAGGATTTACTTTCCTATACAGTGACTATGCCGGACGGGGCTCCTCTTCCCGAGTGGGTTGCCTACGATCCTTTGTCAGGCCAATTGAGTCTGGTCGATGCACCTGATGAGGTATCCACCGTATCGCTTTTGATTACCGCAGAGGATGGAAATGGCGGAACAGCGCAGCTCGAATATACGCTGACAATCGAGCCAGACATAGCCCCCGCGCTCGCAGCTGCAGTGGTTATTCCTGATAATTCAATGCTACCAGCGACGTCTGTTGTGGGGTTTATACAACTACCAGAAGCTGAATCTCAAGGAGAAACTTCAACAGAAGCGGAGGCCGAAGAGGCTGTTTCCGTTCAAAATCAGGCGACAGATTCCCCACCGGATACAAAAGAAGCCATTACCGAGTTACCGGTGGTTGAGGTGCTCAGGGTCACACTGCAATCAGACGATTTTGTGACTTCAAACGCTGGATCGAGCGTTACCAGTATTGACAGGGTTGATCAACCAGTCGAATCGGTGACACAAGTGAATTCTATTGAAGTTCCGTTGGCACGGTTATTTCAGCCTTCTGATCTGGTCGTAGACGATGCTTTCGCCAGCATTGTCAATAGTCTGCAGGAAACCAGAGAAGCTGCTGAAAACCAGCAAATTGCCGTTAAACGGGTAGTGCAGACCTCCGTGACTGTAAGTACCGGTGTCTCGGTCGGTTATGTTCTCTGGTTGCTACGGGGTGGTGTCTTGCTGGGAAGCGTGCTGTCTTCACTGCCAGCCTGGAGACTGATCGATCCACTACCGGTACTTCAAACGATGGGAGATGGTGATGATCTGGCCGATGATGAATCACTGGAATCGATGGTGAAAAAAACATCTCAATCAAAACAGAGTAAAAATGATTCCAGTAGTGATACAACGGCAAGGGGTTCAAAACCGGGAAGTGATGTCAGGCAGAAGGACGATCGAGGTGACACATAATGTTTAAAAAACTGTCGGCCAAATTTCATCTGGCATTGGGCCTTTCCTCCATGCTGGTTAGCGTGTTAATGGCTGCGATGTTTTTCAACTTGATGCCAGATCGCCAAAGCGCCGTGCTGGATGCTCGCGCATCGTTGAGTGAGTCGGTGGCGTCAGCCAGTTCGCTTTTTCTGCGGACAGAGGACTTTCAGAGTATCAGTCAGCATCTGGAGTTTGTTGTTGAACGCAACAGTGAGCTGATGGCAGCAAGGGTTACCCGCAATTCTGACAGTTCAGAGGTGACAATTGGCGATGAGCAAGCCCTGAAGACTGATTCGGAGTCTATGTCCAGATATTCGACCGCTCAAAAAATGCTGGTACCCCTACAGAAAGGCTCCAGTGAGTGGGGTAGTGTCATGCTCGTATTTGCCCCGGTGGCGGGTGGTACCTGGATTGATAAGCTCAAGAGATCAAAATATTCGGTGGTTGTGTTTGCCGGACTTGTGTGTTTTTGTCTCTACTATTTGTATCTGGGCAAAATGCTCAAACAGCTTAATCCATCGCAGGCAGTACCGGGACGCGTTAGATCAGCATTGGACACGATAGCCGAGTCTTTGCTGGTCATAAATCGGGATGGCGAAATAGTGTTGGCAAATACTGCATTTGCGAAACTTGCCGGTAGTGATCCTGAAGCTCTGATCGGCAGGCGTGCTGATGAATTTGAATGGGATAATGGGGAGGCTGAAGAGTCTCTGGATGGAGAAAAGAGCAGCGACGGCGATAATCCAGCCTCTACCACGTTTCCCTGGGAAACTGCGCTGGAGCGGGTGGAAACTACCCGTAATGACATGCTGTGGCTGGTTGATGCTGATAATGAGCGGCGCAAGTTCATCGTTAACTGCTCACCGGTGATGGGTGGTAATGATAAACCCGGTGGAGTCCTTATCAGTCTTGACGACGTTACCGCACTTGAAAAAACCGAACTCGAATTGCGTCGTTCGAAAGAAGCAGCAGAAATAGCCAATCAGGCGAAAAGCAGCTTTTTGTCAAATATGAGCCACGAAATCAGGACTCCCATGACCGCTATCCTGGGTTTTACCGAGGTCTTGAGGCGTGGATACACAGCTGATCCCGGGGAATCGCAGCGGCACCTCGCCACAATAGCGTCTAGTGGCGAGCATTTGCTTGAATTGATTAACGATGTTCTGGATTTGTCAAAAGTTGAATCGGGTGCGTTGGAAATTGAAAAAACCGACTGCGAGGTACACAGCATAGTACAGGATGTTATCACTGTACTAAATGTAAAAGCTCAAGAGAAAGATATCTATCTTAATCTTGAAGTGACCGATCCCATTCCCGAGTTGGTTCAAAGTGATCCCTCAAGACTTCGCCAAATCGTGACGAATCTGGTTGGTAATGCGATTAAATTTACCGAAAAGGGTGGTGTCACGATATCCATTCACTGCCATGAAAACGGTGAGGAAAGCACCATGTCTGTGGCCGTCTCCGATACCGGTATCGGTATGACGGAAAAACAGGCAGCTTCCGTGTTTGATGCCTTTGTTCAGGCTGATTCTTCAATCACAAGGCGATTTGGAGGGACCGGGCTCGGCCTGTCAATCAGCCGCAAGCTGGCTATTGCAATGGGTGGGGATGTATTGGTCACCAGTGCACCGGGCGAAGGCAGCTGTTTTACCGCCCAGTTTCAGGTTGGGGATCTTGCCGGGGTTAGATTCCTCGATAAAGACGAAGTGGAAAAGGCACTGGCAGAACTGGCCGACTATGAAAACTACAGATGGGAGATACCCGATGCAAAGGTGCTGGTGGTTGACGATGGTAGTGAAAATCGTGAGCTGTTATCGCTGGTATTGTCCGACCTGCGGGTTACGGTCGTCACAGCTGAAAATGGCCTGCACGGAATTGAAACTTACAAGGAAGGTCAGTTTGACCTTGTGTTTATGGACATTCAAATGCCGGTTATGGACGGTTATGAGGCAGTCTCCAAGCTACGAGAGATGGGTGTGGAAATCCCGATTGTTGCCCTGACTGCCAATGCAATGAAAGGGTTCGATAAAACGGTTCTTGAAGCCGGTTTTTCTCACTATATGACCAAGCCGATCGATATTGATAAATTCAGTGCTTTGAATGCCAAACTGCTGGGAGGGCGCAGAGTTGAGAAAGAACACATCCAGTCTCTACCTGCCATGGAATCGAGTCAGAAAGTCGCTGATGTCGCTGGCGCATCAGCACCCATCGATTCTGAGGCATTTATACCCAATGAACTGGTGGCACTCAATCCCAAGTTTGAATCCATCGCTGCGGACTTCAGAGTGAGACTTGCCGATAAATTACCTGCGATGCGTGTTGCATTGTCTTCTGGTGATCTGGAAGAGCTGGCATCGCTTGCTCACTGGCTTAAGGGCTCTGGAGGCAGCGTGGGCTATCAGGTATTTACCGCGCCAGCCAGTGAACTTGAACTGGCAGCGAAGGCAGGACGTAAAGAGGAACTGCTCAAACCTCTTGAAAAAATCAGTCATTTGACCAGGCAGCTGGAGGCACAGGAGTCGGGGGCTTCAGCCGACAATATGTCTGTTACATCCGGGGCCGTCATCATCCCGGGGGCAGCTGGAGGCCACGATGAGTCAACGGTCACAGAATCTTTGGGCTCAGAGGAAACCGGGACTCGCGAGAACCCGTCATCGGTCGATAATTATATTTACAGTACGCTTCCTATGCAGAATCCGAAATTTTCCGCGATCGTTTCGCAGTTCGTAATAAGGCTGGAAGAGAATATTGGCGTGATGGAAAATGCGTTGCAAGAGCGTGATTTTGAGACTTTGGCCACAAAAGCACATTGGTTGAAAGGTTCTGGTGGGAACGTGGGTTTTGGGATGTTTACACAACCTGCGAGCGAATTGGAGACCAAGGCAAAAATGAAGCTGGAGGATGGTATGCAGCAGTTGCTTGAAGAGATCGGAAGCTATACGAAAAGAATTGTGGCCGGAGCTGCCGCAGAGCAAGCGGGTTACAAGCACTCTGCTTGATCAGTTGTCATTGACCATGAACCAACACCTTCCTTTGAGTATCTAAAGATCATGGAGCCCGACAACAGGATCACAAACATTGTGGGAGCTAGTCAGTCCGATATTCATAACGCAAAGATTATGCTCGTCGATGATGAGCCTTTGAATATGGAAGTGCTGATGACCCACCTCGAAGGGGAGGGTTACAGCAACTTCGTCTCCAGCAGTGACTCGGTAGGGGCCTATGATCTTATCAATGAGACCCAACCGGATATCCTGTTGTTAGACCTGATGATGCCCGAAGTAACAGGCTTTGATATTTTGTCTCGACTTCGAGAGCATGAAGAGCTTGCCTATCTCCCGGTTGTAGTACTCACTTCAAGTGACGATTCTGCGACCAAGCTAAAAGCACTGCAGCTCGGTGCGACTGACTTTCTGTCCAAGCCTGTCGATGCCAGTGAATTGGCTTTGCGACTGCACAACACATTGGCTGCTCGAGCCTACCAGCATCAAATAACCAATTTTGACGCGTTAACCGGTCTTCCCAACAAGGATTCGTTCCGAAAAAAATTCCTGGCGGCACTTGAACGTCACGAGAGTAAAAATGGTCAAGCAGGTTTGATCCTGGCTAATGTTGATCGATTCAAAATCGTGAATGATACACATGGAAGGGACGTCGGGGACGCAGTTTTATATGAACTGTCGTTGCGATTGCAAAAATTATTTGGCAATAACGAAAGGTCCGGTAGCCCGGAGCACGATCATATCCGCCAATCAGTTTACCGTCTGGAGGGTGACAAATTTGCGGTAATCGTGCCATTTGTCAGCCGTACAGAGGACTTGGTAAATCTGGTAGAGCCTGCGATTACCGAGTTGGCCAAAAAATATTCAATTGAAGGTCAGAATATTTATCTGACGATCAATTTTGGAATATCGGTTTTTCCCGGTGACAGCAGCGATGCAGAACAACTGATGAATCATGCTGAAACCGCGCTTTTGCATGCCAAACAGGAAAGCAGTATCCGTTATACTTTCTACAGTCAGGAATTGGATAAAAAAGCTCGCCAGATGCTCGAAATTGAAAGTGGTCTTCGTACAGCGCTGGAGAAAAAAGAATTTTTTCTGATGTATCAACCCAAAGTGGATGTTCTTACTGGAGCTATAGTTGGTGCCGAGGCTCTGGTTCGTTGGCAACATCCGGAGCATGGTCTGGTCTCTCCTGATCACTTTGTCTCTCTTGCAGAGGAAAGCGGGCAAATAGTTGAAATTGGAAATTGGGTGCTGACAGAGGCTTTGCGCCAGGCATTGATTTGGCGACAAACTTCCATCCCGGATTTCAAAATCGCTGTTAATGTCTCGATTCGCCAGCTTGTCGAAAGCAATTTTACAGAAACGGTTAACGACATTATCCAGAATTCGGGATTTCCGCCAGAGTGCCTGCAGTTGGAATTAACTGAAAACATGATAATGGAGAACGCGGAAGATAATGTCGAGAAGCTGAATGAGCTTAAATCGACCGGGGTCAAGCTGTCGATCGATGATTTCGGAACAGGTTATTCATCGTTGAGTTATTTGCAAAAATTCCCGCTTGATGAACTGAAAATCGACCAATCATTTTTGCGGGAAGTGCAATCACCGCTTGATAGCGCGCCCATCGTAAAAGCCATTGCATCTTTGGGGCATGATCTGGGTATGAGCCTGGTGGCAGAGGGAGTCGAAACGCATCATCAGCTTGCTCGCGTCAAGGCGTTGAGGATTCAGGTTTACCAGGGCTACTTGTGTAGCAAGCCGCTGATCGCGGAGCAGTTTGGGGAACTATTAAATAGTTTTCACCAAAAAGCTGGCTAGGCAGCTACTGGTTCTAGTGGCTGGTGCGTTCAGGTAGTAGACCTTTGGGACTGAATCTGAGCACAAGCAGCAGTATCAGACCCATAAACACCAACCGCATATGGGCTGCATTTTCGAGTAAATGCGCTTTCAGACTATTGCCTTCAGCCAGACCGGAAGTCATCAGCTCGACAAGTATCAAACCAAGCGGTTCTGCTTCAATCCAGAAAAACCAAACGATAAACCCACCAACAATAGATCCCAGGTTATTACCGGATCCCCCAACGATGACCATAACCCAAATCAGGAAAGTAAATCTGAGCGGGTTATAAGTGCCGGGTGTGAACTGACCATCCAGAGTGGTCATCATGGCACCGGCAATACCAACGACAGCAGAGCCCAGAACAAATACCTGCAGGTGTCTCTGAGTAACATTTTTACCCATTGCACTGGCTGCATCTTCGTTGTCCCTGATAGCGCGCATCATGCGGCCCCACGGTGAATTCAGTGCCCGTTGACTTAAGACAAACAGAACAATCAACACGGCGGCAAACAGCCCGGCATAGCATAATTTAACAAAGACACTTGAACTGTCCACAACAAGTTGATCCAGCAGAGCAGACTGTTGTTCCGATGGCAAGCTTGTTAAACGTGTGCTGTACAAACGCTGCACCAGGTCTGAAAACCAGGGTGCTTGCTGCAACTCCAGTTCGTAAGGTACCGGTCTGCTGAGACCGGTGACGTTTTTAACACCACGCGTCAGCCAGTCTTCGTTTTTGATCATCGCGACGATGATTTCAGATATGCCGAGTGTGGCGATCGCCAGATAGTCTGATCGCAATCCCAGGGCGATTTTTCCAACCAGCAGCGCTGCAAGTGCTGCAAACAGCCCCCCCACCAGCCATGAAGCAGCGATTGGAAGACCGAGTCCGCCGAGATATCCGGATTTTGCAGGATTGACATCTTCAATTGCGGTTACAGAGGGGATGAAGAAATAACGAATTGCAAAATAGGCCAGGACTATCAGAATTGTGGTTATAACATTGTTGATAATCGAGCCGCCAAATGCGCGACGGCACCACCGAATTATAAAAATGAAGAACGCAAGAGTAGCTAATGAAAGCAGAAGGCCAAGCCAGGATGCTGACCAGGCTTCAGCTACAGGTTCTTTGGATACTATGACTGCTGCTACTCCACCGAGGGCAGCGAACCCCATAATTCCGACGTTGAAAAGCCCGGCATAGCCCCATTGAATATTAACGCCCAGCGCCATGATTGATGAGATCAGGCACATATTAACAATGGACAGCGAAAGTGACCAAGATTGAAAAAAACCGACGGCCATCAACATCGAGAGAATGACGACGATGCAAACCGCTGCTCGCAAGTTGTGACTCATAATACCTTCCCGCGGAAAATACCCGTAGGCCTTACCAGCAAGACCACCACAAGAATCAGAAACGACACTGCAAATTTGTAGTCCGTGGAAAGCAATTGAACCAGACCTTCTGGTTGCATGTCTTCCGGTAATAGATAGCGAAGGAATTTTTTATAGGCATAGGTAACGGTCACCTCGGAGAATGCAACGATAAAACCTCCCACGATCGCACCAATAGGTTTACCGATACCCCCGACTATGGCTGCTGCAAACATGGGTAGCAGCAACTGAAAGTAAGTAAACGGCTTGAAACTCTTGTCAAGCCCGTAAAGCACACCGGCAATTGTGGCCAATGCTGCAACCAGAACCCAGGTTATCAGTACCACGCGCTGGGGATCTATTCCAGACAGCAGTGCCAGGTCTTCATTGTCGGAGTAAGCACGCATGGCCTTGCCAGTTCGGGTCTTTTGCAAAAACCAGAAAAGCAGTGCGACTACCACGATGGCGATGACCAGTGTGAGTCCCTGAGTGACCTTGATCGTCAGTCCCTCGGAAAGACCGGTCATTTTTTTAAACTCTCTGGCCCGCAAGATAAAGCGCTCGCCATCTGCAAAGCGTTGGTCATTAGGCCCGATCACAAAGCGTACGATGCCATTAGTGACGAACATGACACCCACCGATGCGATGACAAAGACGACAGGAGGGCTCTTTACCTTGCGATAATGCTTGTAAACATAGCGATCAAACAGCAGAACAAGCAGTACTGTTCCCAGAATCGCTATTGGAAGCGTCAACAGAGCGGTGGGCAACGGACCAAAATTGATACCAAGGGATTGGAAATACCATGTGCACAACACAGCGATCATGGTGCCAAAGGCCATGGTGTCGCCGTGTGCAAAGTTGGAAAAACGCAGAATGCCGTACAGCAGGGTAATGCCCAGCGCTCCAAGCGCCAATTGCGAACCATAGGCAA
The DNA here is from genome assembly GCA_937951215.1 of uncultured Granulosicoccaceae bacterium. Taxonomy (GTDB): domain Bacteria; phylum Pseudomonadota; class Gammaproteobacteria; order Granulosicoccales; family Granulosicoccaceae; genus CALFCE01. Next base: position 9,982 of record CALFCE010000001.1, read on the forward strand.
GGCCGGGCACAATGATAAAGTTGGCCAGCAGCAAAAGTGCATTCAGAATGTTTTCAGTTTCCGGCACCTAGCCTCCCAGAAATGATTTTCTGACTTCAGGATTATTCAACAGCGCAGCCCCACTATCGGTAAAGCGGTTTGCCCCGGTGACAAGCACATAGCCGGTATCAGCTATGGCCAATGCCTGACGCGCGTTTTGTTCAACCATCAGTACCGCTATCCCGGAGTTTCGGATTTCCAGCACGCGATCGAAAAGTTCGTCCATCACTATCGGTGAGACACCTGCCGTCGGTTCGTCAAGCATCAGAACTTTGGGCTGTGTCATCAGTGCGCGTCCAACGGCGACCTGTTGTCTCTGTCCACCGGACAGCTCGCCTGCCGCTTGTTTTCGTTTTTCTTTAAGTACCGGAAAAAGTGAATACACTTCATCCATGGTGGATTGGATATTGTCGCGGCGTACGAATCCCCCCATCTCCAGATTTTCCTCAACAGTCATGCTGGTAAAAACATTGTGTGTTTGAGGAACAAAGGCCATTCCGGTGGCAACTCGTTGCTGAGGGCTGAGTGCTGTGATGTCCTGTCCTTCGAGCGTCACCAGACCTTTGCGCAGCGGCAGCATACCAAAAACTGCCTTCATGGCTGTCGACTTTCCCGCGCCATTAGGGCCCACGATGACGGCAATTTCGCCACGATCTACTGCTATCGAGCAGTCGTGCAAAATGTCGGCAGATCCGTATCCGCCGGTCATATTATCTGCTCTAAGGATACTCATGGATTGTTCATTGAGCGGGAGGGGTGTCTTGCCTTGCAGCAGACTGAATGGCTGTATTTTTCAGGCCGGTACCCAGATAGGCCTCGATAACCTGCTCATTGGATTTGACCTCTTCTGCACTGCCACGTGTTAATACCGCACCTTCAGCCATGACAATGACTGGATCGCACAGCCTCGAGATGAAGTCCATATCGTGCTCGATCATGCAAAAGGTATATCCACGTTCTTTGTTCAGACGCAGTATCGCATCTCCGATGGTATTTAAAAGTGTTCGATTAACACCAGCTCCAACTTCATCGAGAAACACGATTTTAGCGTCGACCATCATGGTCCGTCCCAGCTCGAGGAGTTTCTTCTGCCCACCTGACAAATTTCCGGCTGCTTCGTCAGCCAGATGCGTAATATTCAGGAATTCGAGAATTTCGTCAGCACGTGCGGTGATGTCTCGTTCGGACTGTTTGTAATTGCGCGGTCGCAAACAGGCTGTCCAGAGACTTTCTCCACTCTGGCTGCCCGGAACCATCATCAGGTTCTCCCGCACCGTCAAGGTACCGAACTCATGAGCAATCTGAAATGTTCTTAACAATCCTCTTGCGAAAAGTTCGTGTGGGGGCAGCCCGGTTATATTCTGGTCGTCAAGAAAAACCTGTCCGGAAGTTGGGGGAAACGCGCCGGCAATGATATTAAACAGTGTGGTTTTGCCTGCGCCATTGGGTCCGATTAACCCGGTAATGCTGCCTTTGTCTATTTCGAGGGAGGCATCGTTAACGGCGACGATACCGCCAAAGCGCTTGACCAGGTTTTCGACACGAATCATAAGGTTTTAATTCGCAAGCGGAGGAGTAGCAGGGAGAAGGTTGGCCGATTTGCAAGATCGGACCAATGCTGCAAGGCTAGCCCGGTGGCTACCAGGCTAACCTTGCACTTGGGCATTACACCCGTGGT
>CALFCE010000002.1 GCA_937951215.1 uncultured Granulosicoccaceae bacterium
GGCCTTTTTCACCTTCTCCATTCCTGCGGCACCTGTCCCTGTCCCTGTTGCATGCAATCAATCACTTTCGTCATCGATTACCCGTATTCTGTGGACAAATTGCTGCTCCCCATTGCATTACTGTGACGTATTTTGACTGTCGTTGCTTGGCTGAGACTTGAATCTTGCCGTCCAGACCCAAGATTGTTGTAGTAGACCTTTGAGTAGGAAAGCCAAATGGCCAATAAATACGATCCAAACGTCAATTTCTCGGGCTTTGAGAAATTGCAAAAGGAGTTGAACAAGGTTTTTAATGTCGAGGACATTATTGATCAAGTGGGTTCTGCTGCACGTACTGTTTACAGCGAAGACGGCTGGCGACCGGCTGTCGATATCTACGAAACGGAAGGTTTGTATATCATAGAAGCTGATATACCGGGTGTGGATCCCGACACCATAGAGTTATCGCTTGCAGCAAATCAACTGACTGTTAGTGGGTCAAAAATAACCAAAGCTTCCAGCTTGAATGACTCGGTCGTCGCTGATCAAACCGGGGTCGATGATAATACGCGTGATGAGCAGTCGGTTGAATTCAAGCGTGTGGAACGGCACAGCGGTGATTTTTATCGTCAGTTTGTTGTCCCTGACTCTGTTAACTCCGATTCTATTTCCGCGACCGGGCGCCATGGTGTGCTCAGAATTGAAATGGAAAAACATACTGGTAATCGAAAGCGCAAGATTGTTATCAATACCTAGCTTGTTATTTCCCCAATTATCAACCCCCCGATTATCAACACCCCCGTTACCAACACCTGGGTTATCAATACCGAGGTAATCAATAGCCGGGTGGTGTTAGTTGAGATTTGGCCTGTTTCAGAAATCCAGGCTGAGTTGTTTGTTATCTGCTCTTTTGGCGCGCCGCGATACTGCACGCCGGCGATGTGGCCGGCTACCGGAACCATGCGCTGCCAGAATCTCTGCAGCGTGTTCCTTGCCTTTTTCACTGTTGCGTATTTTGAAAATCTGATCTTTCATCACTTTGTTGTTTTTCTCGAGATCTGCAACAGGCGGAGGATAGTCGCCCAGTGATCTGGTCTCGTAACAGGCAATTTCTTCCGCTTGAAACTCCCTGAGTTCCGGTACCCACTGTTTTACAAACTGGCAGGCTGGGTCTTGCTCAAGCAATTGCTTCAATGGACTGTAAACCCGGATGGTGTTGATACCGACAATACCTGCCTGCATTTGAATCTGGGAAAAGTGGATGCCAGGCTCGTAATCCAGAAACACCCGCGCCAGAGGAAATTGGATTTGCTTCCATGACAAGCCAAGGCCATAGCAGGCAACACTGACCAGCATCGCGCGCATTCTGAAGTTGAGAAAACCACAACCTCGCAAGCAGCGCATCGACGCGTCGACGATGGGAAAGCCGGTCTGGCCATTAACCCAGGCGTGTAAGGATCTCTCATCACCGGGATAATGCAGTGAACGATAGCCCGGGTTGATGGCCTCAAATTCTGTCCCGGGTACTGATTCGAGTCGTTGAATAAAATGATCGTGCCAAAACAAACGTGATTGGAAGGCACGCAGACTTCGTACCCATTGGGCTCTTTCGCCTGCTTCCATTGGATGTTTGTTTGAAGCCAGTTCTGCGAGGCGTTGATTGGTTCGGTGGAAAGTGGTGCGAAGACTGAGAGTGCCCCAGGCCAGATGTGGGGAGAGCCTGGAGCCGTGTGTGAATGCCGTATTGGGCGATGAGATACCTCCAGCGTAGCCAACACCCCGGTGGCCGAGGAAGTTGTCGAGATCCTGGATGGCATCTTTTTCGGTCACTGATTGTAGCTTGTCTGTTTGCAGTGGAGCATGCTGGCGTATGTTTGGTATTCGCTGCAGCAAGTTGGCAAGTGTCGGCACTTGCTGACTCAGGTTTTCGGGTAGTAATCCTTCCCAGCAGTTTATTCTGGCGGGTGCCTCCAGCGGGCCTTGTGAGAGCAGGCGTTCGGCAAGAATCTTCGGTCTGTCGTGTCTGCGGTGGGGACCTCTGATCACACCGGTCTGCGTTTCCTCGGTCCAGGTCACATCTCTGTTTTGACACCAGTTGATAACATCAAGATCACGTTTGTAAGTTAGTTGGGAACCCGTTTCCTGGTGAGAGTAGAGAAAACGAAAGCCGGTTTTTTCTGACAATTGCTGCAGAATCTCGGTCATGTCTCCATAGGCAAGCCAGAGGGTTCCACCGCGTTGTTGCAGCGATACTTGCAAGCATTGAAGGGCCTGAAGTTGCGCATACAGATGCATTGCCGAGCAATCTTCGCCTGCCAATATAGTTGGTTCGAAAACATACAGTGGCAGCACCGAGGCGTGATGGGCCATCGCCCTGCACAAGGCAGCGTTATCAGCGAGTCGCATATCGCGTTTGATCCACCAAACAGCCACGTCACTGGACTGGCCGGTTTTCTCGTCAACAACCGGCATCAGATCGAGGGTGTCCTGTTGTGCTTCCGGTCGCGTTGGGGACTGTGGACACTAGCCAGCATTGAGCGCAGCTTGGCGAAGCTCAAACAATCGTCCCAGCAGATGATCCACTTCCTGTTGGCAATTCCCGATTTGCGAATCATTGTCTATGATGCTGGCGGTGGCTAAATTAATTTCGCAAAAGAAGGGTGCAGTGACGCTTGATGAAGGTTCGAGTGTCAGGATTTGATCCAGCGAGCTATTGTAGTTAACAATAGCGCCGGCTATCGGGGTAGCAGTTCCAATTTGGGAAGGAGACGAGTCAGGGCCTTGAACCCATTCTATCGGTAGGGTAAACGTACTTTGTTCCAACTGACACTGTTCACCTGAAGCATTCAGCAGAGCCTGTTGACAGCTATCAGTATCGCCAAAGCTTGCAGTGCTGAGTTGAATCTTCGAGTTGTAAACGTTCAGCGGATTGGTGCAATCGATTGCTGTTAGCTGCCTACCTGCTGCTGGATCGAAATCACTTGAGCATGCTGCTTCATCCCCATTGAGCTCAACGCCGCTTTGCAGTTTTGCGTTTAGTTCCAGCACAGGTGCTAATGCTGTTAGCCTGATTTCATCCAGCAGTAGCTGAACGGGGGTTGATTCAGCCGTTTGTTCGGCAGTATCGCCCGTGTCTTCATCGGCAGGTTCTGATGCAGGGGTGGCGGGTTCTGTTTCGCTGTTGGTTGCGCTGGTCACTACCGGGTCAGAATTACTGGTTTCCGGCAGCCCGGCATCATCTGCCATATTGGAGCCTGATCCACAAGCCTGGAGGGAGAGCAGCAGTGCTCCGATCACTAATACTGGGAGCCGACTCTGTAAAGCCGACCGGAATTTTCGCTTGATCAGGAAAAGTAAGTTCATGTTGTCAGTGTGTCCCGTTTTACCACTGCGAGCAGGTTAACGGCTTTCACCTACCATGGCCACTGGTCTGTGAACTCTGTAACGGAGGGTGTCAGATTACAACAGGTAAGGATGCCGGGACGGTGATGCGTACAAGAAATAGGGCTTCCAGCACGGCCATGACGATTTGTTGGTCGGTTTCGAGAACGTGTCGGCGTTATTGCAAGAGTGCCCGGGACCAGGCTGGATAGCTATCCAGCCTGTCAACCCGGACTGATTGATTAATATTGCATCATCTTGTTTGTTTTACACAGCCCATAATCAAATGCTTTGTTCGCGCTTGGCACCTTCTCTGATCGGAAATACACCGTCGGTCATCCACATACCTTCGAACTCCCCCGATTTTTGTTTACCCATTTTGAACATGTAGCCAATTTCTTCACCATCACTGGTTGTTAACCAAACGGGTTGCAGGGCAACGTCTCCATCGATTTTCATTTCTTCAAAGTAACTTGCTTCGTGATTCAACATGTCCGGGAAACCTCTTTTGATCATGCTGGTGAACCTTTCAAGCGGACCCGTGTTGGTTTTGTTACCGGGTGATGCAAAACAAAATACGGTGCGAATACCATTATCTTCACCATCATTATCCCGCAGCGCATTAACCACGGTTTTTACGACGGTTTGTGGAGTCATATCCGTGGAAGGTGCGGGTGAACAATCATCAGCGAAAGAGTTAATTGAAAACATCAACAGTAATGCTGCGACTGTGTTCGAGAGTGGGTTTAATCGTGTCATTCCTGGTCTCCGGATACGGTTAATTGTCGTCTGTGACTGAATCTCAAGCCCGGACTAGTGTCCGGGTAACTTGCGATCTACTTAACTAAAGATCTGGGTTATTAAAGTCTGGGTTATTAAAATCTGGGTAACTTGATCAGGCTACGTTTCTGAAAGTTGCTGCATCCCTGGCTGATCGTCTCAAGGTACTGGATACCAAGGTGCTAAATCAAGCCCAGCATCAAGTAGTTGCACCTCGGCTTATCGGATCATGGTGATCGGTCCGCACCAGCCTGTCTGAGTAGCTGGGTATGCGTTGATCGCTTGACCCGATAACTGCCCGATTCAACTGTCAATTCCGATAACCCCCCATAACTCCCCAATAACCCTTTAATACCGTTTATTAATAAACAGTTACCCTTACATGGGCTTCGTTGTACACCCGTTGATTATTGTACGAGGGGACAGCGGATTAAGATCTATTGTTTAAAGCGCGCTGTAGCGGGATTTTATGCTGATCAAAGCGGCAATATTACCGTGCAACGATTCAAAACAGGCCTTGTGTCTTGCTGGGCTGAATACCGATTCAAACGACGAAAATAAGGAAAGAAATAGAACATTAGTGTACCGACATTAACAAGTTCGGAGATCTCGCTTAGAATTTAAAACACGAAATCGCGGGGTATCAATCATGGCCAAGCCTGTTTCTTGTTTGCAATTGACCGTCAATACCAGCCATGCAGGTGCAGGACTCTGTTGCTTGCCGCGAACGATAAGACTGGCGTTTCTGCTTTTAATTGCGTTGCCTTTTTTGTCGTCAGTGGTAAACGCTGAACAAGCGCAATCAGGCAATGGCAACCAAAACAGTGATCAGCAACTGGACCTGGCAGATGCTCGCCATCTGCTGACCCGTTCCGGGATTGGAGCGCACCCACGTCAGCTAAATCAACTTATCGGTTTGACCCGTGAGCAGGCGGTTGAAGTGATTGTGGACGGCATTAACACTACAAGCTTCAACCCAATGCCGGAATGGGTCAACGCATCAGCGCCATCTTATTCAATTCGCCAGGGCATACCTCAGGAAAAGCGACGCGAGTTCCGACGGGCTCGCAACAGGGAGCTGGTAAATTTACGCCAATGGTGGGTATACGAGCTT
>CALFCE010000003.1 GCA_937951215.1 uncultured Granulosicoccaceae bacterium
TCGATCTTGCGACAGCACCTGAAGGTGAGGCGCTAAAAAGTGAATATCGAAAAGGGTTTGAGTATTCGGATTGTTGGGTCGATGATGCCAGACTAGTGGTGTTAAACGCACTTGACGCGGCTGAGAAGGGTGCTGCCATATTAACCAGAACCCGATTTGTCAGCGCGGTGAGAACCGGTAAAATCTGGTCGGTAGAGCTTGCCGGCAGTGACGGAAAGGTTGAAACCGTTGCAGCGCGAAGTCTTGTGAATGCCGCGGGGCCATGGGTGAATCATGTTCTGGCAGAGGCGTCGACTCGCGAACACTCGAAATCCAACGTGACCACGGCAGTTGAAAGCAAACGTCGTGTCCGGCTGGTCAAGGGTAGCCATATTGTTGTCCGAAAATTCTGGCAGGGAGAGCATGCCTTTCTGCTTCAGAATACTGACAAGCGTGTGATCTTTGTCAATCCGTATGAGCACGACAAAGCGCTAATCGGCACTACCGATATACCGCAACAAGGGGAGCCTGATTCGGTCAGTATTGATGATGATGAAATCGACTATCTGTTAAAAGTAGTTGCTCGCTATTTCGATGTGCAAATTGAACCGGCCGATATACTTAGTACGTTCTCGGGGGTCAGGCCACTCTATGATGATGATGCCGACAACCCCAGTGCCGTAACCCGTGACTATGTTATCGAAACAGATGGCGACGAATCGCAGGCACCTTTGTTATCAGTATTCGGTGGCAAAATAACTACTTTTCGCAAGCTGGCAGAGCAGGTACTGGATCAATTGCAACCCTGGTTCCCGCATCTCGGCTCCAGCTGGACGGCAGCTGCGAGCCTGCCGGGCGGTGACATTGACAACGCTGACTTTGATCACTTTGTGACCCAGCTTGAATCGCAATATCCGTGGCTCGAAACGCCTGTAGCTGAGCATCTGGCAAGACTGTATGGCAGCCGTATTCATAAACTATTGAAAGAAGTCGGTAATATAGCGGGCCTTGGACAACAGTTTTCAGACACATTTTACGAGGCTGAGGCCCGTTATCTTATCGCTGTTGAATGGGCCGGATCCGCTGAAGATATTCTGTATCGGCGAACAAAACATCATTTGCGAATGAGCCAGGTTCAAATCGATCGCTTTGAAGAATGGTTTAATGCGCAATAGGTGCTAATCAGACTCTACTCTCACAGGAAGCTTCGTCGGTCATGGCCAATATTAGAGATGATATCGAGTATCAAAAGTTGTTGCAGTTATCTGCGCTCGAAGGTGCCGATCCGTTACGCGTGCAAGCAGCGGGAGGAAACACATCTATTAAACAGGATGGCATCCTATGGATAAAGGCATCTGGAACCTGGCTGCAAAATGCATTGACATCGCCCATTATGGTTCCCGTCAAACTCGATGAGTTATTGCAGGTTATGCATCAAGGGCATGAGGATGCTAATTCGGCAAGTTTGTTCGTAGCTCAAGAACAACAGGATAAACTCGAGAAAGCAGCAGCTCTCAGGCCTTCTATTGAAACAACGGTTCATGCCGTCCTGCCGCAAAAAGTGGTGGTGCATGTGCATTGTGTCAATTGTATTGCGCTTGCTGTACGCAACGATGGAGAGACAGCCGTACAGGAGAAACTGCAAGACTTTAATATGGCGTGGGTACCCTACGTCAAACCGGGCCTGACTCTCTCACAAGCGATTCAGCAAGCCACTGATCAAAATACGGATGTGATTATCCTCGGCAATCACGGGCTGGTGGTGGCTGCGGAAAGTGTCGATGAAGCCTCTCGGTTATTGAACCGGGTGTGTGAGGCCGCAACACAGCCCGCCCGTCAGGCACCGGCCGCTGATACCGATGCTCTGCAGACTTTGACAGGTAACAGTGGATACAAGTTACCTGCTTTCACAGAATCTCATGCAGTTGCTTGTGATAAAGCTGCATTGCAGATTGCAGCTGGAGGTAGTCTCTATCCCGATCATGTTATTTTCCTTGGGCAGGGGTCGGTTGTAGCTCAATCGGGTGAAACTGTAGACGATGTTTGTGCACGGCACCAGCAGCCCGATGGGCAATCGCCGGCCAGCATTCTGTTTCCGGATAAAGGCGTATTGATGCGTGGTGACGCGAACGACGGTCAGGAAGCTCTGGCACGCTGTTTGTCAGATGTTTGTTTGCGTATTCCGGCGTCGGCTTCCATACATTATCTAAGCGAAAGTCAGAATCATGAATTGCTGAACTGGGATGCCGAAAAGTATCGGCAGAAACTGAACCAATGAGTCCCCGTTCATCAGATGCTGCCCATTTTCTGGGTATCGACTGTGGCACTTCGGGAATCAGGGCTGTTGTTGTCGATACAAGCTTGAACAGGGTGGCAGACAGCCAGTGCAGCCTGAATACCCATGGTAACAATCGCAGGGATTCAGCAATCTGGTGGGCAGCTCTTGAAACTGTACTGATCGAATTAGGACAGCAATTCGATCTGTCTGCAGTCCGGGCCTTGGCTATTGATGCTACATCGGGCACTGTCCTGGCAACCAGTACTGAAGGCGTGCCAGTGGCCGATGCGCTTATGTACAACGATACCGTGGATGACAATTCCATATTGGCGGCGATTGCAAATGTGGCTCCCAATACCAGTGCGGTTCATGGCGCTTCATCGGCTTTGGCAAGAGCGATCAGTTTGCAGCAGCAACATCCCACGGCCACCAGACTGTTACATCAGGCAGATTGGCTGGTCGGCAAGATCAGTGGGAATTTTGGTCTCAGTGACGAGAGTAATGCGCTGAAAACCGGCTATGATCCGGTCACTCGAAGTTGGCCTGGCTGGATAAATGACACAGGGCTGGATGCCTCGTGGTTACCGAAAGTCATCGCTGCCGGCGAAGTGGTCGGCAGCGTGAGTCAACCCTTCGCATCCAGATTCGGTTTTGGCACGGATACCCGGATAATATCCGGAATGACGGACGGATGTGCATCGTTTCTGGCAACAGGTGCATCATCACTCGGAGATTGTGTCACAGCACTGGGTACCACCATGACCATGAAACTGCTGTGTGACAAGCCGTTGTTCGAACCACAATTCGGCATTTACAGTCACCGCCTTGGGGACCGCTGGCTGGCAGGTGGCGCTTCGAATTCAGGGGGCAATGTGCTGGCACATTTTTTCAAACCTGATGAACTGCAAAGATTGTCTGCGCTGATAGAACCGTTAAACCCGACTGATCTCAACTACTACCCTCTGGTAAACAAAGGCGAACGGTTTCCACACAATGACCCTGAATGGCCACCGCGATTAACGCCCAGACCATCTGAAGATCATGTGTTCCTGCAAGGATTGTTCGAGGGTATGGCAAGTATCGAAGCTGATGGCTATCAACGGTTGGTCGAATTGGGAGCCAGCTCACCAACATCAATCCGCTCGGTTGGAGGAGGTGCT
>CALFCE010000004.1 GCA_937951215.1 uncultured Granulosicoccaceae bacterium
TGAAAATCACCTTCAGCCGTCGAGCCATCGCCAATGTAGGCGATCGCTAGATCATCACGTTTTTTATATGCTGCTGCCATAGCCCAGCCAACTGCCTGGATAAACTGCGTACCAAGGTTGCCTGAAATTGAAAAGAAACCATAATCCCGTGCCGAATACATAGTCGGCATTTGTCTGCCAAGTGCGGGATCACCCACATTCGAAAGACACTGACACATCATTTTTTTTATCGGATAGTCACGCGCTACCAGCACACCCTGTTGGCGATAAGTAGGAAAAACCATATCCGTCTTTCGCACTGCCATAGCCTGAGCGACAGAAACAGCTTCCTCGCCACGACTTTTCAGATAGAAAGACAGTTTCCCCTGACGCTGCATAGCAAACATTCTGTCGTCCATAAGACGTGTCAGCATCATGCTACGTAGACCCCGTAACAATACATTCGGGTCTACTTCGGGCATCCAGGGACCCGAAGCGTTTCCTTGCATGTCGAGAACTCGAATCAATCCGCCGGCATGGCGCTCCGTTTCATAGGAATCAACCATCACATCGGGGCGCTCGAGATTATCGCTTTTGCGCACACGAATATGAGAAAAATCCGGTTCATCGCCCGGGCGGAACAAAGGCTCGGGGATGTGCAGCTCGGGCGAGTAAGCGTTGTCGCTACCCGTAAGGGGGGATCTCCTGTTCGACATGCGATCTTCTCCAAACGGTCTGTCATGCAAAGGGAGGTTGATGACAGACGATCCATAGCAGACTCAACATTCGTGCCGCTTCAATCCTGCAGCAAAAGATGTGAGGCAGTTCACAAATGATAGGCTATCGTGAATTAGATTCTGGTGAATACATCCACATGTTTCTGAATAGCTGACCTCTATCGCGTTGCAAAATGAGAACTCACTTAAAATTCAATGGATAAATCCGGCAGGGGTAGACCCGATCTGCACTCAAAGATCTGCAAGCAGAGATCTGCTCTCAGAGACTCGCTCTGGGACCTGTAACGGAATCCACGAAGAAAAAAAAGAGATGGGTAGGTTGAGATGGGTATGTTTATGAATGTTTATGTGATTATGGCGGTATTGGGGTTACTGTCCTTTGTGTTTATCGCAGAGGCCGTTAACCCGTTTAAAAGGCACCGAGTGCCTGTACTGCGAACCCGACATCGAATCGGCGTGCTCGTTGGTATGCTGATCGGGCTCTCGTCTCTGATAAACCTCTTTGCACCGACTCCCAGCCTGATAATGCAGGTCAAGCAAAGCACAATCACTGCATTTTTCCTGCTGCTACCGGTGGTTCTTTTCATGCTGTTCAAGCAGTTTTACCGACGCAACAGATCTGAATCCTCTCGAGAAGCTACAGCGTCTGGTGCTGTTAAAACGGGTAGCGAAACTGCCATCACAAACAGTGTCGCGCAAGCAACGGCAAAAATGCCAAAGCCAGAACCTGACCTCACCACACACAGACATTCTGCCGCGGCCAACACCAGTTCCGTCATCGATCATCAACCAGACACGGTCGAGCTCGGAAACGACACAGCAGAAGAGCTGAAAGAGTCATTCGAAGCGCTAAAACACAGCGCTGATCCGATTGAGCCCAGTGTCGAGGCTGATACCGATCAACTGGCGGAAAGCATTGATGAAAGCGCTCAACCAGCGGCCGACCAGGTATTGCCTCGCGCAGGTCGTCATCTGACTGATCAGGCGCCGACACCGGACGTTGACGAAATCGATATCGGTAATAACATGCCCTCCACAGCACGTGTCGCCAAGGACGATCAAGATGCTGCAAACAGCACCTTTATGTCTCACACGTTCCCTGATGACTCGGTGATTGCTGATGATTTGCTGGATGACAACGTTGTCAGACACACAGTAGATGACATTGATCACGATGCTGCAGTTAATGAATCAGTTGATCGGGTTCTGGACGCAAGCGACGAGGTAAAAGAGCACAGCCCGGTTAACGAAAGCTGGCAACCGGAAACTGCTGCCGCCGCGGAGCCTGTTGATGATATTCAACAACTGCAGACCGCAATGGACGATGTGACCAATCAGGCAGATGCCATTCAAGAGTCGATTGTCAAAATCCAGGATTTGAACGCTGAAGAGCAACACTCGCGCGAGCAATTACGCAACGCCCAGATTGCCTACGACAACGCCCAACGATTGCAGATCGAACAGCAGCGCAAGCAGATTCAAAGCAGCGAAACCAGGTTGATCAACGAGCTCAAGCAACGAAACGATGCCGAGAAAGAATTGGCCAGACAGCGACAGACGGTGGTGGATATGCAAGTCCGCGTAAAAGATCTTGAGGCCGAACTGACCGAACGTCAGCGCGTGTTTGCCGATCAGGTATCCTCGCTTAAAAAGACACGCGAAATGGCACGGCACGCTGCCCATTTGGCCCGCCGGGCAGCACTGGCGCAACAGCGCGCCAGAACACAGGCCTTGCAGGAAAGAGCAGCGCGGGAAAAATTGGAAGTCTCGGCCAAAAAGGCCGTCGATATAGCACGCAATGCCATTAGCAAACTGGCCGAAGAAGAACGTAAAAACAAAAACATGACACACTAGCCAGCTTCGCTGATAGCGGGTTTGGCTGCTGTTCCAGCCTTGCCCGGTGCGCGCATTGGATGCTCGCAGTGATTACATGCCGGTCACCCATGTTGTGACTATACCGGGCAAGTGCCTTCCTGTATTACAATGGCAGTGTAGTAAACCAGCTGATTGGGTTTTGGCCCAAACTTTGATGCTGGCAGCTATGGGAACCAGAGCGTGAGATCGCTTGCGTCTTGCCTCGGGCACCCTGCCGATTTATGTTGTAAGAGGAATATCCATGAAAACCGAAAACGAACTATCCAACAGCCGTCGTCGATTCGCCCGCATGATCGGTGCCGGAATGGTCGGCTTGCCCTTGGCGAGCCTGCTGACCTCCTTGCCTTCAAGAGCCAACGATGCTCCATTGCTTGACGCAGGATCTGATGCCGCCAAAGCCCTGCAGTATATGGACGTGTCAGACAAGGAAGGAAAAGATTGCTCTAACTGCACTCTTTACCAGGGTGCTGCAGGTGATGCCGCTGGAGCGTGCCCGTTGTTTCAGGGAAGCACCGTCGCAGCCAGCGCCTGGTGTAGTGCCTGGGTACCCAAGGCATAAAACCCAAGTTATAAAACCCAAGTCATAAAACCCAGGGTATAAAAGATGACACAAACCGGCCTGTTACCTATTCAGGCCGGTTCGTAAACCTGGCGGACTGGGGTAAGCCCGAAGCTAGTTGGAATGTGGTGTTACTTCCAACCCCTGTTTGATCCAGTCGCGAATCCCTCCCTTGGCGTTGTGAACCTGCTCATAGCCCAGCTTCTTGTCCAGAAAATTGGAAATGGTTGCAGTGCGTCCGCCGACGGCACAAATCAAAACGAAAGGCTCTCCTTTGGCAACCACCTTGTGTAATTTCTGAAGCCAGCCATCAACATCATAGGTTCCGTTTTTGTTGAAAAAGGTGAGCAGGTGACTGTCCTTTAAAACACCGGTTTTTGACCACTCATCGGGCCGGCGCACGTCAATGACCGGCATACCCGAATCCACCAGCTCTTGCAGTTCTTGTACATCCACATTGATTACCTCGGCGTGCAGCGAGGTGGCTGGCAAACTCATCAACGTCAGCACCATAGCGCAAACCAGACGACGCATCGATTTCCAGAGAATCACTGGCGGCGAAGTCTGCTGTTGGCGAAGGTGTTTATTGGTTCTCATAAATTCAAATCCCGGTTAACAAACTGCATCATCAGTCTGACAGGCCAGACTGGCATCAGTTCCTGAGGTTCAGTACCCGCCGATTGTGGCGTAATAACGATACAGCGGCACATCCTGCCTATCCACAACAATGCTATCATCCATCCGATCTTGCCCTGCGACATGACTATAGGCCTTCTGCAGCCGTGCCACCTGAATTGCAATATGTAAGAGGTATCCTCGGTCAGGGTTGTTACCTTAGACAAACGGTTTCAAAGCCTGGTCTATTGCAATGCCGTTTGCCGGCGTTGCTGGTGCTGCAACTCATGGACTTCGGCCGTTGGCAACTGCTCGGTCATGCCGACGAGGTCTATATACCGGATTCGTTAAAATCAGAAAAAAATCAAATTGACAGCCTTTGTCGCAAGATAAACGACGCTCGCGCTCGCATCAACACCGGCACTGCCGGACCCGCTAACGATAACCCGGATCTGACAATGGGTCTGTTACCTCTAAACTTGCTGGTGGATGCTCACTGGAGAGCTGACCAGCTTGCGCTGGAACATGCAATAACCCGACTTGAAAGCGATCCTGCGGATGCGCTTAAAAAGAGGCTGTCTCGCATTTTGTACACCCTGCTGGATCAATCCCCGGAAACCACGCACTCGGATCACTCTCGCTGATGATTGTCTCATGAGTTCCTTACTTTGGGGTTTGCTTGGAGCTACGCTAATTGGCACTTCTGACTGCATCGCCAGGGTCACGGCTCAGAAAGTTTCGAGCACCATGCTGTTTCTGTTCATCATGGGTCTATCGCTTGTCACTCTCGGTACCTGGTCATTCGCCAACAATGACTTGCCGCCATGGCATGCGATGGCCTGGTTTTACTCTTCTCTTTCCGGCTTGCTGAATCTGGTCGCTTTGTATTTCCTATACAAAGCACTTGCCCGCGGCCCGGTTACCGTCGCGTCTCCTGCTGCATCAACATTTGCTGTGCTACTGGTGTTGCTTAATGCAATGACAGGCGAACCCTGGAGCATCTGGCAAATAGTGGCTGTGTTTGTGGTCTTTATTGGTGTCAGTCAACTGGCTCGTCATTCACCGGACGCGCCGGAGGACACCGGGTTTGATCGAAACTGGTTGCGTCAAACCGCCCTGTTTGGCCTGGCTGCCGCATTGGCTGTAACCCTGCGCATGTTCATGGCACAGGAGGCCAGCGAGATCATCGGGGTGGTGCATGCGGTGACGCTTAACCGTCTTTTTGCCATGGCAGGGGTATTGTTGTTACTGATTTGGCAATTTGCCAAAAGAATCAAACCTGAGTGGCCAAAGGGTAAATTGTTGAAACTGGTGTTGTTACAAACCTTGCTTGAAACAACAGCGCTGGCTGCCTTTCTGGCAGGTTCTGTTAGCGGCAGCCGTGTTGCTGCAAGCATAGGTTTCTCGGCGTTTGCCGCAGTAACATCGATCGTGGCCTGGGTATGGCTCGGTGAGCGCATTGGATGGCGGCGGGGAGTGTGGCTGATTGTAGTGGCAGCTGGCGTTGCACTGGCCAGTAGTGTTTCAGTCTGAAGCAATACTCGCAAGCCCGCTCAGAATACCGACCTCAATGTCGATCATACCGGATGCAATAACACCCTGTGCCAGCTCCAGACTGCGATCACCGGGTAATCTGACACCTTGGCCACCCTCGTTCTGTTTACGCATGCGGTTTAACATCTCCGTCGATCGATCCGCAAACGATTGCCCGCTTCCCAGCACCACATCAGGGTCAATCGCGATCAGAAGATTGCCACGATTGTCTTCCGTGTCACCAACGATACTGGCCCCGGTCAGGGGCCCGGTTAGGCACTCTATTGCCAACGCCAAAGCCGACCCTTTGGCTCCGGCAAATGCTCTCAACACACCCTGCAATGCGTCGGCCGGTGAGGTCGTCGCCTTGCCATCAATATCGACGGCAAGATCGTCGGTAATGTTTCCTCCTTCGCGTGCCAGCCTGATAAGTTCAAATACCGTGATTGCCGATGTTGCCATATCAATGACGAGGGGGTCGTCATGTGTGGGGAAGGCTATAGCCAGTGGATTGGTCCCCATG
>CALFCE010000005.1 GCA_937951215.1 uncultured Granulosicoccaceae bacterium
CCGTTTTTTTACTTGGTTACGACAGGTAGGCTGGCCTTTTCCCAGGCACCCAGACCGCCGGCAAGATTATGGAGTTTTTCAAATCCGGATTTCTTCAGTTTGGCGGTGGCTTTCTGGGACCGCATCCCGGATTCACAATAGACCACGATGTCGCGTGATTTGTATTTTTCCAGTTCATGCAGGCGCTTATCGAGCGCACTCACAGGGACATTGGTAGCATCGATAACATGGCCCTTCTTGAATTCAGCATCGTCCCGCACATCCAGAAATATCGCATCACCATCATTCAGGAGTTGCGTCGCTTCGTATGGCGACAGTGACTTGACTCCGGTAAAGCGGCTGAACTCTGTGTAAGCAAGGAAGCCCAGTGTGATGGCAAAGGCCATGAACAACATCGGGTGATTCCCTACAAACTCGACAAATTGAGACATACTGTTCCTGCTACTGAAAAGCGTGGGGTTAGGGCTACTTGTTAGCCAGATATTCGATCGCCGCACCCAGCTCTTCGTCGGTCAGATCCGAGCCACCACGTGCGGGCATCGCCCCTTTACCGGTTGCCACCACCGCAACCTGTTGCTCGAGACCTTTTTCTGCTCGCTCGGCCCAAGCCTCTTTATCCCCGATTTTGGGAGCACCCGCTACACCGGACAAATGGCAAGCGATGCAGACCGAGTCGGCAACACCCTTGATGCGGTCGGTGAGTTCAGCAGCTACAAATCCACTGCCATCATCCAGCTTTGCGGCTGTAGTCGTGGCTTCAGCTGCCGGTGCTTCAGACTGGGTGGTCTCTGCTGCAGCGTCTGAATCTTGCCCTGCGGCCGGTGCTGCGGCGCCATCTGACGGGAAACCGGCCATGTGCTGAACCGCAAGACGCAGTTCTTCGTCACTAAGCGACGTGCCTGCACGAGCCGGCATGGCACCCTTGCCGTTAATCACACTGGCCAGCAAGGTATCGAGACCGGCGCTGCGGCGCTGTTCCCAAGCGGCATCATCATCGAGTTTCGGTGCATTGGCGACACCGGCAATATGACAGCCAGCGCAGACGCCATTGACGATATCCTCGCCAGACTGGACCACAGCAACTGCTGCAACCGTCTCCGCCGGAGCATCTGCCGAAGTTCGGACATTTCCGACCGGACTGATCCTGTCCATCAGACTAGCTCGAAGGATAGGGTCGTCCTTACCGGGAACGCCGGATGCGCCCAACATCCGTGCTACGAACATGCAAAAGAAGGTGAACAGCACCAGAAAACCGAAAACCAACCCAAGCAATTTGAGAAAGTGCGATTGTTGTGCGTCTTCCATGGCCTGCGTACTGTGATCAGCTGTATTTGCCACCGGTATTTGCTCCGCTTGATATCTGAGGGTAGTTGGTGATGTTAACTACGGGATTTTAGCAACGCTGCCTTCAACACACAATGAAAAGCCCAGATTACTTGATCACCCAATACAGATCTGCCACTACATTTGGCTGGCAGACAGATGGACAGGCCTCTATCAGGAACGCTGATTTGGCTCTTCCTCAGCCTGCCTGTCTACTGGCTCGCCAGTCGCACTGTCAGCCTGATCGAGCCGCTCTCGGGATATCGGTAGCATTCGCTGTACCACCTGATCCCGCCGCCAGGCCCAATGATAGATCGCAGCAGCCACGTGCAAGGCGGTAAACCCCAGCAACAGCGGCTTTCCGGCAGCATGGAAGACACGAGCCCAGCTCGCCAGCTCGTAGTAGGCCAACATACCGGTGACAGGCAGCCCCAGCAGCAAGGTGTAGAGCAACCAGTGATTGAGCCTGGCCAGCAATGAAAGCAGCTTGGGGTAATCAGTAAGGGCGGCAGGCACGCCTTCCTTGACCCGCAGCACCAAGCGCCAGCACATCAACAAAAAGATGACTATGCCGCCCAGCAGATGCACATTGGACAACAAATAATCCAGCATGCCCGGTGTCTGGTTGTTTCGTACCGCCTGCATCGTGGTTACCATGGCATCATGCACTGCGAATTGCAGCACAACCAGCAGCACGATGATCCAGTGCAAACGGATCTGAAGTTGACTGTAGCGATCTGGTAAACGTTTTGGCAAAACGGCACCCCGGGGTCGGCCTGCCTGGAAAGACCAGGTTCCAGACTATTCGGCAAATGGTCAAACCCGGGCCACATACCAGCCCGGCACCATATCGTTTATCATAACGCGAGAGCCAGTTTGTAACACCAGTTGCCCGGAATTGACCAACTCATCCAGGGTACTACCAGCCACTCCACGGCGACGAGACGCGCAAGGTTCCAGGAAAATGTCCGAAAACGATGATCCCATAAAGCAGGGTGCAAAATTGATCGCCGGAGATGAACATGCCGCACTCGAGCGCCGTCTCAAAACCGATATCTTTTCCAGTCTGTGCAGAATCAAGCCAGAGCTCAAACAACACGACTTTGAGAGCGAAATCATGTCGGGTGAGTTGTTCCCCTCGTTGTCAGCCCCACTGCAAGGTATAGCCATAGCAAGAGTCGAGGGCGCACTGGCTTTTTACAACCGGGTGGGCTGGTCGCCGGCATTTATCGGGACCGGCTTGCAAACCTGCATCGATGATCCCGAGAAACAGGAGATATTGACCACAAGGTACCACGCCACAGACCTGCACGATCTGGCTTATGTACACCCGAAACATTTTGAAAAAATATTCGGCAAGGTTGGCGCTGCCTCACTGTGGGAAAAGATCAAAGCCTTCTCTACCAATGCGGCAAAATCATGACCGCCTCCGGAGCCGGAGGGCAAAGCCCCAATCAGCCGGCACGGCGTTCGGTGTTCTCCTGGGCTCTTTATGATTGGGCCAACTCTGCGTTTGCCACCACCGTGATGGCGGGGTTTTTCCCACTTTTCTTCAAACAATACTGGAGCGCTGGAACCGAAACGACCACCAGCACCTTTTTCCTCGGGCTGGGAAATTCAGCAGCGAGCTTTATCATTGTGCTGCTGGCACCTGTACTGGGGGCCATTGCAGATTCTGGCGGCTTGCGCAAACGCATGTTGGCGGCATTCGCAGCCGCCGGCATTCTTGCAACGGTCGCATTTTTCTTCGTCGGCCAAGGTATGTGGCAGCTCGCCATCGTTCTTTACATGATCGGGATTGTCGGCTTTTCAGGGGCCAATGTGTTTTACGATGCCCTGCTGGTGTTGGTATCGAGTGAAAATCAGCGGCATCGCGTCTCGGCGTTGGGATATTCTCTGGGCTATCTGGGCGGTGGTTT
Source organism: uncultured Granulosicoccaceae bacterium (assembly GCA_937951215.1). Taxonomy (GTDB): domain Bacteria; phylum Pseudomonadota; class Gammaproteobacteria; order Granulosicoccales; family Granulosicoccaceae; genus CALFCE01. The sequence continues at coordinate 3,243 of CALFCE010000005.1, forward strand.
GTTGTTTTTGATCAACGTAGTGATGACCCAAAAACCCGAACTATTCGGCTTGGCGGATACCGCCGAGGCAGTCAAATGGTCATTTAACAGCGTTGCAATCTGGTGGGCTGTATTTACATTGCCGATACTTCTGTTTGTTGAGGAACCCGCAGGTTCCGATCAAGCAACGGATAGTTGGCCTGACAGAATTCGACGCGCCTTTCACCAATTGGCAAATACCTTCCGCAGCATCAAACTGCATCGCAATGCCGCGATGTTCCTGTTTGCCTACTGGCTTTATATCGACGGCGTCGCGACCATTATTCGCATGGCCGTGGATTACGGATTGTCGATCGGCTTACCTGCCGACAGTCTGATCATTGCACTTCTACTGGTGCAATTTATTGGCTTCCCGGCCACCTTGGTGTTCGGCCGTATTGGCGAGAAATATGGCGCAAAGTTCGGTCTGTGGATAGGCTTGTGGGCCTATGTGGCGGCCACCACCTACGCGTATTTTATGGATACCAGTGCCGAATTTTATGCACTGGCAGTGGCACTTGGCCTGGTACAAGGTGGTGTGCAATCTCTCAGCAGGTCTCTGTTCAGCCAATTGATTCCCGAAGACCGAAGTGGCGAGTTCTTTGGCTTTATGAACATGATGGGAAAAGCCGCCGCGGTGGTCGGTCCGATTCTCGTCGGTGCGGTAGCCTATATGACCAAAGACCCCCGACTCGGCTTACTGTCGGTATTGATCCTGTTTTTCGCCGGCATGTTCTTTCTGCGCCTGGTCAAGGAGCCTGAGTGAAGCCACAGGCTTGCTGGCGCGTTCGGTCCACCAGCTGATCACCAACTGACATGGTTTTGGCTCAGGCATTACGCAGGGGGGTACATCTACCCACCTGCGCAATAATCTTCACCACTTTCCTGTGGGGCACCTGGTGGATCCCGCTACGTAAGCTGGATTCCACCGCTGATGGCGCGATCTGGTTTACTGGTGTTGGTGTTTTGTTACCAGCACTTTGTTTTGTCCCCTTGATGCTTCGCCGACACAAACGTTTGCTCGCTGGCGGGTGGCCCCTGGTAATCTGCGCCCTGTCTTTTGGTGTGGCTTGTGCGTTTTACGCCGAAGGCGCGATGCGCGGCAATGTTGCCAGGGTAATACTACTGTTTTACATGACACCGATCTGGAGCACACTGCTCGCCAGAGTGTTGCTTGCAGAGCCGATAACACATCGCAGACTGGCTTCTATCGTCATTGGTCTGGGCGGGATGTGGATTTTGTTGGGTGGTGATGGCTCGGTTCCGCTACCACATGATGTTGCCGAGTGGATGGGGTTGATCGCAGGCTTTGCATGGGCCCTGGCGATGGTCTATACGCAAATTAACAACAAGCTGGAAACACTCGAAATTGCAGGCCCGGTTTTTTTTGCATTTGCTATCGTATTTATTTCCACCACACTCATACCGGGTGGACGACACTGGAACACCGACACCCTGAACCTGTGGCTTGGTGCCGTACCCTGGATAGTGGCTATTGCAGTGATATGGCACCTGCCATCCATTATACTCACGCTGTTTGGCGGCGCAGCGGTTGAGCCGGGCAGAGTGGCGATACTGCTGATGCTTGAAGTGATCATCGGTGTCGGTTCTGCAGCGATGCTGGCCAATGAGCCCTTTGGTATGCGCGAGGGTATCGGGGCAGTGCTAGTGGTAGCGGCCGGTTTATGTGAATTCATGCCCTCATCTCAAAAATTCAAAGACGTTTGAAAATGCAAAAAACGATTGGCCTGATCCTGTTGCTGGCAGCTTTTGCAATGCTGTATCCAGGACTTACTGAACCCATGTTGACGGTCACTGGTACCGTCGACAAAATGAAACTGGTGGAGTTGGGCAAACAGTTTCTGCAGGAATCTCCAACCAAAATGGGCCTGGTAGGTGATATGGCGAGGATGATGCTGGACAACCTCAAAGTTGAGGGAACGGTTTCAGCTTTTGACAAAACCCGCAGTATTCTGGGTACGGTGAAAGATCTTCACGATTCCAACAACACGCTTGTGGCAGTCTTGATAGTCACCTTCAGCGTCATTGTTCCACTAGCAAAAGGCCTGTTGACCTTTCTATCCTTTATGCCAATCAGTGAAAGCATCCGGGCCATGGCTCGCTGGTGTAGTGGCCACATGAGTAAATGGTCGATGGCAGATGTCTTCGTTATCGCTATTTTCCTTGCCTACCTGGCTGCCAAAGGTATTCGTGAGGATACCGGTCTGGTCAGTTTCGACGCCAGTCTGGGCCCGGGCTTCTACTTCTTTCTGGCTTACTGTCTGTTATCCGTGCTCTCGGCGCAGGTATTGTATTTCGAGAGCGGCTCTAAAGTGAGGGCCACTAGCGGGAAAAAGAAGAAATCCAGCAGACGCTAGCAATCCATGAGTTCCTGTTTTCTACTGACCGCTACATGGTTTGAAAGCGCTGACGTTTCCATTTCCCTTTACCAGCGGCGCTACCTGCCCTCACCCTCCACACATGCTTTTCACTGACAGGAAGATCGAGGACTGTAGTTAAAGCGCAGGTATCGCCACTGCAAATCGAATTCGCGGGCATGTCAGTATTGCGATTGACATAGCTGCCTTCAACCACATTAAACACGTTAAAGTCATACACCGAAGCCTCGGCACTGGCTTGCCATCGGAAGGTTACATTTCCCTGCGCCGACACAATGACCTCATCTGTCGGCGAAATGAGCACAGGGCTGGCTGGGGTGATGGCATCGGCTGTTGTGCGTTGAACAGCGACACCATCGCCAACCATATCGAAATAGCTGCGATTCCAGGACGACACGCCAAGGTAGTTAACCGCTCGTACTCGCCATGAATGCCCGGGGTGTATTGGAACATCCACTTTAACTCTATATTGGCAACGGTTTTCATCGCATATTCTGCGAGCATCCAGACGCTTGGTCATCGCGAAAATGGAACCGTCTGTCTTGTCATAAATATGAAAATCGTAGTGTGTCGCGTTGGGGGCTGCCTCCCACACAAATTCGGTTTCGGTACCAAAAGCCAAACTGCTATTTTGCGCAGGTGAAATATTGACCGGTATCTGGGCATCACCCCTGACTTTGGGGCCCGTTGAACAGGCAGCAAGCCAGACAGAAGTAGCACCGATAAGGATCAGTGCCGATAGCTTTAGTTTCATTCCTGTACTTCCACATATCAGTAATTTGTCAATTACCAACCGAATCATCATCGTGCAAAGACAGAAATCCAAAACGCCCTGTCGCCAAAGCACCCTGTCGGACATGCGCTGTGGCCCCATAGCAAGCAGATGAAACAGCTGGAAGCGGCAAACAATATCCGCTGTACCGGTCTCAGAGTAGGAACCAATCAGGTTTTATCGAGCTCAGACCGGCAAAATCGCTGTTTTTGTGACGCCTGCTGCACAATACAATGACGAGCCAGCCGAACTAACGGGTACAAGCGAAGTCGCTGACAACGAACAACCGGCTCTGATTTATGAATCCACGTCACACATTCCCGTACAAACTCGCCAGTCAACGTAAAACAGCCGGCGTTGTTACGCTGACACTTATGTTAATAGCCTGTGGTGGCGGCGGGGATGACGCCGGCAACTCAGGCAATCCGCTGCAGCAATCCCCTCCAACAGTGGCCGCGGCCGAGCCGTTAAACCCGACCCCGGATGCATCTCCCGGTGCAACCGCTGATGTCGGCACAGAGATGGATGCGGGTGCAGAGCCAGATACAGATACAGATACAGCCGCAAATCCCGACGTTAATCCGGCGGAGCTTACTTGCTCATCCAGCTCGTCAGAGCTGATGGAGGCAATGTTAACGCTGATCAATCAAGCGCGTGCAAGCAACCAACAATGTGGCGATGTCATGATGCCTGCAGTCGCTTCCCTGACTTCGGATGATCTGCTCATCAACGCAGCGAGTATTCACTCCAATGATATGGCCAAGCATAATTTTTTCTCGCACACTGGTTCTGATGGATCCAGTGTTGCACAACGCGGAACCAACCAAGGTTACAACTATCGCAATATAGGAGAGAACATAGCGTCTGGCCAACGAAGTGTTGAAGCTGTTCACCAGGCTTGGCTCGACAGTCCCGGACATTGCCAGAACATAATGAGCGCGGCTTATGCTGAAGTTGGTTTTGCCTGCACTGAAAACAATCAAAGTGACTACGGACGCTACTGGACCACTGTTTTCGGAACCCGGTTCTGATCACAACTTGCGGAGAAAGCCCGCCCTTTACCCAAAACAACATTGCTAAAGACACTTCCCACAAGCACAACGGAACGCTGCACCAGAGACTCGTTCGGCTCATCTTGAACACAACCCCGGGCGTCCACTACACTGTGATATTCGTAGTCTGCCGAGTGGATGTAATCAATGAAGAAAGCCAGTGTTCGCCATTTACCGCCTGTGATGCTCGCCGGATTGGTCTCAGTTACAGCAACAGGCTGTGATGCATTGCTCGACAATGCGCTGGATTGCCTTGACTCTGACGGCCCCGAATTTGATAAAAGAACGATCGAAACCCCTGTGCTTAATCAGGTATATCAGGATGTGGTTTCTGTCAGAATTGAAAATGAGCCAAGGGACGACCGTTTTAACTACGATATCCGTGTCCAGGGCGCACTGCCGGCAGGCCTGATTGCAGAGCAGGTACCCTCAACCGGAAGGCAATTGTTTATCAGCGGCACACCCACTGAACTCGGCATGTTCAGTTTTACCCTGTTTGTCGCAGTGGAAGACGGAGGCCAGGGTTTCAGCGACACCAGCGGTCTTTGCTACACCACTCGCTCGCGAATTTTTGAAGTGACTGTTGCGCCCATGTGAGTCATGCCGAAATGACAGGCTAGTCTTGTGCATTAAACAATTTTCTCTCTTCGGGATAACTTCGCAATCCAATTACCTCGCCACGCTTTAGCTTGTTCTGGGCGTCCGTCCAATAATCCAGGGTGAGTAAATCAGCATGTATTTCCCGGAACTGACGTCTTATATTGCGATCGGTAATCTGCAACCCGGATTCGAGTTCCTCGGGTAAAAAGACAAAATCCCTGGAAAAAAACCAATCAGGAATATCTTCCTCCCCATCCTCCATATCCAGATTGCTGGCAAGCAAAACATCGGTAAATCGTTCCACGGCGTCATAATCGAACAAAAAGACTTTGCTGTACCGGCCAACACCGTAATTTCTGGCGTCCAGATCTTTGTTAAAGATATTGGCTGCGATATTGTTTTTAATGCAATACCCGAGATTGGTTACGGCAGCTTCAATTTGATCAGGGCTTGCCATTTCAAAATAGACAGTCAGCGGGACTATTTTCAGCTGCACGATCAGGCTTCTGAAAAGTACACAATCAGGTTCTCGTTGCACGCTGCCAGAGCAGTTTTCCAATAAATCCTGCAATAGTTCGGGAGCAAACATATCGGGATCGAGTTCGAGATTAAAATAGATAACGTTATCAACCATACTGCCAGTACGATTGATTTCATGTACTACGCGGTATTTGTCGAGAACCGCTGGAACACCGGCAAATTCACCCCACTTGTAAGACTTGGTGGGCTGGTCCCGAATGACCTTCAGATGATACGAACAGTCGTCAAAGGTAAAACCGATTGCAACCGTTCCATCATGGCCGGGAGAGGAGGCAAAGCGCTGGCCGGAAGAGGCAAGCTGCTGCTTGATCTCATTCAATATCGCGACCTTGCCAACGTGGTTAAAACCGATCGTTGAATAGTGCAAACCAATCGGGCGCAGTGGCATGATGCTCGATAAAAATACACAATTTTGATAATACAAATCATTAGCGACATGGAAATTGGCCAGTGTCGAGCTAAAAAGATTATGAACATCAGATGTTTTGTAGAGCACTGCATCGACATAAACTCCCTGCTCACCGTTTAGCAGAGCCAATACAATCGGCGTAAAGCTACCATCAGCGGCCTCGAGCCGCCCGACAAGAAACGCAGTCAAATCACGAAAAAATGCAGCTTCTATAAATTCAATCGCTACAGCATTTTTCAAATCGATTTCACCCTGCTCCGCCAGCTTCCTGATACGGCTGGAAACAGACTCAGCATCCCCATAACAATCTCTGTAGGGGACTTTGAATCTGGGCAGCTGCAATGCACTGACAAACAGGGTCGCCGACACATCGCCCGCAACCGGAAATCGCTGATGCGCCTGCGCACTGGATAATCCCCGGTTCTTGGCCCCTTTTGGGAAAGCATAGGCAACCGGCTGCCAAATGACGTGCGAGATGTTGCGTCGGATGGAATGCATAAACGCATAGGCAATATCGGCTTCATAGCGTGCAACGATAAGCGGTTGATACAACTCATCCACCTCGTCCCAAAGACTCAGCTCAGTACCCAACTCAGGATAGATATTCTTGATTTCGGGGCCATACATACTCACATACTGGCTGTACAGACCCAACCTTTCACGGCTGATTCGTATCGACGCTTGAGGGTCCATCACCTCAAAGGCCTTCTTTGCCAACCCGGGATAAGCACAAAGCTCAAAATAGAAATCGTCAAATATCGCCAAAATCAGATTAGCTACCAAAGGCAGCCTGGGCGCTGGTGCTTCGACCTCACCCAAACGCTGAAATAATTGGCGCGTAGCGGGACTGCTGCCACTGATGTCCGCTTTGCCGTCAGATTTTATCAATTCCATAAACTCAGTTTAGCAGCGACCCGATTGATTGAGGTATGCTTGCCGCACACAAGTCACTCACATCCCCAATGTTAACTTTCTCGGTCGCAGTTTTTTTGCTGCTAATCACTCCAGGCCCCGGGGTCTTGTCGACCGCCGGTGTAGGTGCAGCATACGGCTATACCATCGGCTCACGGTACATTGCGGGCCTGTTTGTCGGAACCAACCTGGTCGCGCTGGCTGTGGTCTCTGGCCTGGCCGGGATAATGTTCTCGATTCCATGGCTCAGAACCGTGCTGGCCATTCTTTCAGCAGCTTATCTTGGCTACCTTGCGTTTCGTATTGCAAGCGCCGGCTCACGCATCGCCTTTATTGAAGCGAAATCAGCTCCCGGTTTTTTGGCGGGTGTGGCATTGCAAATTATCAATCCCAAAGCCTATGCCGTTTCAACCACTTTATTCAGCGGATTTGGCTTTTTTCAGCAAAACCTGTTGGCAGAGACGAGCCTGAAATTTCTGATCATCAATATTATCTGGATACCCATCCATTTCCTCTGGCTGGCCGCAGGTGTCAGCCTGAAGAAGCTGGCAGTACAAGAGTCTACCCAACGCAAATTGAATTTAGGTATGGCGGTCAGCCTTGCCGGGGTGGTAATCCTGGCCTTTTGGTCATTGATGAAGCCTGTCTTGTAAAACCCATGGATCAGGGCACAATTGAAAAAATGATTCAAAAGAACTGATTCGAGAATGCTGATTTGAGAAAGCTGATTATCGACACCGATACAGCGTCTGACGACGCGGTGGCACTGGTTATGGCCTTGCAGCATCCTGCTGTGGAAGTCGAAGCAATTACCACTGTCAGTGGCAATGTCAACGTTCAGCAGGCATCCATTAACGCCCGCTATACACTGCAAATATGTAAAGCCACAGTCCCTGTCTACGAAGGATGTCATGCTCCATTGGAACGGGAAGTCGCACCGGCAGACTGGTTTCACGGTTCGGACGGTATGGGAGATATGTTCTACCCAGCACCTGACGCAGCGGCGCAAACACAACATGCCGTCGACGAGCTGATACGGCGATTCCAAATGTCGGATGGCCAGATCGAACTGGTGACGCTGGGACCGCTCACCAATATAGCAACCGCGCTGAAGCGGGAACCGGCCCTGGCTCAATGGATAAAGCATTGCTATGTCATGGGTGGAGCAGCCTGTACCAATGGCAACGTCACGCCCGCCGCTGAGTATAATATTTGGTGCGACCCGGAAGCCGCCCATATCGTTTTCCATTCAGGCATTGCTATGTCCATGATCGGCTGGGAACTGAGTTGCGGTGATGCCACGCTTGACGATCAAGAGATGCAAGAGATCCTTGCCCTGAAAACAGAGCGTGCCAAACTTGCTATTGAATGTAACTCTCACGCGCTAAAGGCAGTAAGGGAAATACAGGGAGAAGCCGGGCTTGCACTTGCCGACCCTGTCGCCATGGCGGTGGTATTGGAGCCTTCCATTTGCAGCCGAAGATCCAATCACTACGTTGATATCTCGTGTGATCCCGAACTGACTCGTGGGATGACGGTGGTCGATAAACTGGGTGTGACCGGACACGCGCCCAATGTCGATGTGTGCTGGGAACTGGACAGTTCTGCCTGGAAGTATCTGTTACGCCGCTCGCTAAGCTAAGGTCCGCTTGAATCCGCTCACCAGAGAGGAACCATGGCCAGGTTCGAAACCACGGCCAGGCTTGATCAGTATGCCTCGCTTATATAGCGCGCTTTCAAATGCTGTAGAAAATGATCAGGGTTTGTGCCCTCACCGGTTGCCATCACCATTAGCGGTTGGGATTCAAGTTCACAGCCCCGTGACCAGATATTGTCCGCCAACCATTCAATAACAAAGCTGCAATCACCTTCTGCAAACCTTTCCTGCCAGTCCTGATGTTGTGACTTGATGGTGGAAAACAGTTGCGCACTATTGATCGCACCCAGCGTATAAGAAGGGAAATAGCCAAAAGCACCATCTGTCCAGTGAATATCCTGCAGACAACCGTTCTGGTAGTTACCCTCGGTAGACAAGCCCAGATACTGCCGCATACGTTCGTCCCATAATTGTGGAATTTCGTCTGCCTCGATATCACCATTAATCAGCATTTTCTCTATTTCATAGCGCAGCAAAACATGCAATGGATAGCTCACCTCATCCGCTTCAACGCGGATGTAGCCCGGCTTGACCGTTGTTGCCATTTCCCACAGTTCATCTGCCTTCATCGATTGCGTTGATGGTAGATGGTTATGGATACTGCCCTCAAAGTAACGGATAAAGGCTTTTGACAACAATATCTGTTTTTCGAAAAGTAGACTCTGACTTTCGTGAATACACATATTGCGCCCGAGACCAACTGGCAAGCCTTGCCACTGATCGGGTAATCCACCTTCGTAACTGGCGTGCCCGGTTTCGTGCGCGGTTGAAAACAGGGCATCCAGAAAATCGTCGTCACGATAGCGCGTAGTGATCCGTAAATCACCTTTGACTCCGGTGCTGAAAGGGTGAGCACTCTCGTCCAACCGACCCGCCGCAAAATCAAAGCCCAACACTCGCATTAATTCCTGCGACAACTGACGTTGCTGTGCTATCGGATACTGCTGCGCCGAAGTTTCACTAATTTTAGCGCTCTGACGACCAGCCTGCTTTTCCACAACAGCTTGCAGCAAATCGGGCAATTCCCCCTTGAGCCTGGTGAAAACCTGATCGATCAACTCGGTGGTGTCTCCAGCACAATGTAGTTCCAGTAAAGAGTCATAACGAGTAGCCAACCTTTCCTTAGCGGGGCTTGAGTTTCCACGATTTGCGGCTTCCAGCCTTAGTTGGGCTTCTTCGCGCGACAGTGTTACCACTTCACGAAAGTTGGATAAAAACCCGGCCCAATCATTTTCAGCGCGCTGGCTCCGCCAGGCATGTTCGCAACGACTGCCAGCAACAATCTTCTTCTTGACCAGATCTGCCGGCAAACAGCTGGCTTGACGCCATACCCGACGCATTTCACGCAAGCTTGCATTCTGTGCTGAATCTGCCTGTGCAGCCGCCTGCTCCTCAGCCTCATCCAGCCAATCTCCCATTCCCACTGCAGTCAACAGGGAATGATGCATCCCAGCCAGCTCAGCCACCGATCCGGAGCGGGCACCGACTCCTCCAGCAGGCATCATGACCATTTGATCCCAATTCAAAAAGACCAACGCATGGTCCAGCTGGCTGAGTTGCTTGAAACGGATTTGCAATTGCTGATAGGCAGAATTCATTTGGGGCACCTGAACATGGTTGGAATCAATCAATGCGTAACTGCTGCACTAACTATCGACAGGGCATATTGTGAGCCTGTTCAAATGTTGTCGCAATCCTGATTTCTGAACCGCCTCCCAATCCCTACCGTTTAGTCCCTACCGTTTAATGCGTGCCGAACAGTTCCTGGCTTGCAGGTCGGAGCGCGTATCGAGTCTCAAAGTCAGCTGCAGAGCTCAATAGATCATTATCTCAGTCGATTACTGGGCTAAAGAACAACTCTCGATGTGAATGATGAAAACTCTGTTGAGCTTGACGCTGGTCGTATTCCTGCTGGTAATACCGACACCTTCACAAGCCGGAATTTACAAATGTATCGATGCAAGCGGCGGCATAACCTACTCGCAGCAGGAATGCCCGCACGAGCAAAAAACAGCCAAGGTTCTGAGTAGCCGAGGTGTAGCCAGCAAACAAACAGATTGTAGTATTGCCGGTCCTTTTATCTCTGCGATTGCCAATGCGATGTACGAAGGCCGCTCCTCCGGCGAAACCTTCGCTCACTATGGCGGAATGGATAACTTGTCGAAACAGGCATTGGGCCTTATCAATTACATTTACACTTACAAGGGCAATGATACCGTCCTTCCCAGCCGCATTCAGTCTTTAACCAATACAAAATGTAGAGCAGGCTCGTTCGGGGCCATGACATGCTCAATCCTGCCGCAAATTTTTCTCAACGAACAAGGCGGCTGCGAACCCAGACCCGGCAATCAAACCGCTAACGGAAACAACGAGCGCAGCGAATCCAGAACAGCGGAGCGAGAGGATTAAAACCTCCCGCGTCTAAAAAACGCTACTCCTCGGTCCCGGCCCGGATCGACTGTTGATCATGCCCGCGTCAGCGGGTACGCACTTGCCAGCTTGATCCTCACCTCCCAGCTCGAACCCAACAACAAGACTTGAGTTGTCATATCATAGTGGCCACACACTTCTCAGTTGGGCTATTTAATGATTCCAAGATTCCAGGACAAACGCGCAATCGTAACGGGCGCAGCACAAGGTATCGGGCAGGCAATCGCACTGCGGCTGGCACAAGAGGGCGCAAAGGTCCTTATTGCAGATATCGATCAAGAAGCCAATCTCGCTACTCTGGACAAACTCCACGAAACAGGTGCCGACTGCGAGGCGTTTACATTGGACGTTGCCGACAAAAGTCGAGTCAGTGCACTTTACGAATTGTGCGAGTCCAAGTGGGGAGGTCTGGACGTGCAAATTTCCGATGCCGGCATAATGGATCGCCAACCTTTTGTGGAAATGAGCGAAACGCTATGGGACAGGATAATCGACGTCAATCTGAAAGGGGTTTTTCTGTGTGGTCAGGCCGCAGCCAGACTCATGATCAAACAAGGAAACGGCGGTAGAATTGTTAATATGGCGTCAAACTCAGGCATCTTTGGTGGCCGCGGAAGAGCAGCTTATGGTGCAAGTAAAGCAGGCATTATCAACCTGACGCAAACCATGGCTATCGAGCTTGCAGAGCACAATATTCTGGTCAATGCAGTAGCACCAGGAGCCACACGAACCAGAGCAGTCAGTGGCGACATACCTGCGCCTAGCGTTTACAATCGAGCGCCGCTGCCACGCTTCGCAGCCCCTGAGGAAATTGCATCAATGGTGTGTTTCGCCGCCTCAGACGAGTGTTCATTTACTACAGGTCATGTATTGGCAGCAGATGGCGGCTTTACCGTAGCAGGTGTGATGGAGGGCTAGAGCCCGGATTGGCGCCACTTCAAATACAAAAAGAGCTTTACTGTGATGCATTGAATCAAGCCGTTACAAGCTGTTACGACCCGTTCCAGTAGTGCAATGCTTGTACAGTCGAATTCGTCGATAGTACGTCTGCACCCGAAGTAAACCCTACATTCGGAATTCATGACCTACAGGACAAAAGTATGAAACGCTCTACCAAGATTGCAACTACCATTATTCTGACCATCGGCATTGCCGGAGGTGCTGCCGCCATAGGCAAACACAAGCATGGAGGTTTGGACAGGAAAGCTGATTTCGCGGTAAGTTACATAGCCAACGAGCTACAACTTGACTCCAGCCAGAAACAAGCACTGGACACCTTGAAAGAGCAGTTGTTTGTTGCCAGGGAAACCGTGCACGGAGATATGAGCTCCGCTAGAACTGAAATCAAGGAAATACTCCAGGGAGAAACCTTTGATCAAGCTCGGGCTCTTGAATTGATCAATAACAAGGCCACCACAATGACCTCTGCTGCGCCAGATGTCATCATGGCACTCGGAAACTTTATGGACAGCTTGAATCCCGAGCAGAAAAATGAGGTACTCGAGTTTCTGGAGAAAAATCAC
>CALFCE010000006.1 GCA_937951215.1 uncultured Granulosicoccaceae bacterium
GCAGACAATCTCTGACCGTATCGATCGACGCGTTAACCGGGATCGCCCGCAGCACCAATGTTGAGTGTTCGGTCTCGTTAACCGGTTCTGGCCCAACGACCGGCAGGCTGTCCTGTGCTGAATCAAAACCCGATGAATCAATACTCCAAATCAAGCCATCACGCTCATGTACTGGATATTGGCGATTGCAAATGGTGCGTGCCGGGGAGTCGGCGGGATGCGCCGGAATATAGGTGCAGCCTGCAGTTCGATTGGCGTAGCGCCAGCCATGATATTGGCAAACCAACTCTGTACCGTCATTGATGCCGATCGACAAGCGAACACCACGATGCAAACAGCGGTTTTCCCAGACATTAACGTGCCCGTCATCCGCGCGCCAGACTGCCAGCTCACGGCCAAGCAACTGAGCATGATAGACATGTCGATAGACAAGGTCACTGGATGCTGCAATCGGAAACCACTGATTGCGGGCTGTCGACAAATTGAAACGACTTTTCACGGCAGAATAGACAGCAACCGCACCTGCAAACGGAATTCAAGCCGCTGCTGGAATGACACCATAGGTAATTCCTTTTTGAGAAAGCCAGCGACGGTAGAAAACCGCTGATTTGTCAGCACGGATCGGTGTTTCAGCACGCGGATCAAGTGGCAGTTTTTTCGGCACCTGGTTTTCCAGAATCGGTTTATCCTGGCCAAAAATAGTCTGCTGAAACATACGGATATCAATTGATGCGCTGTGAGCGTCAATCACACTGACCAAGGCATGTGCACGGATGTTTTCTTCGTCGACCGGCTGAACAAACAGCGCGATGACATCGAACCGGGACTCGTCATCAGGACAGGATTTGTACAAGATGGAGCAGTAAGGGTGTGGCACACGATAGATATACTCGGTCAACATACCGCCCGTCGCACCGGCTGCAGCCTGAGGTTGATAAAACCGGCACCGGGTTGCCAGCACTTCATCCTTTTCCAGGTCCAGTTCAACATCATACTCACGAACCTCGGTGTGCGGCACCTCACCCAGAATACCCGTATGGACATAAGGAAAATGCCCCATATCAAGAAAGTTCTCAACTGCACGCGGTGCAGAGACCCTGACCCCCACCGACGCCGCACAAACATTACGCCGGTCAGCTTCATGATACTCGGGCATATCGAAAAGCGGCTTTTCCGGCTGCCCCAGACAAGTCCAGATATAGCCATAGTCACAGTGCACAGGTAAGCCTGGCCCTGCCCGTTCCCCGGAGGCTCGCGATACGACGACATCATCACCGTCCAAATAGTAGATAAGGTCCTCCCCCAACAAGCGCGTGCGATGCGGGTTTCTGCCGGTGTCCTCCAGTGCTGCTATCGCGTGCCACTGATTCAGGATCACATTATCTGAACACGGATTCTGTGCCGTCGAGTACTGTGTCATCGGATTTGGCGTCGAGCGTTTTCAAAGACACCAGCATACATCAGGACGATGGTTATTTCAGCGCCACGGCGCATCTTAAGATTCGCTTATTGGCGGTTTTGACCTGAACACCTGACAGTACTAAAAATCGCTAGACCAGTTGGTGTGCCATTTTAATCGGCTGAAAACTGTCCTCGTCGTGACCGCTCGCCCAGTAACCGGCGGTATACCGTTGCTCTGCTGGCAGGTTACGATCGTTGGCAAGCCAATGGCGCAAGCTTCTTATGCAACTGGCCTCTCCTGCCATAAAAACAGACGGTGTGCCCGTCCTCCAGCGCATGTTCCGGCAAGCGTCCAACAGCAACTTCCCGGGTTCAGTCAAGGCCTCAGCCACCGCACCAGTCACGGGCTGCCCCGGGGTTATCGAGTTCCGATCAGGCACCAGCCACACCAGCTCCATGCCATCTGGCTTTGCCAATCGCTGGATGTCCAATTTATGCTCGATCGCGACAAATACTTTGCCGACTGCTGTTGGTGGTAGCCGCTCAAGCTGACAACTGATAACCGGTAGCGCCGATAAATCGCCAGCCAGCAAAAACCAGTCAGCTTTCGTATTCAGCAAGCGCAGTCTGCCGGGCCCGGTCACCAGGATTGATTGCCCCGCAGTTGCATTGATTGCCCACAGCGTTGCCGGACCGGCCGCTTCATGCAGCACAAAATCCAGATCCAGCTGGTTTTGCTGTGGGCGATGGTGGCGAATGGTGTAGGTACGTTTGAGAGGTCGCTGCAATTGATCGCTGGCAGATGCTCTTGCCAGGTCAGGTGTAGACTGGGTTTGCAGCATTTGGCGGTGCAAGTCATCAGCAGACTGGCCCGCTTGCGGTAATAACAATTTCACGCTGGCACCTGCCCAATTTGCGGCAGTACCTGCGGCAACAGGTGCTTCGAGGTCTGAACCGTCCGCATCAGGGCCTTTCATCTCGGCACCAAAACCGTTCAGTGCCTGCCCTCCCAGCGTCACTCTTAGCAAGCCGGGTGACACCTCGGTTTTGCCGATCACTTGCAGTAGCCTGGGTGGTGGTCGGGAGCGCCTGCGGCGGGTGGTGTCATCTGTTGGCATGGAAGGTTTCATGGCGGGTGCAAACAGTCGGATGCCGATGTTCGATTTTGTAATCGCTAAACGGTAGGTTCCAGGCCCAATGAAGCGCGAAAGCGATGCTTGATTCTGGCCCCGTCCCGGGAGGGTAGTACACGTTCTGTTTCAGCTGATGAAACC
>CALFCE010000007.1 GCA_937951215.1 uncultured Granulosicoccaceae bacterium
ACAACCCAGATACGCTGTATTTGTTGGCACGCCCTTGTGCCAAACCGGGAATCTCTGAATAAATCAGAGGTTCCCTAACTCATTTGTTCGGTATTGCAATTGAGTGTATGTAAACAATGGCCCGCCTTATGAATTTGCAGAAAATAATAAAACAAACAATCGACAGCAAAACCAAGCCTCCGGGATCGCTGGGGCAGCTTGAAACGGTAGCGGCTCAAGTTGCGACTATCCAGCAATCCATCAATCCGGTGGTCGACAGTTGTGAGTTGATCATTTTTGCTGCAGATCACGGTATGGCTACGCAGGGGGTGTCGGCTTACCCGCAGGAAGTCACAGCTCAAATGGTGTTGAATTTTTTGCATGGTGGAGCAGCTGCAAATGTGTTCGCCAAATCGGTTGGAGCAACAGTCTCTGTCGTCGATGCAGGTGTCAATTGGAACATTGAGAAGCGCACCTTGCCTGATGCTAGTAATTTGCCTGATGGTAGCAATTTTCTAGACAGAAGTATTTCAGCAGGTACCCGAAATGCGATTGAAGAGCCCGCAATGACTGCGGCTCAGTTTGAGGAGGCAATGAATGCCGGGCGCGAGATAGGTGAAAATCTCCAATCGGATGTCGTGTGTTTTGGAGAAATGGGTATTGGAAATACATCGGCTGCCTCTTTGGTCGCCGCTAAAATTCTGTCACTTCCGGTTGCGGATTTGGCTGGTCGTGGTACGGGTCACGACGACAAGGGCCTGGCGCAGAAAATAACACTGTTGGAGGCAGCATCGGCTCGTACACATAAGCATCTCGATGTGCGGCAGGCCTTGCTTCAATATGGTGGTTTTGAAATGGTCATGATGGCGAGTGCAATGGCAAGTGGAGCTACGGTTGGAAAAGTCATTCTGGTTGACGGGTTCATTGCCACGGTATCAGCGTTATGTGCCATCAAAATATCCAAACCCTGCGGTGAAAATTTTATTTATGCACATCGTTCTGCCGAAAGTGGCCATCAGCGTGTGTTGGATGCCATCGGCGTTCGTCCCTTATTGGATCTGGATATGCGCCTGGGTGAGGGATCCGGTGCTCTACTAGCCTATCCGCTAGTGCGTGCGGCAGTAGCGATGCTGAATGAGATGGCCAGTTTTGATCAAGCGGGAGTCAGCGGGCCGGCTTAATGGAACCTTCCAGTGTAAAAATGCTTGTTAAAAACGAGATTATCATCTTCGGACTGGCGCTGCAGTTTCTGACGCGATTACCCGTACCCATTTCAATTGCCTATACAGAGCACAGGTTTGCAAAATCGGTACGCTACTACCCTTTGGTGGGGGTGGTTGTGGGAAGTTTGGTTGCGATCGCCTGTTATCTTGCTTCCTTGATTTTTCCGTTATCGATTGCAGTGATGTTAAGTATGGTTTTTAGTCTCTTGCTGACCGGTGGTTTTCACGAAGACGGGTTGGCGGATACCTTCGACGGAATTGGTGGTGGGCAAACGGCTGAATCCGCGCTGGATATCATGAAGGACTCGCGCCTGGGTACCTACGGGACTCTTGCTCTGGTGATGATGTTGTTGGCCAAGTATCTGAGTTTGAGTGAAATGCCCCTGCACCTGGTTGTGGCAGCGTTGGTTGCAGCGCATGGTCTGTCGAGGCTATCGAGTGTGATAGTTATCGCTACCAGCCAATATGTCAGGCCGAGTGGCACCGCCAAACCTGTGGCTGGTGCGATAGATTCCAGGGGCTTGCAACTGTCGATCGGTACCGGAGTCGTGATTGTTGTGGTATCCAGTTTGTTTATACCCGTTATTACGCTGAGTCTGGCGTTGGCCGGGTTGGTTATTGGGCACGTACTGATGCGCTGGTTTGTGCAGCGAAAGATTAAGGGTTTTAGTGGCGACACTCTGGGTGCAGTTCAGCAATGCAGCGAAATCGGCTTTTATCTTGGAATGCTTGTGGCGGTCAGTTGAGGATGGTTTCAACGGAGGAAGCATGGCTATTTACCTAGTTCGGCACACGACACCCGATGTGGCAGAGGGCACATGCTATGGCAACACCGATCTGGAAGTCGCTGATACTTTCCTCAGCGAAGCTGCCAAGGTGGAGCTGAATTTACCCGCTGTTGATTCAATTGTGACCAGTCCGCTAATCCGCTGCAAACGTCTGGCTGCCTATCTGGCGGAAAAACGTCAGCTGTCTGTGAGAATCGAACCGCGTTTGATCGAGATGGATTTTGGACGATGGGAAGGGCAGCTTTGGGATACGATCCCCCGCGAACAGCTCGAGCAGTGGAGCGATGACTTTATGCACGCGAGATCCCACGGTGGGGAGAGCGTGCATATGTTACAGAGCAGGGTGCGAGCTGCTATCAGCGAGCTGGATTTTGATAGTAATGTAGCCGTGATCAGTCATTCTGGTGTTATAAAGGTAGTTTTTGCACGTGGTGAAACCGCTGAGCATTTTAAAACTGATGTGTCATTTGGTGAAGTTGTTGAAATTGCAACCGGAACAACTGACTGGTTGCCGGATAAATAAAAATGAGTCGTGAACCCATAACCATCGCCAATCGGCAGATCAAGCCCGGAGAGCGTGTCGCAGTTGATGTGGAACTGCCTAAATTAAGTTCTCAAACCGATATCAAAATGCCGGTACATGTTATTCACGGTCGACGTGAAGGCCCGGTGCTGTTTATCAGCGCAACTTTGCATGGCGATGAGCTCAACGGAGTTGAAATCGTGCGTCGGGTTCTTGCCACCAAGGCGCTGTCCGGCCTGAGGGGAACTTTGATTGCGGTACCGGTGGTCAATACCTACGGTCTGGTTCAGATGAGTCGGTATCTGCCCGATGGTCGTGATCTTAATCGATCGTTCCCGGGGTCAGGCAGAGGATCGCTTGCGGCGCGTCTGGCGAATGTTTTTCTTGAAGAAATTGTCTCGAAGTGTTCTCACGGTATCGATCTTCATACCGGTTCACGCCATCGCACGAATTTGCCACAAATTCGTGCGAGCCTGACTGGCGATGAAACCCGTGAGTTGGCAATGAGTTTTGGAGTGCCTGTGGTGCTCAATGCACCGGAACGAGAGGGTTCTCTGCGAGCGTCGGCCAGTGAGATGGGTATCACGACTTTACTGTACGAAGCGGGTGAAGCTCTGCGTTACGATACGGTCGCCATACGTGCAGGTGTCGCTGGCATTCTTAATATTATGAGAAAGCTGGGTATGCTGAGTGGAACGAGTAAACGCAAACCTATACAAAACACTCCCTATGTCGCCAGCTCCAGTTCCTGGATACGTGCACCGGAAAGTGGTTTGCTGGTCAGCAGCACACGCCTGGGCGCCAGTGTGGAAGAGGGGCAAGTGCTTGGTACCATCCATGACCCTGGCATTGGAGAACAGTGTGCAGTGACAGCGCGACACGCCGGGCTTGTTGTAGGTAACTTGCAGTTGCCGCTGGTTCACGAGGGAGATGCGTTGTTTCATATCGCCAGATTTGACGACGAGTCAGACAGTATTATTGATAGTCTGGAAGAGTTCAGAGACAGATTTTCCTGAGTACCAGGCGCGATACCTGTAGCAGTCAAGAGGAAGGCGTTCCTGTAGTTTTAAAGAGTTGAACGGATGATAGTCGGGCTAAACCACATCACATTGGCAGTTTCAGATCTGCGGCGCTCATGGCCGTTCTATGTTGATTTGTTGGGTGGTAGACCTCATGCAAGGTGGGAACAAGGTGCCTATCTTTCTGTTGGAGAGTTGTGGTTATGTCTGTCGCTGGATAAGGCGAAAGCTGCGGAGGACTACACACACATTGCCTTTAGTGTGTTGCCAGCGGAATTTTCAAGCTGCGTTGATCGGCTAACGGTGGCTGGGGTTCGACCCTGGAAAACCAATGTCAGTGAAGGTGATTCGTTTTATTTTCTTGATCCGGATGGTCATAAGCTGGAGCTGCATGTGGGCTCATTGCAAAGCCGATTGCAATCGCTGCAAATGGACTTGTATCCAGGATTGGAACTGTTTAGTGATTGAAAATATTCGCAGTGCACGAGATATCGATGATTGAAACGCAGCGCCTTATACTCCGGCAGTGGTCCGCTGATGACATACCCGCCTTTACTCAACTAAACGCCTGCCCGGATACCATGGAATTTTTCCCGTCGGTTTACAGTCAAGAGCAAACACAAGAGCTTGTTGATTGGTGTAGTGCCAGTATTGCAGAGAGGGGCTGGGGTTTTTGGGCGGTGGAAGAGAAGGTGTCCTCTGACTTTATTGGTATGGTGGGGCTCAATGATTTCCCGCGGGATATACCCGTCAAACAAAGCCATGAAGTGGGTTGGAGATTGCTCAGGACATACTGGGGGAAAGGTTATGCAACGGAGGCTGCAAAAGCTTCGTTGTCTTACGGATTCAATAAACTGGGGCTAGATGAGATCGTGGCTTTTACGCCAACCGGGAATGTTCGGTCTCGAAAGGTCATGGATCGATTGGGTATGACGCTTGAGCCCGACACTTTCGAGCATCCTCGCGTACCCGCTGACTTCGAGCACTCCACTCACGTGTTATACACAATAGCCAGGTCTTCCTATGAGCAGGCTTTGTGAAAAGAGACAGTGAGCAGAAACGATGAACAGACACATAGCGTTGACCAGTGTTCTGGTGCATGACTACGACGCAGCAATAGATTTTTTTGTAGATAAACTTCGTTTTACATTGATCGAAGATACCGAATTACCCGCTGAGCAAAGCTCAACACCTACAGTAACAAAAAGATGGGTAGTAGTGAGCCCGGGGAGGCATGATGGCCGAGTCTCATCCGCGGGGTTGCTTCTGGCCAAAGCAGAAGGTGAGGAGCAGATGGCAGCAGTGGGTCATCAAAGCGGTGGGCGGGTTTTTCTGTTCCTTGAGACCGATGATTTTTGGCGAGACTACAACCATATGAAATCGGTTGGTGTAGAGTTTGTACGAGGAGAGCCGCGCCAGGAAGAGTATGGCACGGTTGCAGTGTTTAGAGATATTTCGGGTAACCTTTGGGATTTGATCGAACGAGCGGGATAAAGAAAAGCGGGGACATAGAGGGGTAGTGGAAAAGATGGGTGGCGAAAAAGATGAGTAGTGGAAAATATGAGCAGTGAAAAAGAGTTGGCAAAGCAGCTGAAAAATGTCGGACCAGCATTAGCTAAGAAAATGCTGCAAGCAGGAATTGACAGCCCGGAAAAACTAAAATCACTGGGTGCCCAAAAAGCCTACGACCTGATGTATGCAAACGGTGACTCCTATGGCGATCACAACGCTGCATATCTGCATGCACTGGAAGGTGCAATAAGAGACTGTGACTGGTCAGAAATCCCTGAATCAATCAAAGAGAACCATCGCAATTACGCACAAAAACTTCAGAAAGCCAAACACTCACGCTAAAAACCGGGGGACAGTATACCTATTAAAAACTGGGGGACAGTATGAGCTTCCCCCAATAAAACGGACACAGTTATAGAG
>CALFCE010000008.1 GCA_937951215.1 uncultured Granulosicoccaceae bacterium
GAGTGCCTTCAAGATATACAATCCGGCGGTACATAACCGGGAGCCCTACAGCAAAGGACGCAATATCAGACGCAGCCCCTTTTATGAGCGTGAAGAAGCTCTGGGTGGCTATTTTATGGAAGCGGCCGGCTGGGAACGAGCTCATGGTTATGCCAGCAATGAACACCTGTTGGAAAAATTTGGTGATCGGGTGCCGGTCCGCGAACACGAGTGGGATAACCGGCATTTCTGGCGTGTGTCCAACGCCGAGCACCTGCAGCTATCGGAAGATGTGGGCATGGTTAATCTGTCACACTTCGCCATTTATGATGTGCAGGGTGCGCAAGCTGAAGCCTTTATGGAATATGTCTGTGTCGCTCGAGTAGGTGGTGATACCCCGATCGGCAAAGGTATCTATACCCACTTTATTGACCATGCTGGCGGCGTCCGTGCTGATTTGACCGTGATCAGGCTCGGTAGTGATCATTACCGGGTTATTGATGGCGGTGATTCCGGTAATCGCGATTTCGTCTGGATGAAAAGGCTCAGCGCAGATCACGACTACACCGAACTAACCATTGTCGATCGTACCGAAGACTTTGCATGTCTTGGTTTGTGGGGCCCAAATGCACGCACGACGCTGGCAAAACTGGTGGATGACCCTGCAGCACTGAGCCATGAAAACTTCCCCTTTGTTGCGGTCCGAACGCTACGCATCGCTGGCGTAAACGTGGCTGCATTTCGCATCTCCTATGTCGGAGAACAGGGCTGGGAATTGCACTTCAAGAGCGAGGACGGACTGGCGGTCTGGGATGCACTGGCAGCGATAGGCGTCACCCCAATCGGCGTGGAAACCTATGCCAACAGCCGTCGATTGGAAAAGAGCCTGCGGCTGCAAAACGCCGATCTGCTGACAGAATATAATCTGTATGAATCAGACTTGGCGCGAAAACGTGTCAAAGCAGCCGACTTTCATGGCAAAGCAGCCTACCTTGAGCAGCGTGAGCGCGAACATCAGCCCGCCACGCTGTGTACACTGGTCATGTCAAATAATCTGGATGCCAATGGTGTTGCGCGCTACCCGGTCGGCACCTGCCCTGTATTGGACAAGGACACAACCGAGGTGTTGATTGACTCCGAGGGCAGACGTTCTTACACCACTAGTATCGCCTTCGGGCCCAGCATCGGAAAAAATATTGCACTGGCCTACCTGCCACATGACTATTGTGAGGAAGGCAAGTCATTGTTGATTGAATATTTTGGCGAGCAGTACCCGGTGGAAGTTGCTGGAGTCGGCTACACCCCTTTATACGATGCGGACAATATCAAGCCGCGATCCTGAACTATGACAGCTCCGCATCACCCCGAAAGGCGGGTGAGCGGATAATACCGATCACGCTGAACCCGACCCACGTCACCTGTATGATGGCTGAGGCCAGATTAAAATCTTCGGTGAGGCTTAGCAAAACACAAAGCGCAGCGACGGTGTTCAGCAGAATGTACAAGGGAGAATCTCCCTTCACCATGCCCACACTGAGCAGACCATAGCTCATGACATAGATAGCGGCTCCAATGAGTCCGCAGACTTCCAGCGTGTACGACGAAATAATTGCCTGATGAAGGTCGAGTAACGTTTGCATTTGGCCAGGATCCGAAACAATTAATCACTTGAAATGCAAAGTTTAAGCACGTTGGTATTTGCCAACTGCTAAAGTTGACCAACCCCAAGCGGTATTATTACCACCCACAAAATCTGTAAAGGAAACTTCATGTCGACTTCACTTGAGCAACTGGAGCATCGCGGACAATGTTTGTGCGGATCCGTAAAATTTGTTGCCAGAGGTAAGCTCGAAGCCCCAACAGCTTGCCACTGCAGTCAGTGTCGGAAACAATCCGGTCACTATTGGGCCTCAACGTCAGTGGCAGAAAAAAATCTGCAAATTGACGGATCAGACAACGTTGGCTGGTATCAGTCGTCAGAAAAGGTTCAACGGGGATTCTGCAAGCACTGCGGTTCGTTTCTGTTCTGGAACCCGGCAACACGGGACGACATCAGCATTGCCATGGGCGCTTTCGATACACCCACCGAGACACAACTTGCCCTGCATATTTTCGTCGCAGACAAAGGTGACTATTACACTATTGCAGATGGTTTACCTCAGAACGAACAATAGCAAGGTCAAAGCACACAACCTGGCACTCAGCCCGTCGCGCGTTCAATGCGCGCAGCACAGATAAAATCATTGAGCGTCAGCCCGCCTGCACTGTGCGTGGTAAAGGAGATGCCGCAGTAACCCCATCCAAAGCTGATGTCAGGGTGATGGTTCTGGCTGTCAGCCACATAGGATGCCAGATTGGCGAGATAAACCGCTTTGGCGAAGCCTTTTATCACATACCTTTTCTGAAGACTCTTCCTGTCCTCGCTAATCTTCCAGTCATGCCCGAGTTCGGCCATTAAACGAGCAATATCATCAGTCGCCAGGCTGGCAGCGCCATCCTCGCAGCACATATCAGCCAGTTTGTCGAAACTCGACATCGTTTATCCTCACCAGGGTTGTCTTGAAATCGTTCTTGTCAGATTGTACTCACACTGTCGATCTGGGTCGGCGTTTCTTTTTGGGGGCGACCTCCGTGTAGATCCATAAATCGGCATCAATTTTCCGGATAAGCGGAAAAGTAGGATGCAAGGCATTGGTTTTCTGAATCAAGCGAGACATGGCAGCGCGAATGATGCGATCAGGGGCCGAGTGTTTCATACCCAAGGTGTCTTTTAGCGTTTCACCTGTCTGGGTTTGCTCCTTAAAAGAGATCAATTGCTCCAGCAACAGGTATTCATGTTCAAGCAGTCGCTCACAGCGACTACCCAGCGTCATGGTCATTTCTATAGCGTCCAGGCTGGGGGTTCGCTTCGCCGGACCACTTTTAGTGTTTGCAGGGTTCAACACCATTTCCTTCAACAACGGATACTCGACGGTGAGCAGGATATCGTGACTGGAGAATCCCTGCCAGTACCAGAACGGCAAAAGAGGGAATTTGGCAGGTTGGCAATCGGCAGGGTACAGCGCCGGTTGGCGCTGCACCAAATCAGTTCAACTGGATTGCACAGCTTTCATAAAACGGTCGCGAATGACCACTGGATCCATGGTGATAACCGGCACCTTGATATTGCCGGACTCGCATTTACTGACGATGATGGTCATTTTGCCGCTGTCGATTGCCTGTTGCAGCACGCTTGCTGTTTCCGATGCATCGCATTCAACTACATTTTCACAGCCACAGGCTTCGGCAACCCGTGTCAGAGACGTTTTCAGGCCCGCATAGGTTGGTTGATCCCCTGTCGAACCGTAGCTGCCATTGTCGATAATCAACAGAATATAATTATCGGCAACATTATTTGCGATGGTGGGCAAGGTACCCAGGTTGGTCAGTACCGACCCATCCCCGTCAATCGAAATGACGGTCTTGGGTTGCGACAATGCCAAACCCAAACCGATAGATGATGAAAGCCCCATAGTGCCGAGCATGTAAAAATTGCTTGGCTGATCATCGATCAGATGCAGCTCCTGGCTGGGTAGCCCGATATTGCATACCACCAATTTATCTCTCAGGATTGGAGCGATTTCTTTTAAAATTTCTGAGCGAATCATGGCTTAGTACCCCTTCCAGAATGCAGCATCAGTCAGGATGGCAACAGGCTTGTTGCACATAAAGGTATGTTTGAGGATTGCGTCGAGCTCCTCTACATCCTCTTCACGGTGAAAATGATAGGTGGGTATGTTCAATTGCGCGAGCAGCGCTTTGGTATGTACCGCCATCTCCACCTGGCATGCAACCGGTTCGCCCAGCTCACCGCGATAACTGATCAACATCGGCAAAGGCATACGATAGAACTGCGTCAAGGTAACCAAGGTATTGATAGTGACGCCGATCGCTGTGTTTTGCATGATGATGGCCGGACGTTTGCCCCCCATAAAGGCACCGGCGCACAGACCCATGCCTTCATCTTCCTTGTTCGCCGGAATATGATAAATCTCATCTGAGGCATCGATCTCCTCAATCACCCCTGCCAACTGCTTGCAAGGCACAGTCGTCACAAAGCCGATTTGATTGGCTACCAGATCTGATACGATTTTCTTGTTAACCGACATGACTTCACTGACTCCTTTTCACAACACTGGCTCAAACGCAACAGGCTTTAACGGCAAAGGTTGGGATACACATCCAACCGCGCAGCATTAAATCTGCAAATCAAAATCTTCATCAGGAAAGTACTTGGCCAAGCGCACGTCAGCCGCCCTGGCATGCCCTTCCATACCCTCCAGACGAGAGATGCGCGCTGTCGCTTCGGCAACACCTTTGGATGCTTCACGCGTTGATTGCTGCCAGGTAACGATTTTCATGTACTTGTGGACTGACAAACCGCCTGTGTAAGTGGCCGACCGTGACGTGGGAAGCACGTGGTTGGTACCGGATGCTTTGTCGCCATAAGACACTGTGGTTTCTTCACCCAGAAACAATGAACCGTAGCAACGCAACCTGTCTCGCCACCAATCCAGATCTGCCGCCTGTACCGTCAGGTGTTCGGGAGCATACTCATCAGATGTGGCTGCCATCGACTCACGATCAGAACACAGAATCACTTCAGCATAGTCTCGCCATGCGGCCTCGGCATTGACACGATTGGTCTCCGGCAAATCCGCGATCAGGCCGGGAACCTGCTCCATTACCTGCTCGGCGAGATTTTTATCGCTTGTGACCAGCCAGACCGGCGAGTTGTAACCGTGCTCAGCCTGACTGACCAGATCTGTGGCCACGATAAACGGATCGGCGGTCTCGTCAGCGAGTATCAGACTGTCTGTGGGCCCGGCAATCATATCGATACCAACCCGGCCGTACAGGATACGTTTGGCCTCTGCTACAAACTGATTTCCCGGCCCGACAAGAATATCAATCCCGGGCAAGCCGAACAGACCGAAGGTCATTGCCGCGACCGCTTGTACTCCCCCCATCGCAAGGATTGTATCGGCTCCGCACAAATGCGCTGCATAAACAATCGCCGGCGCAATGCCCTCATCCTTGCGTGGCGGGGAACAGGCAATGATATGTTCGCAGCCTGCGACTTTGGCTGTCGTCACTGTCATGATCGCGCTGGCGATATGACTGTATCGACCACCCGGAACATAACAACCTGCGGCACTACACGGTATGCTCTTTTGACCGAGCATAAATCCCGGTACAACTTCGAGCTCGACTTCCTGCAATGTTTGCTTTTGCACTTCAGCAAAACGCCGAACATTGTCATGAGCGAATGCAATATCGTCTTTCAGCTTTTGCGGAACCTTGGCAGTGGCAGCTTCAATTTCTTCCGGGGTCAGCAGGATGTTTCCCGAGTAACCGTCGAATTTGGCCGCATACTCCATCGCCTTGTCGTCACCACCTGCCTCAATTTCCGACAGGATGGTTTCAACGGTTTCACGTACATCTGATGCATCGGTTGTTGATGTCTTGCTGGCTTGTTTTAAATACTGCCTGCTCACGCTGTCACCTTTGTCATTCCACAAAAATACTGAGCGCGATATTACCGACTTGCATTCTTCAATGCAAGCGCTTACATTCGGGTTTCGATAGTTCTTCAGGTTCTCAATTGACACTCCGCAAAACGGCAATGGATGACAGAAACAGCCCGAGCCCGGCCTCATCGGAGACTGCCTCACCGACTTTGGACCAGGTGGCGCAGGCTGCTGGCGTGTCGACTGCAACGGTATCGAGGGCCTTGAACAGCCCGGACAAGGTTGCAGCAGGAACCCGCGAAAGAGTGCTGAAGACGATAGACCAGCTTGGTTATACACCGCATTTTGGTGCCCGCTTTCTTGCATCAAACCGTAGTTACACAATCGGAGCGGTTATCCCGAGTATGGCAAACGCGATGTTTGCCAGCGGTTTGCAGGCATTTGAAGAGGTGTTGTCAGCCGCGGGATACACCTTGCTGGTGGCAAGCTCCGGTTATGATGCAGAGCGCGAATTTCGCCAGGTTCGAGCGCTGGCTGCCAATGGTGCATCGGGCATGCTGTTGATCGGCGATGCCCGGGACACTGACACCCTTGATTTCCTGCAACGCCGCGGGATTCCCTGTGTTCTTTCGTGGTGTTACAGGGATCAGCCAACATTGTCGGGCCGCACCAAAACAGCTGTTGCGAGCCAGCAACTGGCCTATGCCGGTTTCGATAACAAGGCAGCGACAGCAGAACTGACCAGAGAAGTTTTACGCTTGGGTCATCGCCGTATCGGTTTGATCGGTGGACGAACCCGCAACAACGATCGTGCACAAAATCGTATTAACGGTGTTGTAGAGACCATCGGTCATGCAAACATCAAGGCCCGTTTGACCCATCAGGTAGAAGCAGATTATTCCCTTGCAGACGGTGGAAACGCGTTCGAATCAATGGCGACCAGTGCTCATCCCCCCAGCGTCATCATTTGCGGTAACGACGTGTTGGCAGCCG
>CALFCE010000009.1 GCA_937951215.1 uncultured Granulosicoccaceae bacterium
GGTTTCCTCTGGGTCACCCATTGGTTTCCAGCATCATACCGGGCCCTCGGTCACGTGAGGAAATGAGCACCATTTGCGACTGGTGGCAACTTGAAATACCGGCCTCGCTTTGGGCCGATCTGAAAACGGCGGGGCTGTTGAGAGCGGATGCTCCCGTTCCGGTTTAACTTACGCCAGCGGTGAGGCTACTGCCTTAATGGTTGGTCGAACGGCATTGATTTGCTCCCGTTCTTAGCCGGTGGCCCTGTACTTTTAAATCAGGGCTATCGTTATGAAGCTTTTGGGCCGGACCTGTCAGCCAGGACATACGGTCTGGGACAAGCAGTCTGGGTCAGGCGGTCTTTATTAATCAGGTAACGGCGGTTTCTGATGATTCGATATAAACGACCAGCGTGCATCCCTGTTCGGAGTACGAATAGTGTTCGGTTCCCGCTTTCATCCAGACCAGATCACCCGGGACATAACGCGTACCATCATTGTCGACCAAATCACCCTCAAGCACAAACCACTCCTCGTCAGCGGTGTGCCGGTGCGCTTCAGTGGTTGTACCCGGCGCCATTTTAAACAAATGGAAACCGACGCCATCCGGCTTTGAACGATTTAGCTGAACGACACTTTGACCGGTATCAGCCCCGTCGTCAGTTTCCGATACCCACGGCTTGAATTCGGCATCGGCAATATTAACCACCCGTCGGTCTTCTTTGGCTACTGGCTTCATATCGTTTCCTGTTGTCTGTTTTCGTGCCTGTACCGAACAACCCGTCTGCTGACCTTGGCCACGACTGCTGTAGAGCTGATTTGGTCCAGGGGGATGCTATCCAGTCTGTACAGAGCGCCTGAGCTCCAGTATCGTAACCTGACACACGTTGCAGCAACAAGGTTGCATATCACATGACGGAACAGATTACGGGTCAAAAGAATATTGCCATGCTCGGCGATGGCTTCTACTCTCGAGTATCGCTTGGCCCCAAAGCCGTTATCGATAACTGCCGTCAGCTGATGGCTGATGCCGTAAACGATATCCTGCAAAGCCCAGACGTGGATTTAACCACGCAGCCTTTTACCATCGCCGACTTCGGTGCTGCTGATGGTGGGACCTCCCTCGATTTGATTGGCAACACCGTCAATCAAATACGAACGCTGAAGCCCGACACCTCGATCAACGTGGTCTACACCGATTTGCCAGGTGCCGATTTTGGCACACTGTTCCGTCATGTCGATAACCAGATTGATGGGAAACCCGGCTATTTGCACAATGACGAGAAAACGCATGTGTTTTGTAGCGGCTTGAGTTTCTACCGCGCAATATTGCCTGCCGGCACTCTTCACCTGGGCTTCTCTGCCTCCGCAATGCATTATTTGAGTAGTATGCCAGCGACCATCAACGACCACGTGCATGCGGTATTCGCGAGCCAGTATGAGCAGGCCGAGTACCGTGCGGTCGCCCGTGAGGACTGGCAAACAATATTACTGCGACGTTCGCAGGAACTGGCAAGCGGGGGCCGCCTAGTGATGGCAAACTTTTGCGTCGATGATAACGGGTACTACCTCGGAAACACCGGCGGCGAAAACATGTTCGACAACTACAATATTCTGTGGAGCGGTATGCGCGACAACGGAATCATCAGTGATGGAGAGTACAGAAACACGGCTTTTCAGCAATATTACAAGACCGTGGAAGAGTCACTGGCGCCACTGAAAGATCCGAAGAACCCGGTTTATCAATCAGGCCTGACGCTTGATTCAGCGCATACGGAAATCGTGGCCTGCCCATTCCGAACGTCTTTCGAGCAAGGCCAACTCAATCGGGAGCAATTTTCACGTCAGTTTGTAGACACCCATCGTTCATGGACTGAAACCACTTTCCGGGCGGGGCTGGATGACACGCGCACCGAAGCCGAAAAACAAGCGATACTCGATCAGTTGTACCACCGCTTTCAACAACTAGTCTACGCCAGTCCTGAAGGGCATGGAAAAGACCTGCTGCACTTGTATCTGGTTGCAAAAAAGGAACGGTAGCGCTGATCTTCGATACCATGCAGCAGTCTTTGCCGCTTTCTGGGGCTGCAGTGTAGGCCCGCACTGTGGGCAGCAGAGTTTTAATGCACCGATCGACAGCTGCAATCAGTTACAACTACGGTTTCTAAAATGTTGGCTCTGGCACGTTTACGCGTGTCGCAGTTTGTTGGCCGGCCGACAGGGTTTCAAATCCGGCTCGAAAGTCACTTACCTGCACGGACAGATCCTGCAGACGGGGAGTGTTGTTGGCGAGCTTGAGCGCACGATGAATAAAGCCGGCAACCTGTTCCATATCACGCGCCTGCATCCCGAGCGTGGTAATGGCTGGAGTACCAACCCGCAAGCCTGATGGATTGATTGGAGAGCCCTTGTCATTGGGAATGATATTCCCGTTACAGATGATATTCGCGCGCGCAAGTGTAGAGGCACATTCGTTTCCGCCCACACCGCTCGATGTCATATCGATCAAACAGCCATGGTTCAACGTGCCACCAGTAACCAGCGAGTAGCCAAGATTTTTTAACGCACCGGCCAGCGCCGAAGCATTGGCCAAAACCTGACGACAATAGACTTTGAAATCAGGTTTGGCCGCATCTGCCAACACCGCAGCAATTCCAGCTGTGTTCATGATATTGGTCCCATCCTGACAAACCGGAAATACTGCCCGATCCACCCGCGACGCCCATTCCTTTTTACACAAAATCAGCGCTGCCCGTGGACCGCGTAATGTCTTGTAGGTCGATAGAGTGACGATATCAGCGAGCTCACAGGGATTTGCCAGTACACCCGCCGCCACCAGACCGGCGGTTTGAGAAATATCCGCAACCAATACAGCCCCCACATCATCCGCAATAGAACGCATCTCAAACCAATCCCAATCACCAGGCCAGGAAGTGTCTCCGGCAAACAATATGTGCGGTTTTATGGCCCGTGCCTGAGCACGAATGTGTTGGTAGTCAAGGCGGTCACGTTGAATGCTGTAAGTGTGTATGTCGAAAAGCTCGGACAACACATGGACCTTACTCCCGGTGGTGTAATGTCCACCCGCATCACAGGCAAACCCCAGCAAACGGCTACCCGTTGAAGCCGCCGCAATGCAGGCGATAAAGTTAGCCATGGTGCCGCGATAAGCCTGGACATTAGCATGTTGGGCTTTGAACACACTTTTCGCCCGCGCTATGGCGAGCCGTTCAATGGCATCGGCAAATTCCTGCCCCTGATGAAAACGTTTACCGGGGTAACCTTCAGAATGAATGTGGGTTAACGCAGGGTGCAACGCCTGCTGAACACCTTCTGACAGGTAATTGCAGGCAGCCGTCAGGTTCAAAGTTTTACGCTGCGCAATCAACTCAGCGTTTAACAAAGCCTGCAGTTCGGGATCCACCGCGTCAAAAAGGGATTGCGGGCCAGCGAAGAGATCGTTTTGCTCACGACTCTTCTTCAGGTCATACTGCTTCATATATCAGAATACACATCAACACGAGGCCAGGGTACCTCTGAGTAAATCCATAACCTGATAAACCATCACGACAGAATCCTCTGCCAGTAGAGTAGTCAGTGTTGAAACTTAACTAAACTCGCGCGACCAAGCTGCAATGCGCAATTTAACAAACATAAAAACAGAACAGCACAACAGACCAATGCACGCTTTACTTTTCAGCACCCTTTTTGTCAGCGATACCGTAACGCTAGGTTACCATTGCAATGTACCTGCACAGGACACCAAGGATGAAATTTCACAGTGCTTTGCTGGGACACAATATACCGACGCAAACAAAATGGGATACCATTTCGTCTCGTAGTTTTTAAACAGCGTCAAAATATTTGCTGCCAATGTTTGCAGCCTGTGAATCAGCTTTTACTGAGCTCGCAGACAGTAATCTTCTAACAGACATTTTTTAAAAAAACGGCTTGCTCAACTTATGAACAGGTTTGATAACAAAGTAGTACTGATCACTGGTGCCGCACGTCGGCTCGGTGCGACGTTTGCGCACCGTTTCCATCAGCAGGGGGCTAAGGTCGTGGTTCACTACAACCAGTCTGAAGCTGAAGCCTTGCAATTGGTCAGTCAATTAAACAATGTCCGGGACCGCTCTGCGATGCCTCTTTGTGGTGCACTAGGTCAGCCCGATTCAGCCCAACACATTGTCAACGCCGCTGTCGATTACTTTGGCCAGCTGGATGTGCTGGTCAACAATGCGTCCACGTTTTTCGCCACACCCGTCGACAAGATCAATAGTCACGACGTTGACAATCTGTTCAGCAGCAATCTGTTCGGGCCACTTTACCTCTGTCAGCATGCAGCCACTGCATTACAGGAATCCAGGGGCTGTATCCTCAATATGACTGATGCGCATGTGGAAGGTGCCCTTGCCAATCACGCCGTTTATGCATCAGCCAAAGCCGGGTTAACGATGTTAACCCGGGTGTTGGCAAAAGATTTGGCCCCTGCCATTCGAGTTAACGCGATTGCACCGGGCGCTATTTTATGGCCCGATGACACGGGCACAGCTGCAGGAAGCAGTTCCACAACTGATCTGCAAGAATCCATTATTGCCGGGATACCCATGCAACGAGTTGGCACAAGCGATGAGCTGGCAGATGCTGTTCTTTTCCTGTGTAGCCCGGAAGCTACCTACATCACAGGCCAGGTGTTAGCCGTCGATGGTGGTCGCTCTCTTTAGAACCCCACTCTTCCTGGAACCTTACTGATAGCACACTGCCACTAGCGCCATCTCATTGCCGGCCTGCTTAAATACTTTGGCAGGTTTGATGGTGGCAGGTTTGATAGTGGCAATTTGTGCCGGCAGCTCGGCCCGGCAGCAGTGGCAGCTTTCCGCCTCATTCGTCAAACAATGTTCTGTATTTGTAACTCTATTAAACCGATAGTGTCGCTAAATTGCAATCACGAGACTGTATTGCTCAACCGCCAGACTGTCTCTCGGCAACATGCGATTGAACAAGTTGTTTGTAAAGTTGCTGAATCTTTTCGGTAACCGGCCCGGCACGACCTGTTCCAATCAACTTGCCATCAATTTCTGCGACCGGTGTTTGCGCACCGAAGGTGCCGGTGAGAAATGCCTCATCGGCACTCACTGCGTCAATCAGCGAATAGTTTCGTTCAAAAACCGGGATATCATTTGACCGACACAGATCGATGACTTTTTGGCGTGTCACACCGTTCATGCAATAGTCGCCGGTAGACGTCCAGACTTGCCCCTTCCTGACCACAAAAAAGTTGCATGCATTGGTGGTGTTGACAAAACCGTGGGGGTCCAGCATCAGCGCTTCATCAGCACCCGCCTGCTCCGCTTGCAAGCAGGCAATGACACAATTCAGTTTGGAATGAGAGTTGTACTTGGCATCTTGTGACATTGGCAAGCCGCGCACTTGCGGCACCGTTGCCAATCGAATACCGTACTGCTGCAATTTTCCGGCAGGACGCGAGTGCTCCATAATAATCACCACTGTCGGTCCGCTGCGTGAAAGACCGGGATGCTGGAACGGTTTGGCCTTTAATCCCCTCGTCACCATCAGTCTGCAATGCACATCGGTCGACATATTGTTGGCCGAGGCGGTAGCAGCCAGGGCTGCTGCGACACCGGCCCGATCAAGTCCTATATCAAGTGAGACCGCCTTGCAACTCGAAAACAGGCGATCCATATGTTCGTCAAAAAACGCCCATACACCATCGTACAGGCGCATTCCTTCCCACATGCCGTCGCCGAGCATAAAACCGCTATCGTAAACCGACACCATGGCTTGCTGACGTGGCACAATTTCACCGTTGACGTAGATTTTTATAGACTCGTTACGAGCATCTTCTTCCGCTTCATGTGTGGTTGTTTTCTCAGTGCTCATTTTGATCGTTATCCGTTAATTTTTGTGTAGACAGCTGTGCACCCGTTACTTTGTTTGACTCAGCTGATGATTCAGTCAGCACAGGCTTTTGATTACGCAGGGTCAAATACCCGAAAGTCACGCGATTGATGGTTGTTATGCCACACACCACAGCAAAAAACACTGCAATCAAACCAAATTGCGCCGGAAACAGACACATCAGGACGAACACCAACACTGTCTCGGTGCCTTCGGCAAGCCCGTTCAGGTAAAACAGACTTTTGTACGAAAATTCAGGATGTACAAGATTGTTTTTCGCCGCCAGTGACGAAAAAGCCAGAAAGCTCGCACCAGTGCCGACAAAACTCGCAATCAGAATAGCCGCTGGCAAGGCATTGGCTGCAGGGTCGGCCAGGGCAAAACCCAACGGGAACAGAGCATAGAAAACAAAGTCCAGCGTGATATCGAGGTAGCCCCCGGCATCACTGCCACCGTCGGCACTACCCTGCCCGGCCTCATTCACAGGCTGATTTTTTGCCGAACCCGGCAAGGCTTGCAACCTGGCCAGTTCTCCGTCGACACCATCAGCCAGTCGGTTGAGTAACAGAAATACCAGCGCAACCTGAGCAAATCCGCCTGCAATCAGAGCGATCCCTACCAAACCAAACCCGAACCCGACCAATGTGACCTGATCGGGCTTAAGCGAGCGACGTTGGCAACTACGCGCAATGCCTTGCAGAGGCGGTTTGATCAAGGGAACGACATGTTTGTCCAGCACAATGGTTAACCTGGGTCAGAGGGCCAGGCCAGTTACTCTGGCAGGCCGGTTACGGTCAGTGTATCGGCAGGCTCAACAGCAGCAAGGTGTAACGTAGCTGCCGACGCAGGTACATCAGCCACATCATGAGTCACCAATAGTGTGGGCAACTCAGCGGAGGCTTGCCAGGTAAAGTCCCGAATCTGTTGACGCAAATCAGCATCCAGACGGGAAAACGGTTCATCCAGTAGCAGAGCGCTCGGCGTCGACAAAAGAGTCCGCAACAGACTGACCCTTGCCCGTTGTCCACCTGAGAGTGTTGCAGGATCACGGTCAACCATGCCACCCAGTCCGGCATGATCAAGGCTGGATTCAATTCTGGTCTTTCTTTGCTGTCGGCTGCCGCCCTTCAGACCGAAGCTCAGGTTCTGCCCGACGGTCATATGGGGAAACAAATAATCCTGCTGAAGCATGAGTCCCATCTGCCGACGTTCTGCCGGCAAATCCGTAAGCCGGGTACCACTTAAATAAATCTCTCCTTCCGCCTTGATGCGAGGGTCGAGCGTGCCGGTCATCCAGTTCAGGATACTCGACTTTCCACTCCCGCTGGGCCCCATCAGCGCCAGCACCGAACCCGGCAGCACCGTAAACGAAAGATTGTCGCAAAGCAGGTTGCCGTCCGGGAGACGCAAGCGCAAAGCCTCCACTCGTAACTCGTTCATAAAGCTCGCTCCCGCGTTGCCAAATGTTGTCGGCTTGACTTCATGACGCCGAATGAACTGCGATTGGAAAAAAACAACGCCAGACTGAAAGCGAGCAAGGGCAGCGCACTCTGCATAACCGCCAACACCGCTATCACACGCCGATCAACACCACCAAAGCTGGTGACCAATTCGATCGCAAGCGTTTGATGACGCCCGGCTCCCAGCAGTAAGGTTGGAAGGTATTGAGCCACACTAACCGCCAGCGCAACTGCCGCAGCTTGACTCAGTGGCACCATCAACATTGGCAGGCGCACTTGCCACAGTCTGCGCCAATAACCAGCCCCCAACACCGCGGCCGCATGGTTCCAGGCAGGGTCCAGCTCGCGCCACGCAACGGCCAGAATCAGGACGACATAGGGCACGGCATAAACCCAATGTGCAAAAACAACCGTCAGCCACGATCCGTCAAATGAAAAGTAAAGTGCCGCTGCCTGCCAGCCAAAAAGCAATGTTATCTGTGGAATGAGCAACGGTACGTACCAGAGCCAGTCAACATTCGGCAAGCCGTGCTTTCTTTCGCATTCAAGCCAGCACACAGCAGCAAGCACCGATAACAAAACAGTGGCCAATGCAAAGCTCAGCGTCGACAGGGAAGCCTCATAAAGGCTCGCATGATTAAGCCAGTGACGCTGGGTCCACTCCGTGGGCAAAGCGTTAGGAAAACGCCACCGTCGTGCAACACTCCACAACGCCAGCATGAGTAACGACACAAACCCAAGACCCAGCAGCAACACCGCGCTGAAGCAGGCCAGAGTACGCCAGAATCCAAAACCTCGCCCGCGGTGTCCACTCTGACGGCGATAGCCGGCAACAGCTGAAATCAGCTTTTCCAGGACAATAACCAACACAAACGCGAACCCGACTCCAATCCCCAGCAGCAGCGCGCCAGCCGAAGCTGCCGCTCTGGAACCGGGGTCATTGACAAGAGACATCAGAAACACTGAAAACGTTGGTGGATTGCCCGGGCCGAGTAGCAAAGCCATATCCACCACACTCAAATTGAAGGCCAGAATGATAAACAGTGTCAGGCGAATTCTGGGATACAACAAAGGCAATATCAGACGGCTCCAGCAGCGCGCTGGCGCATAGCCCAGGGTCCTGCCGATGCGCAACGCGGCATCGACATTCAAGGTTGCCAGCTGAGCCGACGCGGCGAGTAACAAAAACGGTGTCTCTTTTATCACCAGTCCCAATATCAAGGACCAACCACCGGCATCGGGAATCACCCAGTCAAGAGGCGGCCTTTGCCATCCGGTGAATGCTGGAGATAGCAGACGCACCAGCCATCCGCTGGGTGCAATCAGGAAAACAAGCCCGACTGCAATCGCCGCATGCGGCACCGACAGCAGCGGTGGCAGCATACCGAGCACCCAGCGCCACAATCGAGTGCCATGCACGGATACCAGAATGGCAAGTGTTAACAGCAACACTAATATGGTTGCGACGAGACCGGTTTTCAGCGTTAGCATCAGTGCCGGCAGGAAACGCGGATCGAGCAGCAGAATGGACAGCCCGTTACCGGGAGCCAATTCGGGCATCCCGCCCAGTGCCGGCAGTAATGTACCCGCCAATCCGGCGACCAGGGGTAAGCTGAACAAACCCAGAATCAGGTAGCCGAAATACCTGCCCATGTCATGGATTAAGGCAGCGATTCAGGCATCCACAAAACGACGGCACGTAAATGCGTGACTGCGACTGGACAATCGGAGTGTAGCTACCCATGGGTCATCGGCTAGTTGCCATAACGCTCCAGCCAAGCCTGCTCAAGCGCAGTGGCCCACGACGCATGAGGCTCCGGCAGCGTATTGGCTGTGCCCAGCGGTAAAGCCCATGGACCGAGATCCACTGACTGAAAATCGGCCTGCTGAGCATCCGACAAACGATCCAGGGCGAGGACGGTCGGGTCTCCCCAGAATTCAGGGTCTGCCTTGCGCGCCTGCGCTTTGGGTGATGCAAGAAAATTTGCGACGACCATAGCACCGGCTTTGGCCTTGGCATTAAACGGTATGCTGACAAAATGGGTGTTGCCAATCGTGCCTTTATCGAAAATATAGGTACGCACGCTTTCCGGGAGCTGTCCTCCTTTTACCGCTGCACTGGCTTCATTCGGATTAAAAGACAGAGCGATATCGATCTCGGCATCATCCAGCAACTGTCGCGTCTGTTCGCCACTGGCAGGCCAGGTTTTACCTTTACCCCACAAGGCGGGGTGCAGCTGATCCAGGTAATCCCACAAGGGAGCTGTGACGCTATCGAAATCGGCCTTTTCAACTGCGACGGCCAGTGCCGCCGGGTCCGGCGTCAACTCGGACAAGAACTGCTTGATCATGGTCGTACCATGAAACGCGGGTGGTGCAGGATAGGCAAATCGACCGCCGTCCTGCACAAATTTCAGCAAAGCCATCGCTGACCGCGGCGGCTCCGGGGTTACAGCCATATCGTGAATAAACACCAACTGGGCTCCACCCCAAGGCAGTTCCAGCCCCTCGACAGCAACCGAAAAATCGAATTTCACCGAGGGTGAATCAACAATAAGTGCTGCATTGGGCAACACCTCGGCAAACGGACCCCAGATCAACTTCTGCTGCTTCATTCGGGCAAAGTTTTCGCCATTGATCCACATTAAATCAACATTGCCATCGCTAGTGCGCCCAACCGACTTTGCCGCTTCCAATTGTCCCACCACTTCAGCAATGTCTCCGATTTTTACATGCTCGAGAGTGACACCAAAATCACTTTCCACATGTTTCGCTACCCATTGCAAATACTGGTTGATGCGATCACTGCCTCCCCAGGCATTGAAATACACCGTTTGTCCTTGCGCCTCATCGACGACGGCCTT
This sequence comes from uncultured Granulosicoccaceae bacterium, assembly GCA_937951215.1. Lineage (GTDB taxonomy): Bacteria > Pseudomonadota > Gammaproteobacteria > Granulosicoccales > Granulosicoccaceae > CALFCE01. The sequence goes on from CALFCE010000009.1 coordinate 10,223, forward strand.
CCAGTCTTGCTCCAGCAACTGATCATTTGCCTGAGCCTGACGAGGTAAAACCGCACTGACTGCCAGCAGCAGACACAAGGTCGCAAAAGCAGACAGTGATGCAGCGAAAGCAGAAGCATGCGCTTTGGAGCGCTTGCAGCATTTCTCAACAGGAGCGTCACAATCCGGCTTATCTGAATGCCAGACATTTGTAGAGGTTGTGGCAGCATGCAGCTGTAACTTCATGATTTATTTAACACCAGTGGTTTGAACAGAAAAGCGACCCGACTCCAAACCAAAGCAGGTCGTTTGGATTGGCACATTGTATCCTGCATTGTGATCAAACCCGACCGGTTTGGTTCCCCTGTGCACCCGCGAAGTGCCATATCGGTTTGTTTTCAGTCGAATTATCCTTATAATAACCGCAGTTTCTATGGGGAGATTGCCCATAATCGGCAATCATCACAAACGAGGTCGTCTGTCATGGCAAGACTCACCGCACTAGAAGGCAGCTTAAGCAATAAAGATCTGAAAAGTCACGGTCTGAAAGTGACGTTGCCCAGACTCAAAGTGCTGGAAATTATGGAACAGGCCGATCCGCACCACTTGAGCGCTGAAGATGTTTACAAGGCGCTTGCGGATGAAGGAACCGATATTGGTCTGGCGACTGTGTATCGTGTGCTAACCCAGTTTGAAAGCGCTGGTCTGGTCACGCGACACCATTTTGCTGGTGGCCAGGCAGTGTTTGAACTCGACACCGGCGATGATCACGATCATATTGTTTGCATCAAAACCGGTAAGGTTTCCGAGTTTAAAGATGAAAAAATCGAACAACGCCTGACCGAAATCGCCGCAGAATTGGGCTACGAGCTCAGCGAGCACAAAATCGTGCTGTACGGGGTCTATAAAAAGCCTCAATCTGAATAGCGCCCAGAATCTGCCTGCTGAAAAGGCCCCCCTGGTAGTACGGCAGTATGGCGTCAAGCCACCGTTGCCGCAGGATTGAGCCGGAGAGAGACTCCACTCTTGCCCGAAACTCCTGCAATCTCTAATTCTCTTCCCTGAGCAATGCGCCCTTAGGGAATGCGCTGTCCATTGACCTGGTGTTCCCGGTGACCTGGCAGCCCCCTCTTATCAAACTCGGTTTAGCAGCCACCTCCAGATCCGATAAAATGTGCACTGGCTTGCACTTTTGAGAACTTTTTGTAAATCATTTGCAAACGAGAATGATTATTATTAACATGCACTTCTCATTAGCTAAATGTTTTCTTGTCATGTTCTTCAGCTCTCTGCATCGTCGTCGGTTTTACCTGCTCACCCTGATATTGGTTTCTCTGACAACCACCCTCACAGCAGCCAAGGCTGAAGAAGTCAACGTTTACTCTTATCGCCAACCGTTTCTTGTCAAACCGATGTTTGACAAATTCACTGCCGATACCGGTATCAAAGTCAATACGGTTTTCGCCAAGTCAGGATTGGTGCAGAGACTCACCAGCGAAGGCGCCAACAGCCCGGCTGACCTGATTTTCACAGCGGACATTGGACGCCTCGATGCGGCATTGCAAGCCGGCGTGACTCAGAAAGTCGACAGCGCCGTGCTTGATAACAATATCCCGGCAGAATTTCGCGATCCCAGCGGCCACTGGTTCGGCCTGACCAACCGCGCCAGAATTATCGTCACCGCCAGAGGTGTTGAAGGTCTCGATGGCATCAGGCGATACGAGGACCTTGCAAACCCTGAGTATAAAGGACGAATCTGTACCCGCAGTGGAAAGCACAACTATATGGTCGCTCTCACAGCATCGATCATTGCACACAGTGGTGAACAAGCAGCCAAAGACTGGCTAACAGGTGTTAAAAACAATCTCGCACGCAAACCGCAGGGTAATGACAGGGCGCAGGTCAAAGCCATCGCTCAAGGTGAATGCGATGTCGCGATCATCAACAGCTATTACATGGGCGCGATGATGACCAACGAAGAACAGGCTCCATGGGCCGACGCCGTCAACATCGTTTTTCCGAACCAGCAGGATCGCGGAACGCACATGAATATCAGTGGCATGTCACTGACAAAATCTGCACCCAACAAAGAAAACGCGATCAAGTTGATGGAGTTTCTGGCTGGAAACATCGCACAGAAAATGTATGCAGAAATGAATTTTGAATACCCGGCAAACCCGGACATCCCGTGGTCCGGCCTGGTTGAATCCTGGGGTAAATTCAATCACGACACACTGCCGCTGGCAGACATTGCCAGCTTCCGTACCCGGGCCAGTAAAATGGCTGATGAAGTCGGGTTCGACGGATAAGACATCGATTTCCCATCACAAACGCTAGCTGATCAACTGGTGCCATGTCTGCAAGCATGAATCCGGGCCAATCCGTGGGAGACCAGCAGCCGGGAAAACAAGGGATTGCCAACGACCTGCCAAGCCTTTCCTTTCCACGCGGCTGGACTCTTGTTGCATCGATAATCGCGCTGCTGGTGTGTTTGCCACTGGTTGTGGTGGTGATACTGGCGTTTTTTCCCAGCGAAAACATCTGGCCTCACCTTCTTGACAGTGTATTGCCAGGCTATGTTGTTACGACACTGATCGTGATGCTGGGGGTTGCCTGTGGTACCGCCTCAATTGGCATCGCTACCGCCTGGACCGTGACTCATTACGAGTTTCCGGGGCGTAAGCTGTTTGCCTGGGCTTTGCTTTTGCCGTTTGCGGTACCGGCTTATGTGCTCGCCTATGTCTATACCGACATGCTGGAATTTGCCGGCCCGGTGCAGACACAATTGCGTGCCATTTTTGGCTGGTCTTCAGCCCGCGATTACTACTTCCCTTCCATCCGCAGTACCGGCGGTGCCATTATCGTATTGGTTCTGGTGCTTTATCCGTATGTGTATTTATTGGCTAGAGCTGCTTTTCTGGAACAATCTGCGTCATTGCTTGAGGTGGCACAGGTGCTCGGTAAATCCACTCGCACACGGTTTTTCAAAGTGGCGCTGCCCCTTGCGCGACCTGCCATTGTTGTTGGAGTTTCAATGGCGCTGATGGAGACATTGAACGACTATGGTACGGTCAGCTATTTTGCCGTACGCACGATGACAGCAGGTATTTATGATGTCTGGCTGGGTATGAACAACCTCGGCGGTGGTGCACAAATGGCCACACTGCTGTTGATGTTTGTCCTGTTGTTATTCGGGCTCGAACGCGCCAGCCGTCAAACGCAGAACGTGTTTCAACCACCCGGTGGCCGCTTGCAGGGTATCAAGCGTCACCCGCTTAGCGGCACAGCAGCCATGTTTGCGTTTCTGCTTTGCGCATTGCCGATTGTATTGGGTTTTCTGATACCCGCCTGGGTACTGCTACGTTATGCGATAGCGTATTTCGAGATTTCCTGGACGCCGGAGTTTCAAGCAGCAGCCCGACACAGCCTGACCCTGTCTGCGCTAGCAGCAATCATCACTGCCATCATCGGAATCGTACTCAGTTATGCATTGCGCCTGAAGCCCGGACGCACGCTGCGCAAGCTGGTATCTGTTGCAACTATCGGTTACACCGTGCCCGGGGCGGTATTGGCCATCGGGATTATCATCCCTTTCGGCTTGCTTGATAATAGTGTCGACGCTTTCTTTCGACAGTATTTTGGTATCTCGACCGGACTGTTACTCTCGGGCAGTATCTTCGCTTTGCTGTTTGCCTATTCGGTACGTTTTCTTGCAGCAGCCTACGGGGCGATATCCACAAGCCTGCAGAGTGTCAACCCCAGTATGGACGAAGTCGGTAGATCGTTTGGGTACAATCCACTGACGATACTCGCTCGCATTCATCTACCGCTGATCAAGGGCGGCCTGCTAACTGCAATGTTGGTAGTCTTCGTTGATTGTATGAAAGAGTTGCCTGCAACCTTGATCATGCGACCGTTCAACTACGACACCCTGGCCACCCAGGTTTATCAATACGCATCCGACGAATTAATCGAGCAAAGTGCTTTGGGAGCACTGTTGATTGTTGTGGTCGGGCTAGCACCCGTTATCCTGCTGAGCAAATCCATTGATCGCAGCCGCGGCAAGTAAACTCCTGCTGTTGTCTCTCGGGGCTCTTGCCTCAATCAAGAGTTCTGGTTACCAACAGAGAGGTCCAGCCTAAAAGGCTGATGATCCGACGCTGCTGTTTCCACATCCACTTGCAAGCCCGTCACCTGCCCGGAAAGCGCATCCGAGACGAAAAAAAAGTCACGGCAATGAGGCCCTTCTGCCCATTGCTCATGATCATAAATACCACAAGTCGCATCGTGCTCTTTTTCACCATGCACCAGGCGCCAGGCATCTTGTAATCCGGTCGCGGCAGTGGTGATCTGCTGATATTGCTCGCTGGCAACCGGCAGGTTAAAGTCACCACAAAACACCGTCTTGTTGGTTTCAGGTGCGGATTGATAGGCTTTGCTGCCCGCAGGAGACGGCAAGTGATAGCGTTGATCAAATTCGTGTTGTAGTGCGCACAGATATTCAACCTGCGCCTGACGTTGTTTTACCGAGAAAAAATCAAGGTGGGTTGTTACCACCCTGACAACCTCTTCCCCGGTCTGCAGCAACACCTCTATTGCCTGACGCGGCATGTTCAGGTTATCCGGATCTGCAGGTTGAGGAAGTTTGTGCATAAAGACATTTAAAACAGGTAGTCTGGACAAAATCATATTGCCAAATAAGGATCGTCCGCTTGCAGACTGTCGGTCAATCGCAGCACCAAAGATCTCACGATGCTGCGGAAAGAATTCTGCCAACAACTCAGCCTGACTCGGTGGCACCTCTTGCAAGCTGGTCTCGGTCTCGTCGATATCATGCAAAACTTCTTGCAAGCAAATAACATCAGCGTCACCCAGCCCCTTGATCACCTTGGCGATACGCTCCACATCAACCTTGCCATCGACGCCTTTGGCTGCCTGAATGTTCCAGCTAATAATTAACATTGTGTTCGGTATCCCTTCAGCCAAGAATCAGTCAATAACCCACCGGTGGACAACTACCCATCTCCAGATGTCACAGCCGGCACTTTTTTGGTCGCCACATAAACACCGGCCGCAGCGACCACCATCCCGAACCAGGCGAGGCCTGGCATTTCCTCAGACATTACCAACCAGGCAATCAAGGCTGCCATCGGTGGAACCAGGAAAAACAGCGCTGAAACACGACTCACATCCCCCTGCCTGATCATGGCCAACAGCAACCCGACCGCAATAACCGAGTTACCGACTACCAGATAGGCAAGCGCCAGCGTAAAGCTCCAGTTCCATGTGACTTCACGTGTTTCCAGCAGAAAGCTCAGTGGCAAAACCACAACAATGCCGGCAGCGTAACCCACCAGATTGGACACCACTGGATGTTGCTCAATACCAAAACGTTTTTCCCAGAGCGCAGCACCGGCGATACCGATCAAGCCGAGTAAGGCAAAGGTGAGAGCGGGGATACTGGGTATCTCGATGGCAGCACGTGCCGCGATGACAATACCGGTACCCACAAGCCCTAAAATCAGGCCGGCCCACTGCACGGCTCTGATGGTTTCACCACTCCAGCGCGGTGCCACCAGTGCCACCAGCACGGGCTGCAAGGAGAACAACAAAGCCAGCGTACCCACCGCAATACCTGCTCGAAAAGCCAGATAGCAAAACCCGAAGTACACGGCCTGCAACAAAAAGCCGACGATCGCCAGATGAGCCCAATCCAGAGGACGGCTTGGAAGCCTCGGCTTCAGGTAGAGAAACAAAGCGGCCATTATCATGATGACCCATGCGTAACGCAGGGTAAGCAAGGTCATTGGCTCGGCATATTGCAGCGCGATTTTAGCTGTTACATATCCGCCGGACCACAACAGTAAAAACAGCACAGGCGCTGCACGCAGCCACAATGGAAGCCTGTGATCGAACCTCATGAACGAACAGGTTTCAGAGCAATTGCCTGACTGCAATCAGGTGGCGTTGAATCCATTGACAAGTTACCGTGCACGATTTTTATCTATCCAGTTATCTGGCCTGGCAATAAGATGTATTGCCTCAGGTAACAGCGAAACGGTGATGTCAGCGCCTGGCTCTACGCGATTGCGCTCTGCAACATGACGCGACACCCTGAACGACAGCGGATCTTCAGTACCCTCAAGGGCAATCTTTACCGACAGATCATCCCCCATCGCCACCGACTCCGCAACTTTACCGCTAAGGGGGTTTTCCCGCTCACCTCGCGAGGGTCGATCCCGGCGGTGCATGATCACTGCAGATTGTGGAATCATTGCAACCGGTTGGTCCCCCTTGATAAACAGGTTGTCGGTACAGTTAAGCCGAGCACCGGCCAAATCAACCACCGCACCTTCAGCTGATTGTTCCAGCACCGTCACCCCGAACAAATTCTGATGACCGAGCAGCTTGGCTACCGACACACTCAAAGGATGCTGGATCACTTCTGGCAGTGGCCCACTCTGCAGGGAACGTCCACGCCTGACCAGAGTGATGGAATCCGCCAACTGCATCACCTCGTTCATATCGTGTGTGACCAGAATAACCGGCAACTGCAAGTGCTTTCGCAGTTGGGCCAGCTCCCGGAACAGGCGTTGCCGGGTTTGCTGATCGACCGCCGAAAACGGTTCATCCAGCAACAACACTTGCGGATCACGTGCAAGCGCTCGAGCCAGAGCCACACGCTGGCGCTGTCCACCCGATAATTGCGACGGGTAGCGGCGCTCCAGCCCATCCATTTTGGTTATTTCCAGCAGCTCCCGGGCACGAGCCTTGACCCTGGATGCCGGCACATCACCCATGGCAATAGTGATGTTCTGCGCCACGGTCATATGAGGAAACAAGGCGTACTGTTGAAATACAAAACCGCATCGACGTAACTGAGGTTTGATATCGACCTGCTTTGCATGATCAAACCATGGGGTCTTGTTACATGAGATGTTTCCGCTGGCTATCGGTTGCAGCCCGGCAATGGCCCGTAACACTGTCGTTTTACCGCTACCGGATGGCCCGGCCAAAGCCATTAGCTCGCCTGCTGCACACTGGAAACTCACATCGAGTGGGATCGGCCCAGCCTGTTGCAGGGACACTTCCAATGTCATCGGACTAGTGCCTGATTGGATCGAGTGGTTGACTGATGCTGGCCGGCGGCCATGATCGACTGCCTCCTGCCAAACCATTGCACAACGACCAGTGCCAGTAGAGAAAACACCACCAATCCGACCGTCATCAGGCCGGCACCCTGTAAATCAAAGGCCTGAACACTATCGTAAATGGCAATGGATGCCGTTCTTGTCTCACCAGCAATATTGCCACCCACCATCAAGACAACGCCAAACTCTCCAAGTGTATGCGCGAAGGTCAAAGTGGCAGCACACAACACCCCTTGCCAAGTCAGTGGCAATTCAATTTTAAGGAATGTTTTAAACGAACCGAGACCGCTGACCCAGGCCGCTTCGTGCATATCGGCAGGAATGGCGTTAAATGACTGCTGTATCGGTTGCACTGCAAACGGCAGATTGACAATCATCGAGGCTACCACAAGCCCGGGAAAACTGAACACCAGCGGTACACCGAACAAACTTTGCAGCCAGCCCCCGGTCATCGAGGTAGGGCTGAACAACAGTAAAAGATAGAAACCAAGTACCGTGGGAGGCAATAACAACGGCAACAACAACAATGCCTCAATCCAGGCCTTGCCCCGAAACTGATTGAGTGACAAGCACCGACCAACGAGAAAGCCGACTGGCAACAAAAGCAAAGTGGTCCATGCTGCAAGCTTGAACGACAGTAAAAAAGCCGGCAGCGCATCAACCGGCATTACGGCAACCTGAAGCCATGACGTTTGAAGGTGTTTTGCGCCCTGGGCAAGGTCAGATAATCCATAAAATACCGAGCATCCGTTGAGGCCGATTTTAACAACACTGCGTGATGCCGCACAGCTGTCGTTGTCAGTGGCTCTACCGGACTGAAACGGATACCACGCCACTGCCTTCCCGGTGCGGAGTCGGTTGGTGATTGCTCAGCGGTGATTGTCGAAGCAGAATTTTGCGAACCCCGGTTACCGCCAGCTGCCAGCAATTGTGGGGGAAGCAGCGATAATGGGACCAGTGCGAGGTCGGCTCCACCAGCCAACACAAATTGCATTGCCTGAGCGGCATTCTCACCCAACAATAACCCAGGCTTTAGATTCTCGTACAAACCCAGAGCGGTCAGCATATCCTTGGCAGCAATACCATAGGGTGCATGACGAGGATTGGCGATCGCGATTTTCAGTTTTTGCAACGATGAGACGGCATCAGCTGACAACTGGGGAAGCGACAACGCGGTAGCTGGCGAGCTTGTGTCTTGCGTCTGAGTTGCGGTTGCGTCGGCTGGTGAGAGGTAGGTTTGCAGCCACTCGTCTGCGAGCGAATCGTGCCTTGCAACCCATGTCAACTGTCCTGATGCAAACTCGATAGCTGCCCCCTGTGTCAAGCCTTGTTGCTGCAGCTTTTCTACATAAATTGGCGCAGCACTCAAGAAAATATCGAAAGGTGCACCCTGCATTAACTGACGCATCAAGTTACCAGACGAACCAAAGCTGGCTTTGATACTTTTTTGTTCAGATGTTGATTCGCTACTGTTGATAGGCGTGGATTTTAAGTAGGCAAGGTAGTCTTCAAGCAGTTCCGGCCATACCTGGCGCAGACTTGATGACACTGCCAGCTTGGTATCCGCACTCAGTGCAGGCGCAAATGACAGCAGCACAAAAAGACAGAGGGTTAGGCAATGGATAACGGATCCCGATTCCCAACGCTTGCGAGGTTGATATCGGGTATCACAGTACCCGGCGATAGATTGGCCGGCGCTACGAGGCATTGAAATGGACTTTGCCCCGGTCACTCACATCATATCCATCAAGAGCATTTGCGTAAGCAGTAAACTTGTCGCTGTTACAGAACGACAAAAATTGCTGCATCGAAGGCTCAAACCAACGCTGTCGTGTCATCAACAGATCGAAGCGTTCGGTGATTATCGGCACAAACGGTAATCGATACTGTTGAGCCAGTGATTGCAGGCCAAAGGTAACATCCGCCGAACCATCAACAAGACGCAATACACACTCCACTTCGTTTTGTTCGACAGCAATCACAGTCAGGTTGTCGGAACTCAGGCCTTGTTTTTCCATCAATGCCAACAGCAACTTTTGACTGCCTGCACCAGGCTGACGACTGACCAATCGAAAAGCGGCAAGATCTGCCAGGGATGTCAATTTGTCTGCCACAGCCTCTGACACGATTAAACCACGAGTTCGTTTTGCCCACTCGGTCAATACCACAGGTTGCATGGCACATGCGGCTTTGACGGCTTCGACATTCCAGCTGTCACTGGACAGATCATAAACGTGCATACCGGTGGCAGCCCCCTGCCCGCTGGCAAACCGGCCCAAACCATCAGAGCTGTTCTCAAAAAGTGTCGGTATGCCACTATGCGACTCACGTAGCGCCCACTCCAGCAAAGGGTCATGACTCCCCAGAAAGATATCGGGCGCTTTGGCAAGCGCTTGTTGAGCTCCGCCACTACCATGCTGCCTGATCCATTGTTGTATAGCTTCACGTGGGAACAACAGCTTGCCTGTGGCCTTTGAACACGGAACCGAGCCGCTCGCGACCAGATCGTAGACCTTGCGTTCTTTTAAACGCAATAACTCGGCAACTTCGCGCGTAGTCAAATAGTCAGACATGGCTCCTTGCTCCTGTACAGACCGATCATCCTTTAATTGCTTGACGCATTCGGAAAAAACAGCTGCTGGGAATCGACCCGGTAACTGGCAATGGCAGCTTGCCCCTCTGGCGATAACAACCAGTCTACAAACAGCTGACCATCATGTTCATTGATATTCGGGCAGGCAGATGCGCTGACACCAATCACACCATACTGGTTATAGAGCGCATCATCACCCTCAAGCAGGATTTCAAAATTACCTTTGTTACCAAAGCTGATCCAGCTGGCGCGATCGGTTAGCGCATAGGCGTTCATACCAACCGCGATGTTAAGCGTAGCGCCCATACCAGAGCCAGTTTCGCGGTACCACTTGCCTGAAGCCTCTTTGATGGGGACTCCTGCGGAATGCCACAAGGCAGTTTCCTTTTTGTGCGTGCCAGAATCGTCACCCCGCGATGCGAACAGCGCGTTGACACCAGCAATGCGCTGCAGCGCAGGCACCACGTCTGTCAGCTCTTTTATATTGGCGGGGTCAGTTGCCGGCCCGACTATAATGAAGTCATTGAACATCAAGTCAAATCGCTCTACCCCATAACCTTCAGCGACAAAGTTCAACTCCGATTGTGTTGCATGCACCAACAGGACATCGCCATCGCAATTCTCGGCATTCTTGATGGCCTGCCCGGTTCCAACCGCGACGACCTTGACTGTGATACCGGTATTTTTTTGAAACAGTGGCAACAGATAATCGTAAAGACCGGAGTTTGCAGTGGAGGTAGTGGATTGCAACACAATCGATTCGTCTGCAATAGCGGAATGACTACCTAGCAGCAAGGTGATCAGAATCAATTTGCGAAATACCGAAGCGGCCGGCAGCATTACACCGAACAGACGCAGCAAGACACTCATTTTAATTTTTCCCCTGTACTTACACATACAACTCGCCCCGCAAATACGCGGCTGCCGGATCTGATGCGGGTGAATCGAAAAACTGCCCGGCAGGCCGATGCTCCACCACCTGGCCTTTGTGCATGAATATCACGTCATCGGCAAGACGACGGGCCTGCCCGATATCATGGGTCACAAATATCACCTTGCAACCAGCATCATGAACCTTCTGCACGATACGTTCGATTAGCTGTGAAGATGCAGGATCGAGACTGGCAGTGGGTTCGTCAAGTAACAACACCGAAGGCTTGAGAGCGAGTGCACGCGCCAGTGCCAGCCGCTGCTGCTCACCACCGGAAAGCAATCTTGCCGGGCGTTTGGCCAGCGACAGCAAGCCTACTTCATCAAGGACAGAATCACGTTGCAATCGCCTGTCCTTGAGTTTCGAATCAATGACATGATCCACATTGGCTGCCACCGAACGCCTCAGCAGCACCGGCTTCTGAAACACCATCGCCTGATGCAGGCGAGTCGTTACACCACTGGGATTTACAGAACCGGCAACCTCCACCCGACCACTATCAGGTGCTACCAAACCGTGGATAACCCGCATCAACAGGCTTTTACCGGCACCGTTGGAACCCATGATCACACTGAACTCGCTATCACCGAGATCCACACTCACATTATCGAGCAAGCGCTGATCATTGCGAATCACCGAGACGCCAGTCACCGATATAAACGGTGAGGAGGCAACAGCCGAACCTGACTCAGGCATAAGCAAAACGCTCGGCTGAGGAACGCAAAGTCATCACCAGAGCATTAACGATCAAGGCGATCATCAACAATACAATCCCGAGCCCCAGAGCCATCGGCAAATCACCCTTGGATGTTTCAAGCGCAATTGAAGTGGTCATCACCCGCGTGTAATGATTGATATTGCCACCAACAATCATGACTGCACCAACTTCCGCGATGGCGCGACCAAAACCTGCCAGCGATACCGTCAGTAAAGAATATCGTGCATCTACCAACAAGGTACTGACCCTGCTCCAGGCTGATAAACACAGGGAATCAAAATACTCACTGTACTCGTCGTGGAGATCCTCGAGAACCTGCCGGGACAAAGCAGCGACTATAGGTGCGACCAACAGCGTCTGCGCAAGGATCATTGCCGTCGGGGTATACAGCCACTGCAGCCATCCAAAAGGCCCGCTGGCAGACAGCTGCAGGTACACCAAAAGCCCGATAACCACAGGTGGCAAGCCCATCAGAGCATTCATCAGCAATATCACCAGCGAACGCCCTCTAAACCGCTGACTCGCCACCAAAGCCCCTACTGGAAGCCCGATAGCACATGACAATAGTACCGCTGTCACACTCACCCGAAGAGACAATCCCACTATCTCCAACAAATCAGCATCACCAGCCATCACCAACTGAAAAGCCAAGAACAAAGCACTTTCGGATTCCTGCATAATTTACAGAATACAGTATTTTCCGTAAATTTTACATATCCAAATTTGGACACCCACAAATTTGAATTTTGACTCAGTCTGATTTCAGTGGGTTCACGAGGTGGGTTCAGGACACCCATAGTTTTGAGCCAGATTAGGATGCTGAATTTGGACACCCACAAATTTGAAATTTGACTTGGTCAGACTCAGCGGGTTCAGCAGTGGATTCAGGATGAGGTGTTGAGGACACCCACAAATAGGGTGGGTTTAAGACACCCATGGAGTGAATTCAGGACACCCACAGTTTTGAGCCAGATTCTAGAACCAGATTTAGGACATCCATAAAATAATAAGCTCAGAATCAGTCACTTACGAATTTCGTCTGTGCAGATTCTCAGAATTGTGGGTGTCCCGAAATATCCATCCTGCCGAACGATCCTTCGCCTGTTTGAATTCCAGGAAATGTGGGTGTCCCGAATTTTGTCTCCGAATTTTGATAGAAAATTTGGGTGTCCCGAAAAGGGTGCCAAAAAGGGCGCCTAAAAAGTGAGAAGTAAAATGTGGGTGTCCTGAATCGAACAGACTGGCAGGCTGCGACAGCCACTGGGTGAAAGGGTACGAGGTGGGCGGCTACCCGCGAGAATCGCGAGATATCCGTTCCATGGTTGGGTCCTGGTATTTAGCCGTTGCCACCCGCGACAGCAAGATCGAACGCAGTGGTGGTGACTGTGCCATCAAAAATGCCCCGTTCACGCACCCATTGCTGGGTATCCTCGTACATAGCCTGTGTGTAGGGTTCGAAGACCAAACGCTCTCCCGGTCCGAAGCGTCGCACATCGATTAGCTTTGCATGCCGCTCAGGTAGCTCTTTGAGGAAGAAGTTAACATATTTTTGATGCATGACATCAATATCACGTTGTGCCAGTTGTAGCGCTTTATAGTATTTGCGCACATTTTCATGCTCAACACCTGAGGGCACCATCGCGGCCATCATAAAGGTTGAATCAATGATCTTTCGAAACCCCAGCTGCTCGCACAAATACAGTTGGGCACCGAATACAGTCGCGGCAGGAGCAACACCAGCCAGTAATTGATCAACTCTTTCCGAAGGATTGCCACCAAATTTTAATTTGATGCTATCACTATCCATATAAGGCTCGAGAGCCTGGATAGTCGTGTAATGACTGCCTGATTGATAGCCCACATGTACCTCAACGCCAGCCAAATCCTCAGGCTGAGTCACCGCAGATTCTGCCGGAACGACAATCGCGCAGGGTGAAACCGAGTAACATTCCCCCCATAACTGCCCATGTTCAGCAGACGCTGCCATATTCACCGTCCAATGACAGGCACAACTGACCGATGCATCACGCCCCTGCTCATAGGTTTGGTAGGCCCCATGGCGGTTATCGGCAACGCCGGTATCGTTGTACGCCTTCTCTGGCGTATTCCGGGTCAACAGCTGATGGGCCTTCAATTCATAGTCGGTCAGGCCGACCTGCTCGAAGTAGCCGTTTTCCAAAGCGACCCATTCTTGCAATCGACCGTGTGAATTAATGACGAAGCGTGCCATAAAAACCTCCCGCTGCTGCGAAGCTGTCAATGGGTGATTGCCAGCTTTCTCTAGAATACCAGCTCAAATGTAAAACGCTGGATTTACTGTATCCAGCGCTGAGCGCTAAAGGGTTGTAGATCTATGTCCGTACTTTCACCGCTGGCTAACTGCGCCACCAGCTTGCCAGTAACCGGGCCACTCATCAACCCAATGTGCTGATGACCAAATGCCAGCCAAAGATGATCATGACGCGGAGCGCGATCGATGACGGGCTTGCTGTCCGGGAAGGTTGGCCGGCAACCGCGCCAGATCGGATCGTCGGTTGGCTCCCCTATTGGCAGTGCTTCACGAACCCGCGGTAGAACCTGCTCTAGTTGTGCATGATTGGATTCAGCATCACGATGGTTCAGCTCGACTCCGGTGGTAATTCTGACGCCTATTTCCATTGGGCCAACAATAAAACCGCTCTCGACATCATGCACCGACCGACCCAATGATGCCCCTTCACTCAGGTGATAGTGCTGGTGATAGCCGCGTTCAAAACCAAGCTGTGTTTTGTATCCAAGCATGGATAGTACATCAGCACTCCAGGGACCGGCCGCGACGACCAAATGAGGATACTTGTGAAGTCCGCCATTACCCTGCAGCTCAAATCCCTCAGCAGTGGATGACAAATCCTGAATATCGTCATTCAGCAAAGTGCCACCGTCACTGATGAACTGCTGTACATATTCACGCAATAAAGCACCGGGGTTGTTAACAGAAGCACTATCCCTAATCAGAAAGCCCGCACCATAAATCGGCGCCAGCGATGGCTCAAGCTCACGAATTGCAGCTGCATCCAGCGTATCGATGGCAATACCAAATCGACGGTACAATTGCCCTTCCAGGCCTTCAGGATCAAACCCGGCACCTTGCCGAAACACCTTTAACCAGCCCACTTCAGCCAGGCGGTGCATATTACCCGCACGTTGCATCAGCGCTTTGTGCTCATCCAGTGCCGGCTCAATCAGTGACGCCAGGTCCGCTGCCGTTTGCACGGTCTGTTGCTTGTTTGCGTTTTTGAGAAAATGAAAAACCCACGGCAAATTCTTCAACACATGGGGCAAGTTGTAACGAAGATAAGAGGTGTTGTTGAGCAGCATCGCCGGCAGTTTTTTATACAAGGCCGGGTTGTTCAGCGTCACAAACGAGCTGGCATTGACAACACCTGCGTTGCCATAAGAGGTTTCCGAGGCAGGCTCTGCTCTGTCGATCAAGGTGACATCCCAGCCTCGTTGCTGCAGGTGTATGGCGGTACTGATACCAACCGAACCGGCCCCCAGCACAGCAATTGATTTACCCATGATTCAGCCGCCTTTATGCGTATTGACCGGCTGCGCCTTCAAGCACGCTGCACCGTATATTCCCGCGATTGCACCCACTATTCACCGACACAATAACCTACAGCGACAGAATAGTCCGATTCATCCTGGATAACAATATAACGTGGATAACACTATCCCGCGCAGGACCCACCACCTACACCAACAGCTCCGCATTGCTCCACTGAGCTAAAAATCAGCAGCGGCTCAGGTTCAGGCTCGGCAGGGAGGCTCAGAGCCCGCTGAAACCTTTCAGCACCAAGCGGATCGCAATCAGCGATATCACCCACTTGTAAACGGTCCTGAAAAACTGTTCAGAGACCTTGTGCGCCAATACTTTTCCAACCCAGGTACCTGAAAAACCTGCCAGGGTGGCAAAAAGGATATGCAGAAAATACTGCTGATAAGAGAAGCCGAGGGATACATAACTGAACAGCTTCATAAAATCCAACACCAGCAAACATCCTGCAAGAGTGCCGGTGATTTGTAAACGCGACAATGACGTCCGCAGAATCGAGGGTTGCAAGACGGCACCTGCACCAAACAACACGCCCAACATGGAATGCAGGGCACCTATTGGGAAAAACGGATACTTGAAGGGTATTTTGAATTCTACTGCTGGCCACCAGATCAACAACAACAGAAAGATCCCGAGGATGATGGCGATGACTGCATCGTTCAAGGCACTGAACAACAAGGCGCCGGGAACGACCCCGATCAGACACCCCAACACAAAACTGGTCACGATTCGCCAGTCTATATGTCTCCAGAAAAAGAACAATCTTGCCCCCAGCGATGCCACGACAAAAGCGGGCTGCAGGGCTATGGCAGCTGACAGCGGCAACACGGAAGAGCTGGTTGCCAGCATGATATAGATGCCTCCGGTTGCGAACGCACCATTAAACGCAGCAGCGACAAAACTGCCGGCAGTTATCAGTAACACCGTACTGTCCAACACGTGAGACTACCTTTCCGGGCACACCATTGTAGACTATCGACACGACTGGCTGGCGTGATACATTATTGGTTTATTCCGAGGACCTCACAATGGAAGACAAAATCAAATCCACTATCAAACGTTCGTTACACGAACTTGAAGAATTTGCCGAAAAGCTCGAAGACTGGGTTGATGATTTACCTGACGATACCGATGAAATCCGCGCAACAATGAAAAAATCGATGAGTAAAATCAGCAGCAAGCTGGGTGAATCGGTGGAGCAAGGTGAAAAAATGAGCGAGGAAGCCGAGCTGCAGGCACACCTTGGACTAATGGAAGCAAAAGACAAGCTCGAGGCTTCCAAAGAAGTGATCGACAACTACCTGGATTCTGCAGCGGACAAATCACAAACCTTGATGGGTGAGCTGGAACTTAAATCCAAACTGGCAAAAATGGAAGCCGAAGATTTCTGGGAAGAAAAGGGCCCCGGTATCAAACGTGAATTCAGTGAATCTGCGGAGAAAATGTCTCAACTCGCAGAAACTACTGCAGACGAGATTCAAAACCAGATCAGCAAATGGCATATGGTGTTTAAAAATCGCAAATAAGGCCTCGATCAAATCCGGAATCAAGATCCCGACAACACCGAGTCAGTAGCAGCACTGACTCGTTCACCAGCCGACATGCAGCAACGGCCCAGTAGTAACGGCCCAGTAGTAACGTCTTAGTACACGGCGCAGCCGTCCTCCGCACTCGATAATTGGGCATTGATGATATCCTTGATGGTCCCCGTCTTTGGCCAATCAGGTTCAACGTAGGACGCAGCCAACTCATCCATCTCTGCGTCCATCACATTTCCGGATTCATCGATGCGGTCAATACGTTGATTATCCGGGGCGAATCTGATCCGGTCACCCGTTTGCAGCTGGCGCAATCTTTCGCGAGGCAAGTGATAGGCAGCTTTTGCTTTGGTTCCGGCAAAACCGGACGTTCTCTGATCAGTCAGCAGCGACACGTCCAGATCGGGGTCATCGTTCATAGCCACCATGATGGCAATATTGGCTGATAGCAGTTCGATAGTGGACTTATCGCCGGTGATTACATAGCAAGTACCAGAGACCAGTTTTGTCGCATTTTCTGTTTCGGCAAAAAAAGCGGACTGGGATTCACATCGACGAACCGTGTATTCAGCCGTCGCGCGCATGGCTGGCCCTTCTTTAACCCATGCCCCACCCGGGCAGAGATTACCCCGATACAAAGCGATCTGTGGTTGAGGCGACATAGGGTCGCTGGCAGGTCTGAATATTTTCTGAGTCGAGAATTCCAGATCAGGGGCATCGGCGTATAACTCGGACAGCGTCGGGCCATACAAGCTGGTTACATCATTCAACACGCCTTCCCTGACCAGGTATTTAACAAAAGACGGCAGCTTGTCGCCGATATGATTCACCGGATATTGTCCGACGGGTTGCAAGTCGGTCAACCAGGGCATGCCTTTCATCTCCTCCCAGATCGATGCGGGGGTGTAGTCAATGCCCCAGGAACGGGTAATCCATGGCAGGTGTAATGGCAGGTTGGTCGACAAACCGAAAACGGCAATAGCTCGCACAAAGTTCGAGAAGTTACCAGGCCCGATAGTATCAGCCGGTACGATACCATCGCTCAGGGCCTGTCGAAAATGAGTCACGCTTTGACGAGTGTGTTCGTTGCGTGCCTCCTTGTTGGCCGCATGCAAATCCGACGCTGCCAGAATAAAACCACCGCAGACCAGCGCAACGTAGTTAGACATGGCAGATGCCAGGTTTTCGCACACACCCACATCGGTCACCACATGGCGTCGCATCTCTTCGACGTCCGCCGCAGTTGCTTCACCGTTGGAATGACGATGCTTGACTGCCGCCATATCGGCAATGGTCACTTCTCGACCGTCGGGCATTTGACCCACCGAACGATGCCCGGCATGCAGGAGTGCCCAAGGCAAGTAGCGATAGGGTTCAAGACCCATGGTATGGATCAGCATGGGGAAAGTTTTATCGCAGCCGCCGCCGGCAACAATACCCCACGGCGTCATCAAGCCGATCGTTCCCTGCACGGTCCAGGCCGTGGTGAACTTGAAGCTGTTGGAAAATCCTTGACCGGATGCTTCCATACCGCGGTGGTCTGTAAACCCCGAGAACGGGACCTGATACATCGCAGGCCCGTCATTTTCCGCCAGTAATTTGGCAGCCAGCTCAAACATGCCAACGAAACTGTGATCACAGGGAGATCCCATCGGATAAATCCCCAACAAGGGGGTATCGGCATTTCCGTCTGGCTGGAAAACTGCCCGGTAGTGCTGATCCCCTGTCCAGGCAATCGCCGATTCATTTATATCCCCGGTCATCAGATCAGGGTGCTCAAGTACTCGGGGGTCGCGACGAAGTTCCATAATGTGATTTCCGGCCAATCCAGCTCTGGTTAAGACAATAAAGCAAACTGGGTTGATTCTACAGCCACCACAATAGCCGTCAATGCACCGTTCAACGGGGCCAAACGGGTGGTCTGTGACGAAGAATTGGGCTTTTTAAAGCAACAGTAGGCTCAATACGACGCAATCGGGCCAGCGGCTTCAACAATTCGTTGGCAAGGCAGCTACTTGGCATTAGAATCGAGCAACGAACCAACAAATTCCCGGTGTCAGGAAACAGGGCGATAGCTCGATACTCATGGCTTGCAACCCTTATTTGTAAACTCTGGTTGATAAACTCTGGGTTTGATAATTCTGGGGTTTGATAATTCTGGGGCCTGATAAGCCTGGGGCTTGACAAACCCTGAACTTGATAAAGCCAAGGCTT
>CALFCE010000010.1 GCA_937951215.1 uncultured Granulosicoccaceae bacterium
GACTGGACTTGCGTGACAGGGAGTGGGTAGCGTGTAGTATATCAGCGCCGCCTAATCTGATCTGCTTGTGGCAAAATCGGTGGTGTTACTGCCACTAATTGACTGCGTCTGATGACCGACCCCAAAGATAAAGCCCCGGCCCCGGCCACTATTGCTGCCAAGGCGGCTCATTACCTCGATGTTCACAGTGGGGCGATAGTCCCCCCAATCAACGTAAGCACCACGTTTGCCCGTGATAATCACTACCAGCTGCTGGATCCGGCTTACGGCTACTCCAGAGATGATTCTCCGACTTACACGGCTGCCGAGCGAACTCTGGCGGATCTGGAGGAAGGCGAGTCGTGCCGCTTGTTTTCCTCGGGTATGGCGGCCATTGCGACCGTATTTCATGCCTTGAGCAGTGGTAGCAGTGTGGTGCTACCTGACTCCATGTACTGGGGCGTCTACAGTTGGACACTGGGTTATTGTCAGCGCAAAGATATTCGCATCGATCGCTACAACCCGGCCGATGTAGAGAGCATTGCAGATGCATTGGCCCTGCAGTCCAGCACCGATCTGGTTTGGGTGGAAACCCCATCCAATCCGATGATGCATGTGACCGATATTGCCAGGGCGGCAGAGCTTGCCCACGCAGCAGGCGCGTTCCTCTGTGTTGACAGTACCGCAAGCACGCCTGTCTTCACCCGCCCTTTGAGTCTGGGGGCTGACATTGTTATGCACTCGGCAACCAAATACCTTAACGGGCATAGTGATGCGCTGGCGGGTGCACTGATTACCCGTGAGGATCACGTGTTGTGGCAGGGGATCTGTCGCGAACGTAAAGAAGCCGGAGCGGTTCCAGGCAATCTCGAGGCCTGGTTGCTGATGCGTGGTATGCGGACACTCTTCGTCAGGGTGCAGCGTGCAGCTGAAAACGCGATGTTGATCGCGCGTGCGCTAGAGCAACACCCCAAGGTGGAATCCGTCATGTATCCGGGACTTGAATCGCACCCCGGGCATGAAATTGCAAGCAGGCAAATGGACGGGGGTTATGGTGCATTGCTTTCGTTTCTGGTCGCTGGTGGTCGCGATGAAGCGTTGCAGGCGGCAGGGGAGATGCAGATGATTATCAGCGCCACATCATTGGGTGGCGTTGAAACGTTGATCGAACATCGTCACAGCGTTGAGCCGCCCGAGACTGGCGTGCCTGAAAATTTGTTGCGTCTGTCTGTCGGTATCGAAGACGTAGACGATTTGATCAACGACCTCGATCAGGCCTTGCGCAAAATTTAAACATTAGAATACCAGTCAATGTACTGTCAGATTGCTGTCACCCTGCGCAGCTAAAGGGCTGCCGCTTGCATTTATGTTTGCCGGACAAATTAAGTCAACATCATTTGGCACTACTTTCGATCCAGCTTAACGATTAAACTATGCGTAGTCCAAGCCACCAACGAGGTTGGCTTTGCATGTCGTTTTAGCTTTTCAACTAAATAATTTGCCAACTATGCCTTTGTCGGAACAGACCCGGTTGTCAAAATCCCAGCTGTTAAATGCACCTTTTATTGATGTTGGTGTGCCCGAAGCTGATCAACCTGACGCTTTGGATTTAGTGCCGGATATCACCGTTGATTCAACATCAGGCTGCAATACATTGCAGCCTGATCCATCCAGCAATCTACCGGTCACTGATGCAGACTCAACCCTGGCACCAGACTCACGCGAAAAACTGACAGCCTGTGCGACTAACGAAGAGCCCGTTGTCGGTCCGTCGGTTACACCCACTGAAACTGTTGAGATCTTAAAGGCCTGCGTCAGCGCGCGAGTAGCGCTTGCGTCGCTAAATGAAGCATGCCGACATTTCAGTAATCAAGGCCTGCTTGAGTCCACCTTGATTCTGCTGGAAGCTCGATCCAGTGCTGAACTTGATGGCTACGGTACTGATTTGCAAGCGGTACTGCGAAGTCTCTTTCATGTTGAGTCCGAGGTCGTTGGTGAACGATCCATAGCAGAAGTGAAAGAGCAGGCGGGTAATAGCGCCGTGATGGCTGTGTTGTTACGGCATCGGGCCCTGAAAACGGGTTTGAAGCTGGTTCGAGAACGTTCGCCGGGAATCATGACTGCGATGGAAATTGCGGCAGGACTGGCTGGTGAACCTGTGTCAATCAGGCGAGGCCCACTGTCTGACAGCAATAATGATGTGCACACTGCAACCCCACAAGGCGCAACCCCACAAGGCGTCGAGAAAATTCAAAGACTATTGGGAGAATGGGAAGATTTTGTTCAGCTTGAGGCTGGCAGCATGGACCCGCTCGTTGTTATGGCCATCGCCTATGCACGGTTTCTGGCTATCTCACCGTTCGAAAAAGACAACGATGCGATTGCACGATGTTTGTGTCAGCTATTCCTGGTAGATGAGGAATTACTGCCACACCCCGTAATTAATCTGAGTGGTTATTTCAGGAAACACACAACGACACATCAGCGGCTGTTCAGGCAGGCCGGGGACACTGATCCGCAACAGTGGATTGTGTTCTTTGTAAAAGCTGTTGAAGAGTCAGCGGTTGAAGCCTACCAGCAGCTGAATGCCATGGCAGCGCTTATTCGCCAAACCGATAGTGCGGTTAGTCGAGAGCTGCCTAAAATGTATTCTGCTGATTTGATTGAAGTGATTATGCGCAATCCTTATTGCAGAATTCAGGATCTGGTGCAGAGGGATATTGCAAAGCGCCAAACTGCCTCACAATATTTAAAAAAGCTATGCCAATTGGGAATACTGACTGAACATCAACATGGTAAGGAGAAGTTGTTTTTAAACAACAAACTTGTGGAAATATTGCACTGAACCAAAGTCCTGTGACCCACACTAAAAGAGTGGAACATTGATGTAGCAAGGCCGAAGCCGCAGGTTTGAGAAATATGTTTCGCAACACGCTGCGGTGTAACGTTTAAAAAAAAGAACACCAGCTAACACGTCATTGAATTGACTGCGTATTTTTATCCTGCGTAGTCTAGTTGGAGGCCTAAATCATTGTTGACGTTGTTACAAGCTGGAGAGTATATTGTTTACACAGTCACAACGACGGCTCGGAGGAAGGTTGTGAATCCATATCAAATAGTAGGAATTATCGCTGGAAGTATGCTGGTGTTTGCGATGATCGTTGCGGCCCTGACCCTTGCTGGTGTGCCCTTGATCGTGGCTTTTCTAGGTGTGTATCTCGTGACCATGTGGTTCATGATCGGTATGCAGCGCAGAGCGCAGCAATCTTGTAACTTCCGCGAGCAGCGAAGGATGCGTGCAATACTCGATTCATACAACGACGGCATACCTCAAACCACGCCGGGTCAACCCAGTACTCGAAACAAGATGGTCAGCAGACGTCACCTCGTATCCGTGACAGATCATATCTGATTACCTGCACAGACTTTTCTCTACTGCCCGATCCCGGTAGGTCCTTATCCTTCTGATTTGGGCAGTAGAATTTATCTCTCTACTGTTCCGTTCCCGTCAGGCCTCGTATGATCGATCGAGCGTCTTCTTAAAAAGCAAGCTCTTAAACTGTCAGCTCTTTGATGGTTGCTCAGTTGCGGAAACCTGATTCAACACAGCTTGCAAATCGTTATCTGCACCTTCGCTTTTTTCACTGTCGGCATTAATCGACTTTTTGGGTTCAGCAATTTTTTTAATCAAGCGGTTTTTAAGCAGGCTTGCGTTCTTCAGTTTGGAGTCAGAGAGTGAGCTCTGATTCTTTTTATTATGTTCCAGGATCATTTTGGCTGCCAAACGTCCTGCTGTCTGCTCTTTGTTTTTCTTTTCGTTTTCCAGTGCCACAATCAAACTGCTGGCGGTGCTGCTTTGGTTCTTAAGTTGTTCTTTCAACTGTTGGATTTGTTGTTCAGCCTGTGCTCGAGCATTTATGCTGCGCTTGGAGAAAGACACCGCCTTTCTGGCTGTTGCAAGTGCCTTTGAGCGTGCTTCCATATGTTTACGTACTTCGCGTTTGGCATGCAGGACAGTTTGCTTTGCCTGCAGCAGTTTATCTTCAGCTGCCTGTCGGTATTCCTGCTCTTGCAGCAAAGCAGTTTCGAGTTTTGAAGTCTCCCGAATTTTTTCTTGTAAACGCTGCTCGGAAGCAATTTTTTCGTCAGTTTTGTTCGACTCGATCGCGCGAGATTCTGACTCCAGTTTCGCGAGCGCTGCGCGAGTAACCAGCAGATTTTTTTCCGCCGTTCTGCGCAGGTTGTATTGTTCTCTGGCAAGCTTGCGAGCCTGGTAGAGAAAATTAAGCTCGGTATCCAGAACGATCGGTTTGAGTTGGTGTCCACCCATGTGAGGGGCTTGCCTGCCTGATCTGGAAGCCGCTAGCGCACCCGATCCACCAATCGCGTGGCCTGTGGAAAGAGCAGGGCTTTCTATCGATTTCAGGTTCTCTACGGTAGTGGAATAGGCTTTGTGGAAGGCATTGTCATAAGCAAGCTGATCAAACGCTTGTGGCTGCCAGGGGTTGTTGGTCGCTTGTCCCGAATCCTGCTCCAACTCCAGCGCTTCGAGATCATCGATCGTCATGTGACCGTGATCGGTCCATTCACCTTTCGCTACCTGCAAGCGGGAGTATCGATAGAGAACCAATGCAGGAAGCAGCAAACCAGCGAAAAGAGCCCCGCAGGTCAGCAGCAGGCTGGAGAGGCTGGTTGCGGTAAGCTGATAGGTCTGTCCAAGAAACAGTGTCAGGGTCAGTGTAGCGCTGATGGCTGTCCAAATTGTCAGCAGCTTCTGGGCGCGGCTCAGTGAATTCGAAAGGCCGTTGCTATTGCGAAACCAATCTCGCAGGGCCAGATACACTGAAACACCGACAATCAGCGGTAAAAAGTATTGAAACGTTAAAGCCGTCATCTTGCTCAAGTCCAGACAAGTTGAGTACTGGTAAGCAATAAAAATGCCCTAGTCTGCGCCCGGAGGGTACGAGATCGCTCCAATATGAGTCATTTAGTGTTGTGTGGACACCGTTTGGCCTCACAACCCCTGTCGAATTGAGGTAGTATTGAAGGTTGGTAAATGATAATTTGTGCGGTACACAGGAACATTGGCAAAGTAAAGTCCGGGTGTGGATAGTTTCCCGTCTTTAACATTTGCCTGATAGTGCTGCTTGTCAGTCGCCCGGTGGCTCAAAGCCGGCCGGGTGGTGGTTGCGAGCCGGGTGATGGAATACGAGCTGGCGTCGGGTCTTCCCGGCTTATACATGTTGAGGGCACTTTTGCCCCGTTGTAACCAGAATTGTGATTCTAGTGGTAACTATTCGATGCACAATGTGATCACCCCTTCCAAGCAAGCGCGTTGCTATCGCTGCCCGCCGCTGGGCGGGAGGCGCTTGGGACAAATTGTCGCCAAATTCTTGACAACCCTTCTTGTGCTCTTAACCTCTGTGTCAGTCCAGTCCCTGGCTCGAGCGGATAGCAAAACAACGCTTGGCGTATTGGCCAGTACCGAGCAGCAGTCAGAAGCCTATTCACTGAAAGATTGGTTCGGTTTTACAACCAAAAAATTACTCAAAGACGACACCGAGCTATATCGTTATATTGCTCAGGTCGCATCCCAAAATAACGATGCACATTCGGCGTTAATCCGTTTTACCTTTGTACCGCGCTTTAACTGTACTCCATTGATCGCTGTGATGGGTGTAATCCCTGAAACTGCAGACGGGTTGGCGCGTGCAGAGGTGGTCAGGGCATTTAGTGAAATCGAAGTCGCAGTCGATGGTACCGAGATTGAATTCCCGGCAATGGTAGAAAGTGAAGGTCAGCTGGTTTACAGCTATTACAACGCTACTCTCGAGAGGCGCAGCACTTTCAGAATCCTGGTAGAGAGAGGCACGGAATTGATTTTACGAAAACCCGTCGATGGTGCAGACAGCATTGACATTCAGTTTTCCTTGCTGGGGTCAAAGCGTGCGATACAGCAGGCTGTTTCCCGCTGCCGCAACCATACAGGTGAAGGGTAGAGACAATCAGTCAGATACTTGAGTATCCGGCATGAATTCTACCAACCGCCTATCCCAGTGGTTGGAATCGTCAAAATCAGGAACATCCGGCTCCAACAGGGCAAACACTTCTCCCAACACACTGTATTGATGATGCATCGCATCGTACCCGGATCGCCTGTTTCTATTCGTTAAAACCGACACTATCTCAGCGGCTTCTTCGTCTTCTACTTGATCCAGATCATCGCAGGCATCAAGAATTTCCTGCCGATCAGCATCGGCTGCGAGACCCAGTGTTCGATAGTGGTTTCTCATAGCTCAGGCTCCTGTAGAGCTGCCAATTGTTCTTTGAAGCCAGTGTAATGGCGTCGAACAAGACGCTGTTCTTTGTTGCCCAGCAGGTCAAACAGAGCCGGATTGAAGCGATTGCGGGCCAGGGATGCTGCGACTTTGATCTGATCGCGACCAGCATCCTCGCCGACAAAACACGGCCTTGTGGGCTGTTGGACAGTTGACTGTTTCTGCCACCAGGGTTCTCGATCGGGTCGAGGCATAGGTGGAAGCTCGTAGCCGAAAGCTGCCTGAAACCTTGCTTCCAGCCCCCGATTACCGATGCCGATAACGTCAGCGAAAAAGCGGAGCAGGGTATTCTGGATCGGGCTAATCTCGGTTTTTACCAGAACCGCAAGCATCAGGTTAAGGATCTGTGTTTGTTGTTCATTGGAAAATTCTGTTTTGATATACCCGAGAACATCAGCCAGTGAGCGAGCCTGATCATCAATCGCTGCAAGCTTGATTCGGGCATGGTCATCTTCCAGCATGTCGGATCTTAATTGCTGGATCGTTTGATGGTCGGGGCCCTTGTCGCCTGTTTTGTCTGCGAAATTAATCCAGTGCAGCAAAAATTGAATACACAGTCGCTGACGCAGATCGGGGTTGCAGCTTGCCAGCCACTGTCCCAGCTCCGAATGAGCTTGTCGTGCTGGATCAGGTTTTTCTGCTTCGGCACCCAATGCCTCGGAATCCGATACTGTTGATTGATGTGTCGAACTGGTTGCGGAATAGTTTTCCGGTTGGACTGCTGATCTGACCCGGGTTGTTGTCACTGCCGGCGTCTCATCATCGAGTACATGATCCATCGACCCCAAAGCAGCTGGATCATGAGTCGGGGTTCTCGCAGCGGCTTGTTGTGATTCCGGCCTGAGCTGATGTTGTGGTTCGTCCAAAAAGGATTTTTCAGGGTCGTAGACAGCGGTGTCTGGAGCGTAGTCGGCTGCTGAATTTGATCGCCTTTTACCCACCATAAGTGGAAGTAGTAACGCAAGCATCGCCGTTAAAATTGCGACCAGACCTATACCGGTCAATGAGTTGCTGTCGAGCTTGCCCAGTGGTGTGCGAACTTCTTCCGGCACCCAAGACGGGAGCGTGATTTTTTCGCTGAGCAAGTTAGCCCCGCTGCCTGTTGACTCTTGTGCAGGCTGTGCTGCTACATTAGTAGCCGTGTTCTGGGCGGGGGCGTTTTCCCCATTGGTTTCGCTGCTGGTTTCGGTGTTGGCTGAGCTGTTGGCAGCGGTGCTGGTTGATGATCCAGTTACTGAGTCACCTGGGGATGTCTCTGTAGTGGCCTCGTTAGACGATGTTTGCGGCCTGGAAATCACGCGAGGAGTTTTGCTTGGGGTCGTCGCCTGAGCCAGCACGATGGTGTTTGGCAACTTTTCGTTTGCAGCATCCACGCTTGTCGCTACATACTCTGCATGACCCAAGGCACCGGCCAGCTTCGGAGTATCCGGCGCAGAAGGAGCCGACTGCCTTTCGATAATATTGCTTTGCGTGGTGACACGGACAAAGTTGGAATTACCATCAGTGGCTTGCGATCCGCGGTCTACCGGGAGGGTGGTGTCAGAAAGCTCGCGGCTTTCAATAGTGGCGATACCGTCTCTGACACATGAAACGTAGTCGCTCTGTCCGATGTCAAAACGGGTTTCACAAGTCTGCTGCAGAGCAAACATTTGATCAAAATTGATCTGGTCTGAATGGATCGGCTTTATGTTTGTCCCGGAGCTCAGTTTCTCAGTCACGCACTGGCGGTAGGCTTGTGTCCCTTTGCTGAATTGCATTGGCAGACATATGCGTTTGATCGCATTCTGCAGATTGGTCGGCAGCTCGTTAAAATTTGAGCTCTGTGCCGATACCGTAGCTGACATTGCAAGCAGAGCTGCTGACAAAGCTGGTGTAAGCCAATGTGAGGATTTAATCAAGGTCAGAGCCTGCTGGAATTTGAGTGTTTTGTACCCTGACCGTGCGGCTTCAAGCGCCGGACGGATGGGTTTATTGCAAAGAAACATAAAGTCGTCATCGCACAATTTTATCTGTGTTTTCAGGCAACTTCCAATCACGGACTGTGAAGTTTGTTATCTATTGTTGCCAGCCCGGGTGTCATAACCCAAAAGGCCCCTTCCAGGATGGTCCAACAATAGGTCGAGAGTCCTAACTTAACAAGACCCGAGGTTCAAGTGAGCGATCAGAGAGGAAAAAACCGAGGGATTTTGCTGAATTGTGACGTTTTCGTGACAGTTGTCACAGCAACGGTTTTGGCCACCCAGCGGAGTATCGGAGAATTTGCGACAGATGCCTGTTTTTCGTACTGCTTGCTGGTGGGCTGAGGTAGACTCCAGCTCTTCTTAACAAAGCGGCAGGCTGCTATTTCGGTGACTGCCGACTGGGCGTGTGTGGACCTGAATCTTGACCCGGTCACCGGGTTGTATCGCAAGTTGGCTGCACCGGCTGCTATCGGCATGCTGTTCACCACACTCACCAACATTGTCGATACCTTTTTTGGCGGTATGCTTTCAGCCAGTGCTTTGGCAGGGATGGCACTGGCATCACCGGTTTTTTTTATGGTGCTGACTTTTGGCATTGGGATAGGCCATTCCACTAACGCGTTGGTAGGTAATCGGCTTGGTGCCAATCGGCCATTGGAGGCCAAAAAGCTGGCCCTACAAGCTACTTCGTTTGCGATCACACTGTCTTCTTCCGCATCGCTGCTGGCCTTTATTCTTGCACCCTGGTTGTTCGAGAAAATGGGAGCCAGTGACCCCTATCTGCAACTTGCCGTGATCTACATCCGTGTGGTGTTGACCGGCACGCTGTTTTTCTCTCTGTCGCTGGTGATGAACAGTATTCTTAACACACGTGGGGATACCTTGAGTTACCGCAACGCCCAGGTGATCGGGTTCTTTGCCAATGCAGTGCTCGATGCATTTTTTATATTTGTGCTGGATATGGGGGTTGCCGGTCTTGCCACAGCTACCGTTCTGGTTCAGGCCAGTATCTTTGGCTACTTGTTGCTAAAGGTATTGAAGCTCGATTTTATGCAAACACCGGCGCTTTCTGATCTGATCCCGATTCCTGCGCTTTACAAGGAAGTTGCGCAGCAGAGTTTTCCCAATACTGTCTCGATGATGTTGGTGGCACTGGGTTCACTGATCGTGGTGTCGTTCGTATCCAGGTTTGGTGAGTCTGCGATGGCCGCATTTGGAGTGGCGTTGCGGCTTGAGCAAGTGATGTTACTGCCGATTCTGGGACTTAGCCTGGCAGCACTATCGATGACAAGTGTCAATTTCGGTGCAGGGCATGCTGAACGTATACGCGAAGTTTTTTATACAGGGGTCGGTTTGGCGGCCTGTGTTGCGCTTGCCGGTGGCACCCTGCTTTTTTTATCTGGCGAATTTTTAATGCGCTTGTTCAATGACGACCCTGACGTGGTGGCGATAGGAACACAGTATCTGAAATACGAAAGTGTGATTCTGCCTGCTTATGCAATGACCTTTATCGGCTCGTCCGTTTTGCAAGGCTTGAAGCGACCAATCGTGGTCATGATGATTAATGCAGTACGTCAGGTGCTGGCGCAACTTCTGTTGTTCTGGATCGCGATTGAGCTACTCGGGCAAGGTGTGTCCGGTATCTGGAAGAGTCTGGTTCTGATCAATTGGGTGGCTGCTGCTGTTATGTTAGCCGTTGCCCGGCATGCGGTTACCACAATGTTTGTGGACTCTGCTATGCCAGCCCGGCATGATCAGGGCCGATCTCCCTGACAGTCAGCCGCAGGGCTTCGTGCGATTCCGGCAGCCCGTGTACAATAGAGCGGTATTTCAAATTCGAGTGAGCTTGCGTGTTCCCCATCTTTGATGAAAACCCGATCAAGATTATCCCGTATGTCACCTACACCCTGATGGCGATGTGCATTGCTGCCTTCCTGTGGCAAATATCGCACACGCCCGAGTCGCAACAGGAAATTATCTATGCGCTGGGTGTAATTCCTGCTGTCATCTTCGGCAGGCAAGAATTGCACGAATCGCTCGTGTGGATCCCTGCGTATGCCACCGTGTTCAGTTCGATGTTCCTGCATGGAGGCTGGATGCACCTGATTGGTAACATGCTTTATTTGTGGGTATTCGGAAACAATATAGAAGCGGCGATGGGGCACGTTAAGTTTATTGTCTTCTATCTTTTGTGTGGCATCGCTGCAGTGCTGGCGCAAGGTTTGCCCAGCATGGATTCCGAGATACCGATGATAGGGGCAAGTGGGGCCATATCCGGAGTGCTGGGTGCCTATCTGCTTCTGTACCCAAGAGCCAAGGTGACGGTACTGGTGCCCATTCTGGTAATTTTAAAAACCTTTAAAGTACCTGCGATGATTGTGTTGGGTGGCTGGTTTCTGATGCAATTGGCCAATACGTTTATCAATACCGGTGAAGATGGTGGGGTTGCGTTTGGTGCTCATGTTGGAGGTTTTGTTGCCGGTATGGTGCTGGTTTATTTTTTCAAACGCCGTGAAGTTCCGATTCGGATACCCTTCGTGCATTTCGATCCGTTCAAGCCTGCAAGCTAATCAGGCTGGCATTGTCTCCTTGTCAGAATTTTCTGATGTTCCATGGTGCACACTTTCGCAGTGCAGTCGTCGCTATTTGAAATGACAGGTGCGTCAAGAGTGGAAATGTTTTAACATTCCCTGAGTTTCGATTATTCAGTTAAATGGGCATGGCAATGATAGATGGAAGGGTATTTGACGATCTGGCGGAAAACCTCGGCAAACTGTTGCCGCCGGGTGCTGCCCAGTTAAAAACCGACTTTGAGCAAAATGCCAAAGCCGTGCTGCAAAGCTCACTTGAAAAAATGGATTTGGTCACCAGAGAAGAGTTCGATGTACAAGCGGCGGTATTACAAAAAACCCGGGAAAAGCTGCAGCTGCTGGAGCAGCGCATAGAACAGCTGGAAGCTGCCGACAAGTAACCATTTGCCAGCTATTGCTGGCAGTTCCCTGCCTTTACCTTTACTACCAGATTTTCGTCTCCGCTTTCCTGCATTGCTGTACAGATTAAATTTGTCCAAAACCCACGGATGCCTTGCAACCAGCTGTAATCGACCTGAAGTTCAATAGGTGGAAATTCGTCACCTCCGCGTATCGATTAAGGTCATCTCCGCGCAGGCGGAGATCTATCGACTTAAGTTCTTAAATACAAAGAAGTGTTTAATAACAGTTGATACCCCTATTTAGGATTCACCCGTTTGCTTAATGCACCGGTTTGACTGCGTGTCTGGCAGTCGAATTCCCCGTAGTTCGATGATGTAAAAATGGATTTGATATGGAGTGGTTGATAGATGCTGGGTCGGGTGCGTTCACGGACGCTAAGCGGTATAGAGGCAGTTAAGGTAGCTGTCGAGGTACACTTGCACAATGGCATACCGGGGTTTTCCATCAGTGGTCTGCCAGAGGCCGCGGTGCGTGAAAGCCGTGACAGAGTCAAGGCTGCGATCGTTAATTCCGGTTTTGATTATCCGGATAGCAAAATTATCGTGAATCTCGCACCTGCAGATGTACCGAAGCAGGGCGGGCGTTTTGATCTACCCATTGCAATTGCCATTTTGATCGCGGATGAGCAATTGGATGCCAGCCACATGGCAGATGTGGAATTTATTGGTGAGCTATCGCTGGGTGGTGAGCTGCGAGAAGTGGCTGGTGCATTGCCCACCGCACTGGCAGTAGGGGAAGCCGGTCACTCTTTGATCGTACCAGCGGGAAATGCAGAAGAGGCCGGGTTGTGTCGAGAGTGCCTTGTCTATCCTGCCAAGTGTTTATTGGATGTTGTCGATCATTTTGTTCGTTTCGACGCTGATACCGATGCCGATGCCAGGTGTGGGACGGTTGCGGTGATCGGCAATCGGCTGCAACTGTTCAGACCTGGTCCGCGCAAACTATCCCTTGAGCCCTGTGGTGATATGGCCGACGTCAAAGGCCATGCACAAGCCAGACGTGCGTTGGAAATTGCTGCTTGCGGTATGCACAACATACTATTTGTCGGCCCGCCCGGTACCGGAAAATCCATGCTCGCCAGTCGATTGCCTGGAATCCTGCCTTTAATGACAATGCAGGAGGCGACTGAAACAGCGTCTGTT
>CALFCE010000011.1 GCA_937951215.1 uncultured Granulosicoccaceae bacterium
GCCTTCGGCAATATAGAAGGTAGCGGCAAATGCGATAAGCAGGAACAAGCGAAGGTAGTTTAATAACCTGAGCGCATACCAATCGAACCGGAGCAGGGTACTTTGCAGCCGCGCCCGGCCCCGCAAGCGATGCGAATGACGACCAGGCTGTGGTAAATCAGCTTGATCGTTTGCTGTTGATGGGCGTTCGTTGTGCTGCATAATCTGAGGTCGGTCTGTCACCCGCCCGGTGTATCAGGCCAGCGGTGATTTCCCTTTTAGAGCTCAGTCAGGTGTAGGCTGAAATGAGCAATAAACAGACCACGGAAAAAACAGGCAACAAAGAGTCGATGTGATGCAGCTCACAGTTCGACCTGTTCAGGTTAACTTGTCGGGTTCTATTTGTTCAGTTGGACTTGACCGGGGTCGGGGCTGGGGCCGGGGCATCCCCGGTGGGCAGGATTAGTTGACACTCTTGGGAAGGTCAAGGCCGGCTACGGCCGGATGTTTGGGTTCGTTAAGCGCCAGCACTCGAAGGGTATCCAATTGCAGTTGTTCCTGGCCGAGCGTGCCATAGGCAGCAGCCATCAGCGCAAGACCGTTCCCGACATGCTCCGAGCCTTCGAAATGCTCCAGCAAATATTTGGCTCTGTTGATGGCTGCAATCATGGCGCCACGCTTGTAGTAGTAACGTGCCGTGACCAATTCATGGCGAGCCATCTCATTGTGCAAAAATTTCATGCGTTCAGTTGCATCAGCGACATAGCTGCTATCTGGAAAGCGTCTTACCAGCGTGTCGAAGTCGGCGAAGGCTGCACGCAGCCAGGCCTGATTGACCTTGGCCAGATCTCTTGGAAACAACCGTTCCAGAGTTGAACCACCGCGTGAGAAGTTGGCAAGCCCCTTCATGTAATAGGCATAGTCAATATTCTCGCTACGGGGATACAATTTGATAAAACGATCGGCGGATGCGATCGCATTGTCGTATTCGTCTTGCTTGTAGTAGGCATAGGCAACATCCAGCTGAGCCTGCTGCGTGTAGTTGCCGAACGGATATCTGGCACCCAGGGTTTCAAAGGTATCGACAGCACCCAGGAAATCACCGTTGTTCAGGTTGCGTTTTGCCTGACGATAGAGTTCCTCGGCGGTGGAATTTTCGGTAATGGGCTGGTCAATCGCGGCACAGGCGGTCAGGCCAGCAAGCAATGCGATCGTTGGCAGGCGGGCCCAATAACCTACCCGATTACCTGTCAAGGCACCATTCACAAGCCTGACAATGGGGTGAGACATAAGCAACGTATATAAACTCATACCTGTGAGTATAGCGAATTTGATCAGTTGATAGAGGGCAGATGACGTCTTCTTCAACCGATGTTGGGCTAATTGCCTGATGTTTGCTTATTGGTGCCGGCTTTGATTAAACTCCTGTAATCCCACCACGCTGGGCAGGTCTCTCCAGCCTTCAGCCCCTAAGATTCGATCAAGAGTTTCGATCATGAGTTTCGATCATGAGTTTTGATATTGACCAGAGCCACGCAGGCAAACGCCTGGACGTGGTACTTGCCCAGCTCTATCCCGATTATTCCCGTAGCCGTCTTCAGTCATGGCTGAAACAGGGTTTGCTGACCCTGGACGGAAAGCCGGCTACAGCTTCGTTCAAAGTGCGTGGTGGCGAGCGGGTTGAGTTATCCGGGATTCCAGAGACTGATGCCAGTGAGGTAGAAGCGCAGAACATTCCTCTGGATATTGTGCATCAGGATGAACACCTGCTGGTGATCGACAAACCTGCCGGCCTGGTGATGCATCCGGCTGCTGGCAATCCGGATAACACCGTGCAGAATGGTTTGCTGCACTTTGATCCTGAGCTGGTGAAAATTCCTCGTGCCGGTATTGTGCATCGGCTGGATAAAGATACCACCGGCTTGTTTGTGGTCGCGCGCACGCTCAAAGCGCATCAATCTCTGGTATCCCAGCTTCAGGAGCGCACCATGGGGCGCAGGTATCTTGCGATTGTGCATGGGCATATGGTCTCGGGCGGCAGCATTGATCAACCGATTGGTCGGCACCCCCGCGACCGCAAGCGAATGGCCGTCGTCAAAGGTGGCAAAGAGGCGGTGACACACTACCGCATACAGCAAAAATTCACAGCTCATACGGCTTTGCAGGTAAAGCTGGAAAGTGGCAGGACCCATCAGATCAGGGTGCACATGAGCCATCTCAATCATCCACTGGTCGGCGATACGACCTATGGTGGTCGGCCGCGCTACCCGGCCGGCCTCGATCAAGAGAGTCGTGACACCATCGGCAAGTTTGCCAGGCAGGCATTACATGCCTTCAGGCTGGATTTACAGCATCCTGATAGCGGGGAAAGGTTGTCATGGCAGCGAGAACCGCCTGAAGATATGCAGCAACTGCTTTCTGTACTACAAAGTACTGACAGTAACCGGCCTCAATCATCATGAAGGACCTCCCCGTTATTCACCCAAGCTGGAATGCGGCTGCGGGTATCAAAGCTTGCACGACTACCCGCCTTGGTGGATACAGCCAAGTTCCCTACGACAGTTTGAATCTCGGTCTTTATGTCAATGACGAGCGGGCGCATGTACTAAAAAACCGCGAACACGTTCAAGCCTGCTTGCAGTTACCGAGCACCCCTCGATGGCTGCGTCAGGTACACGGATGTGAGGTGATGAATCTCGCGGATCCGATAGACAACCTGTCCGATGAGCGTGAAGCCGATGCGGCGATAGCGACTGCCCCACAGCAAGTGATTGCCATCCTGACTGCTGATTGCCTGCCTGTGGTGTTTGCAAGCAGAGCAGATGCTGACTTGGCAAACGCCGATCGAGTGGTGGCCGCAGCTCATGCCGGTTGGCGAGGGTTGGCAGCGGGTGTTTTACAGCAAACGGTTGCCAAGTTACCGGTTGACCCGGGGAGTCTGTGTGCCTGGATGGGCCCGGCCATCGGCCCGCATGCGTTTGAAGTTGGGGAGGAAGTCCGGCAGGCATTTCTTGATGCTGCTGTACCTGCAGCACTCTCCGACACCAATGATGCATTTTTGCCCGGCGTTGCTGCCAACAAATGGATGGCCAACCTTTACGCTCTGGGATCAATTGCATTGCGGCAGGCCGGGATCACCGCCATTAGTGGTGGTGATCACTGTACCTTTAGTGATACGACACAATTCTTTTCCCATCGCCGGGAAGGGCCACACACCGGCAGGATGGTGACACTGGCCTGGATCGAGTGATCGATGGGGTTGCCCACGGCAGAGCCCGGGATGAGAAGCCAGTACACTTGAAAACAGCCTGTCTGGCCGCATTTTTTCAGCAATACCAGAACAAAGACCTGCGAGGAACATTCCATGAGAATGGACAAACTGACTTCAAAATTCCAGCTTGCGCTGCAGGATGCACAATCGCTCGCGCTCGGCCGCGATCACCAGTTTATCGAGCCGGAACATCTGGCCATTTCCATGCTTGATCAGGAAGGTAGTGGCATTCGCCCGTTGCTGTCGCAAGCGGGTGTCAATGTTAACGGTCTGCGCGCCGCGCTCGATAAAAGCTTGAGTTCGATGGCGCGAGTTGAGGGTAATGCCGGCCAGCTGCATATCTCCAACGAGTTGAATCGAGTTCTGAACCTGACTGACAAGAAAGCTCAGAAGCGCGGTGATCAATATATTTCCAGTGAAGTTTTTGTGCTGGCGGCGCTGGAAGACAAAAAGAACAAGTTTGCCAAAGCCTTGTCAGAAAACGGTGCCAATCTCCAGGCGATAGACAAGGTAATCGAAGACCTGCACGGTGGTCAAAACGTCAATGACCCGAATGCCGAAGACAGTCGGCAAGCATTGGAAAAGTACACCATTGATCTGACCGAGCGTGCCGAACAAGGCAAGATCGATCCTGTCATCGGACGTGATGATGAAATACGCCGCGCCATACAGGTGTTGCAACGTCGTACCAAAAACAACCCGGTGATTATCGGTGAACCCGGGGTGGGCAAGACAGCACTGGTTGAGGGGCTTGCGCAACGCATCGTTGATGGTGAAGTGCCCGATGGTATCAAAGGCAAACGCGTGTTGTCGCTGGATATGGGGGCCTTGATTGCAGGTGCCAAATTTCGGGGTGAATTTGAAGAACGCCTGAAAGCCGTATTGAAAGACCTGGCCAAGCAGGAGGGGCAGGTCATCCTGTTTATTGACGAGATACACACCATGGTGGGTGCCGGCAAGGCAGAAGGGGCCATGGATGCGGGCAATATGTTAAAGCCTGCACTGGCGCGTGGAGAGTTGCACTGTGTCGGCGCTACCACACTGGATGAATATCGGCAGTACGTCGAAAAAGACGCAGCGCTGGAAAGACGTTTTCAAAAGATCATTGTCGATGAGCCCACCGTAGAACACACGATTGCAATTCTGCGCGGGTTGAAAGAGCGCTATGAGGTACATCATGGGGTGGAGATAACGGATCCGGCGATCGTCGCTGCGGCTACCTTGTCGCATCGGTATATCGCTGATCGTCAGTTGCCCGACAAAGCGATAGATCTTATTGATGAAGCCGGTTCTCATATCCGTATGGAAATTGATTCCAAACCGGAAGAGCTTGATCGGCTTGAGCGTCGCATTATCCAGCTTAAAATAGAGCGAGAGGCACTCGCCAAAGAAACTGACTCGGCATCCAAAAAGCGTTTGCAAACGCTGGAGGAACAGATCGATGACCTGGATCGTGAATACGCAGACCTGGAAGAAATCTGGAATGCCGAAAAAGCGGCGGTGCAAGGCTCGAGTCTGGTAAAAGAGGAGCTGGAGCGCGTACGTCAAGAGTTTGAAACTGCCAGGCGGGCTGGCGATCTGGCTCGCATGTCGGAGTTGCAATATGGCGAAATACCGCGGCTCGAAAAACAGCTCGCGGAAGCCACTGAATCCGTCGACACATCGCAAATGAAACTGCTGAGAAATAATGTCACCAGTGATGAAATTGCCGAGGTGGTATCGAAGTGGACCGGCATACCGGTCAGTAAAATGCTTGAAGGTGAGAAAGCCAAACTGCTGCGTATGGAGCAGGAGTTGTCACAACATGTGATTGGGCAGGCCGAGGCGGTTGAAGCGGTGTCGGATGCAATCCGACGATCACGTGCCGGCTTGTCAGATCCCAATCGGCCCATTGGTTCGTTTATGTTTCTGGGCCCGACCGGGGTCGGAAAAACCGAGCTGACCAAAACGCTGGCAGATTTCCTGTTCGATGATCGCGATGCGATGGTACGTGTTGATATGTCGGAATTTATGGAGAAGCATTCGGTCGCGCGATTGATTGGTGCACCGCCGGGTTATGTAGGATACGAAGAAGGTGGCTACCTGACCGAAGCCATTCGGCGCAAGCCCTATTCCGTTATATTACTGGACGAAGTAGAAAAGGCGCATTCCGATGTTTTCAATATTCTGTTGCAAGTTCTGGATGACGGCCGCCTGACCGATGGTCAGG
>CALFCE010000012.1 GCA_937951215.1 uncultured Granulosicoccaceae bacterium
CGACGATTGAACACAATGCCGACCTTATCTTGCGTGATACGGGCATGGAGTTTCACGATGACCCTGAGATACTGAGTTTTTTTAAAGACGCTGGTTGTGACGTTGACGGCACACGCGTGCGATTTGATCCGGGCTTTTGTCGTCAGATCATCACGGCATCCGCACCTGCCAGCTTTACACAACATGCCCGTAACCCCGCAAAGTCCGTGCAGCTCGGAGGCGATGCGACGGTACTGTGCCCGTCCTGGGGCCCGCCGTTTGTGCACGACATCGAACAGGGTCGTCGCTATGCCAGCCACAATGACTTTGTCAATCTGGTGAAGCTTCACCACTCGCTGCCCTGGTTGCACCATTCAGGTGGGGTCGTTTGCGAACCGATTGATCTGCCTGCCAACAAACGCCACCTCGATATGTTGATGGCGCATATTCGATGGTCGGACCGCCCTTTTATGGGTGCCTTTATCGGTGCCGAACGGGCGACTCATGCGATTGATATGGCCAACATCCTGTTTGGCGAAGACTATCTGGCCAACCACGCCGTGTTGTATTGTGTTTCCAACACCAATGCGCCATTGGTCATGGACGCAAATATGTCCGGTGCACTTAAAACCTATGCCCGAGCGGGTCAACCGGTTGCCTGCACACCGTGGGTGTTGACCGGCGCAATGAGCCCTTGCACGGTAGCCGGCACCCTGGCGCAGGTGCTGGCCGAAGCAAGCGCTTGTCTGGCACTGGTGCAGCTGATCAATCCGGGTGCACCATGCTTGATGGGTTCATTCGCGTCTACCATGTCGATGCAATCAGGTGCTCCGACCTTTGGTAGCCCGGAAGCAGGACAGATGGTGTTAGCTGCAGGTCAGCTTGCTCGCAGGCTGGGTGTACCCCTGCATACGGTTGGAACCTTGAGCGCATCCAAATTGCCAGACGCACAAAGCCAACAGGAAGCGACCTGGGGCTTGCTGATGTCGATGTTCGCCGGGGCCAATCTGATCAATCATGCCACCGGCTGGCTCGAGGGTGGTCTGGTTACGAGTTTTGAGAAAACGATTATTGACGCCGATCTCTGCGGCAAAGTCGCCCGCTTCTTTGAAGGTATCGATCTGAGCGAAAACGCGCAGGCCATGGATGCCATTGCCCAGACCGGTCCAGGACAGCATTTTCTGGGTTCGGCACATACCCAGGATAATTTTTTAACCGCCCTGTTCCGACCAGTAACCGCTGACAATAATTCCTATGAACAGTGGACTGCAGAGGGCGCTGAAGACAGTTCACTACGCGCTAACAAACTGTGGAAACAACATCTGGAGAACTATCAGGACCCCGGGCTTGACCAAGCCATCGAGGAACAACTGCAGGCCTACATCGAAAAACGTAAATCGGAATACCCTGATCGGGACTACTTCTAACGCCTGACTTTACTATCCAGATAGTTAACGCACACGTATGGGCAGAAAAACAATTGTTATCGGTGGAGGAGCTATCGGGCTATCAGTAGCCTACCATCTGGCCTCTCAACCCGAGCGAAGTCACGCCGATGAGATCCTGCTGCTTGAGCGAAACCAGCTCACCTCCGGCACCAGCTGGCATGCGGCAGGTATTGTCGGGCCACTGCGGGCAAGCGCGAACATGACAGAGCTTGCGATGTATGCGCTGCAATTATTCCCGCAACTCAAAGAACAAACTGGTCTTGAAACCGGGTACCGGCGCACCGGCGGTTATTGGCTCGCGCAGGTACCCGAGCGCATGGACGAGCTCAGGCGCACCGCCGCCATCGGGCAACACTACGGTTTGTTGGTCGACGAATTTACCAGCGATGAACTGCTCAAGCTGCTTCCCTGGCTACAACTGGCAAAACACAGCGGAGGAATCAGGGTTGCCGAAGACGCGAACGTAAATCCGGTCGATTTGTGTATGGCCTATGCCAGCGCCGCCAGAAGACTCGGTGTGGAGATTCGTGAACAGGTGGAGGTGGCTGAAATTCAAACCGCTGGCAGTCGGGTCAAAGGCTGCAGACTGACTGACGGCAGCATCATCAAAGCCGATCATGTGGCCCTTTGTGCTGGCGCATGGTCGCGCCCACTGGCAGCAGCGGCAGGACTGGCACTGCCACTGCAGGCTGTGGAACACATGTACGTAGTGACCGAACCGGTTCCCGGGATACCGGAACCCTTCCCGGTTATCCGCGACCTTGACAGTGGCATTTATATCAAGGGCGATGTGGGCGGAAAGCTGGTCATTGGAGGTTTCGAACCCGATGCCAAATGTTGGGATGCTTTTACCGATAACAGCTCTCGGCCGTTTCTTGAACTGGCAGAAGATTGGGATCAATTTATGCCCTTTATGAATGCTGCGTTGGCGCTGATGCCACAGCTGGAATCTGTTGGCATACAACATTTTATGAACGGGCCGGAAAGCTTCACCGCCGACACCCGCCCGCTGGTGGGTCAAGCACCTGATATCGACGGGCTGTTTGTTGCAGCCGGCATGAACTCCGTCGGTGTCATGTCATCGGCTGGCATCGGGAGGCTGCTGGCAAAGTGGATGCAGGACGGAACAGCTCCCGGAGATTGCTGGGAGGTAGACGTTGCCCGTGCCGACCCGGCGAGTGCAACAAATTCTCATTTGCAACAACGCATGCAGGAATCAGTGGCCGATCTGTTCAAACTGCATTGGCCGTTCAAACAACCTGCTGCCGGCAGAGGTTTGCGACAATCTGTACTGCATTCAAAGTGGCAGCAACAGGGTGCTGTGTTCGGGCTGACAGCAGGTTGGGAGCGCGGTCTATGGTATGCGCAACAAAACACTGAGAAAAATTTGCCGTATTCAGTGGGCCCTCAACC
>CALFCE010000013.1 GCA_937951215.1 uncultured Granulosicoccaceae bacterium
GGCCAGCCACCGAGACTTTTCCAAAAGATTATTCGCCGAGACCTTTCCCCGAGATTTTGCAATGAACAAGCAACCCAACTTCCTGTTTATCATCACTGATCAGCATCGCGCTGATCATCTCGGTTGCTACGGCAATGCAACCGTACGCACCCCGCAAATAGATGCTATTGCTGCCGGCGGCCAGCGTTGGAATCGTTTTTATGTAGCCAACCCGATCTGTATGCCCAACCGTGCTTCAATCATGACCGGCAGAATGTGCTCGGCACACGGTGCACGGCACAACGGGATCCCTTTGTCGCGCGACCACACGACCTTTGTAGAGTTGTTAAAAGACGCAGGCTACCGAACCGGTCTGATCGGAAAATCACACTTGCAAAGCTTTACGGGCTTACCCGCAACCAACACCTTTACGCCAGATCCGAATAAAATCGCACCCTCCAGCCATCTGCGCGACGCACACAAAAACAATCGCCACAGTCAGGACTACGATCTGGAAGTAATCGGCCAATGGGATCGTCCGCTGGCCGAGCGCATGGGTGAAGACTTTTACGGCTTTGAGCATGTGGAAGTGGCTGCCGATCATGCCGATAAGGCAAGCGGCGACTACTTGCTGTGGGCAAGAAAGCAAAACGCAGACTTTGACAAGCTGGTTGGCCCGGACAACGCGTTGCAGGATAATCGAATTAATGCACCACAAGCCTGGCGCACTGCCGTACCCGAAGAGTTGTATTCAACGTCCTGGATAGCCGATCGTTGTGAGCATTGGTTAGGCGACAGAGTCCATGACGACAAGCCGTTTTTTTTGCAGATGTCTTTTCCTGACCCTCATCACCCGTTCACACCACCAGGGAAATATTGGGATATGTATGACCCTGCAAGCATAGAGTTGCCAGAGTCTTTCGACAAGGGACAGCTGCCACCGATAAAAGCCATGCAACAGGCCATGATGGCAGGCACGGATCCCCGCGACAACCAGAATCCGTTTGCAGTCACGGCGGATGAAGCTCGCAGCATTATCGCTTTAACCTACGGCATGATCACGATGATTGATGATGCTATTGGTCGGGTAACCGCAAAACTTGAACAACTCGGGCTTGCCGATAACACGGTCGTCATCTTCACCTCTGACCATGGGGACTATATGGGTGATCACGGGTTGATGCTAAAACTGCTGCTCCATTATCAGGGATTGATCCGGGTGCCGTTTATCTGGAATGATCCGATGCAGCCGAATAAAGCCGCTGAAAACAATCAGCTCGCATCATCAATCGATTTGTCTGCAACGATTCTGGAACGCGCCGGCATACAGGGTTTTAACGGTTTGCAAGGGCGTGATCTGCTATCTACAGACGCACCGGAAGCCATCATTATTGAAGAAGACAGCCAACGCACCATGACCGGGTTTGACAAACCGCAGCGTGTGCGCACCGCCGTTACCGAACGCTACCGGATGTCACTGAGAGAAGGCGAAAGCTGGGATGAACTTTATGACCTGCAAAACGACCCTGACGAATTGCACAATCTGTATGAAGATAAGGCGTATCGGCATACTCGTGAAGCGATAACAGATACCATGTTGCGGCGCATCATAGAACTACAGGATCGTTCTCCATTGCCGGCTTACCGCGCCTGAAACGCTCCTGCCTATTCAGCAGCTTCAACTCTTCATACTACGCATGTCGGGATCATAGAGTGGTTTTAGATGGACCCGACAGGGAACCCTGGCTGTGGCTATTTCAAGCTGATACTGACCGGATAAAACATAGTCAGCATCTACCCCTTGCTCGTTGCGCACGTAGCCCATTCCAACAGACTGTTGCAAGTGATGAGCATAACCACCGCTACTCAGCCAACCCACCTGTTCACCATTTCTGAAAATGGTTTCGCGTCCGAGCAGCACGGTATCCGGATCGTCAACCGTGAACGTTGCCAGCATTTTCGTCAAGCCACGTTGCTTTTGCGAGGCTATGGCCGTCATGCCGCGATAGGGTTTTCCATCGTTCACTAAACGCAAGGCCCAGCCAAGACCTGCCTCCAAAGGGGTATGGTCAGGACCGATATCACTGCCCCAGGCACGGTACCCTTTTTCCAGCCTGCAGCTCTCTATGCAACGATAACCCGCATTACGCAATCCATGTTCGACACCTGCTTGCATCAGTTGCTGATAAACCAACGCAGCTGCATCTATCGGCAGATGCAACTCCCAGCCCAACTCCCCGACATAGCTGATGCGCATCGCGTGCACGGTGCTGCCGGCGATTTCAATCGGCGTGGAAGACGCAAATGGCATTGCAGACGCAGAGCAATCACTGGTGGTTACCGCTGACAGAACCTCGCGTGATTTCGGCCCCATCAATGACAGAACGGAGTATAAATTGGTCACGTCTAACAGCTCTACCTGCAAACTGCTCGGTATCGTTTTCGAAATCCAGTTAAAATCGCGGGTGACAAAACCGGTGCCGGTAACAATGTAAAACTCATCAATGGCACGACGTGCAATCGTCACATCGCACTGAATGCCACCCTGATCGTCCAGCATTTGGGTGTAGACAATCTGCCCGATTTCGCAGTCGGTATGCCCGGCCGCAATCCACGCCAGGGCATCAACTGCTCCCGGGCCCCTCAAAATGAATTTTGCGAACGAAGACTGATCAATCAAAACCGCAGACTGCCGCACTGCTTGATGCTCACGCGCCACTGCTTCAAACCAGTTGGGTTTGCCAAAACTGTAAACATCTTTTGCCGACTCGCCCAAGCGCTTATCGGCAAACCAGTTTGGTCGTTCCCAGCCCAGCTTTTCACCAAAACAGGCGCCTTGTGCTTTCAGTTGGTCATACAAGGGTGAACGTCGATGTTCACGCACACTGTCAAACTCTTCTGCAGGCCATGCCAGTGTGTAGTGCCTGGAGTAGGCCTCCAGGGTTCGATTCCGCACCCAATCCGTGTCGCTATGGGTTTGACCAAAGCGTCTTATATCCACCACCCACAAATCGTAAGGCGGATGACCTGAATTCACCCACTCGGCCAGCGCCATCCCCGCACCGCCACCCGCCGCAATACCGTAGGCATTAAAACCAGCACCCACAAAAAAGTTATCGAGCTCAGGCGACTCGCCCAATATGAAATTGCCGTCAGGTGTAAAACTCTCCGGCCCATTCAACAATTGCTTGATGC
Source organism: uncultured Granulosicoccaceae bacterium (assembly GCA_937951215.1). GTDB lineage: Bacteria > Pseudomonadota > Gammaproteobacteria > Granulosicoccales > Granulosicoccaceae > CALFCE01. Next base: position 3,175 of record CALFCE010000013.1, read on the forward strand.
CAGTGTCTTCCAATGCCGGCACCCGTCCCAGCGCAAGCGCGAGCATGGGTTCGAAATGGTTAAAATCAGAATCCAGCAAGCTATAGTGAAACCCATCGGGTATGCCATCAACAGCCCACGGCATCGGGTTAGGCTCATACCCACCCATCACCAGACCACCGACTTCTTCCTTGTAATACCCGAGGCGATCCGGGTCACGCAGTGTGGGTAAATCCGGAGTCACCCCGTTTATGGCTTCAGTTACGATGTACTGATGCTGTACTGAAACCAGTGGAACCGTAACGCCAACTCGCTGTGCAAATTCACGTGTCCATTGCCCTGCGCAACAGACCACTTTTTCACAGTCTATTTTTCCTGTCGAAGTCAGTACCGAGCGGATTCGTCCATTCTCGACAAACAGACCTTCAACGGTGACGCCTTCTCTAATAACAGCCCCTGACTGCCGCGCACCGCGTGCAAGCGCACGGGTAATATCTGCAGGATTGGCCTGACCATCGCTGGGTAGAAAGGCAGCACCAACCACATCGTCGATGGTCATCAACGGCCAAAGCCCCTGCGCTTCATTGGCACTTAGCAGTTGCATGTCGAGACCAAAGGATCTTGCGGTTGTCGCCTGACGCCTGACCTCTTCCCAGCGATCCTGGTTGCAGGCAAGGCGCAAACCTCCGTTCATTTTCCAACCGGTGGCTAATCCAGTCTCTTGCTCCAGGCGCTTGTAAAGCTCAACCGAATAGCCGAGCAATTGAGTAATATTGGCGCTGCTTCGCAACTGCCCGACCAGACCGGCTGCATGCCACGTGCTACCAGAGGTCAACTCGTTCTGTTCCAGCAGCAACGTTTCACAGCCCAATGCGGCCAGATGATAGGCCGTGGAACATCCCACAATGCCACCGCCAATGATGACAACCTTGCTGCTGCCGGGTAGAGAAGTGTCAGTCATACTCGTCAACTAACGGCGGAAATATTTTGGCGACCGCAGCACTTGC
>CALFCE010000014.1 GCA_937951215.1 uncultured Granulosicoccaceae bacterium
TTGTATTTGCGCTTTTCCATTTCGGGTATAGCGACTGTCCCAACGGTGGCCGCAGTGGCAACACTCGAACCGCTGGATGCAGCGAATATTGCGCAGGAACCAATGTTGGCGTGCATCAATCCACCCGGTAACCAGGATAACCACTGCACGACAGCGTTGTACATGCGCTTGGCAATTCCGGCGCGCAGCATGATTTCACCCAGCAGGATAAACATGGGGATGGCGACCAGCACCGCGTCTTTGCTTTTATCCCAGACAAATTCGCCGATCGCTCCCTTGAGCCGTCCGGCCATGTAAATATCATCGAGGGTGAAGGTCAGCACCCCCAACACGGCAGCTACCGGCACGCTGGCGACGACCAGCACCAGCAATATCAAGACAATCCATCCTGCCATTGCTAGTTAGCTCCCCTGGAATCTGGTTTGTTGGAGTTGCTGTCGCCGGCATGTGCGGCGAGTTCCGGATTCAGCGATATATCCAGACCGTGCGTTTCCTGGGTGATTTCCTCTTCTGTACTGCGAGCACCTGCCAGTCTGCGGACACGGTCAACATCACCTCGAAGCAGAGAGATCAGTGTGTACAACAGCAGGAAGGACAGGGTTATAACGAACAGCAACAGACCGCCAAACCAGGCCAATTGCGGAATCCACAGAGGTGTGAGCAGTGTGGTTGTAGAAACTGAATTACCTGTCCAGGAAGTCCAGAATACCCCGTAGGCTTTCACAGTCAGATACGACATATAGTAGAGCAGCAGTGCAATACCGATCACGTCCAGCACAGCTCTTACGGTGGGACGCAGGAAGTTGTAAAGCACATCAATTCTGACGTTGGATCGATTCAACAGGCAGTAGGAATAAGCCCAGGTCGTTGATGCCGCAAAAACGTAACCGGAAATTTCATCCGATCCGCTCATGGTCATACTGAAAAACTTTCGAAAGAAAACATCAACAGTCACCATTAGCGCAGACAACAAAAGCGCCAGACCGGCAACCCAGACAGCCCACAGGGAAATTTTCTTCAGGGCAGCATGGATGGCATCGAGGCTATTCACAAAAAAGCCCCGATGCCGATGCTGGTTTGAAAACGGTTGAAGGCAAATGACACGTTTGTATTGGCCCGGTTGTTTTCAGATTGTTGTCGATACAAACCTGCAGCTATTCGACCGGTGCCTGGACACCCAGCACCTTGCCGATCGAATCATTCCACTCCATCGCACACTGTTTGCCGCAGCGCTTGGCCCAACGCTTGAGCACGAAGTCGTTGACGGCGACATCAACTCGAGCTTTGTCATCATCGTTGAGCTCAACAGCAACCATACCGCCTGGCTCGCCCTTAGAGCAGGGGCCGTCGGTGTTGCATTTTGCCGCTTCCTCATTCAGTGCCTGTGTGCTTTCCCATATGGCATCTTCAACCTTGGCTGCCTCGTCCATCATCAGCTGCTGTGTATCTGCAGAAAGTGCATCCCAGGTTTTGTAGTTAACCGCCAGAAAGGTGGCCGCAAAACCGATATTAACGCGAACATTATGGGTGACAACCTGATACCACTTGGCGTTATAGGCCGGCATCACACCGGTAGCACCACAGTCTGCAACGCCTTTTTGCAGTGCGGGTACGACCTCGGCAAATGGCAATGTAACCGCGCTGCCGCCCAAGCCTTCAATGAAATCACCAATTGAGGTTGAGTAGGTACGAAGCTTCTTGCCTTCAAGATCTTTCAGGTGTACCGCGGTTGCATCTTTATCACCGAAGTTGCAGAAAAATTGTTGCTTGGGGAAGGTGTACAACATCAGCATTTTTGCATTGAATTTTTCTTTCAACTCGCGTTCGATAACAGGCTTGTAGGCGGCCATCGCCTCACGATATTTGCCAAAGTCCTGAATCACACCAGCGAGATCAATACCCTCAAGTGCAGGTGCATCCTGAGCTGTGTAAGAGGTGAGAGCGTGAACAGCATCGAAGGTGCCAAGCTTTAACAGGCGCATGGTTTCGAAACCGGACATACCGACATTGGTGTAGTCTTTCATATTGGCCGTGATCGCACCGCCTGAAAGTTCAGGAAGGGTTTTGGTCCAATAGGGATTTTCGTGTTGTTTGTAGTTTTCCAGACTGGCCCAGGTGCCAACAACCTGCCACTCCTTTTTGGTGTAGTCTGCTGCTTGAGCTGTTGATAGCGTCAGCGAAGTTGCCAGTGCCAACCCCAATCCTGCCAGCAATGCCGGGTTACCGGTGCTTTTCCAAGAGCTTTTGCAAATACTCGAACGTTTTATCACAGTACATCCTCCTGATTGTGGGTATCCAACCGCTGTTTTGGGTCCATGTTTTTAAGGTCCGCCTGTCCGTGCGAGTTTCAGTTTAGCATGGGAAAAGTGCGCGCGGGTATCAACATCGGATCGTGATAAATCTGCATAAACCCTTTTTTGCTGGCGCTGAATTAGCACTGGACTGACACCGGACTGACACCGGGCTGGTGCTGGGTTGGTGCTGGGTTGGTGCTGGGGCCGATACCAAATCCGGACAGGCAGATGCCAGTATTGAGCGTTTGTTGTCGACCAGTGCCCATCCCTGGCCTGCAAACATTTTATTTTGTGGTGCGCAAAACAGTTTAAGGCCCAAAGCATATTACAGCGCGACAACAATCAAAGATTCCGGAGATGACATTGAAAACGCAGGGTGCGAAAGCCGTAAACGTAATCACGCACAGGGCAAGGGAAAAGCTGAATGTGTCAGGGAAGCCACGTGCGAGGAGAGGAAGGAACGATTTCAGTCCAGGGACGGATCTTTACACTACTGATGTGTTGCTACCGGTGGCATAACGCTGCCGGTAGCAACCTATTGGTTGTGGGTTTGGAGAGTTTCAACTCAAAACGATTTTTCGCTTGTCCTGGAAACGTCTGGTCATGCCTATGCTGTCAAAATACTCAAGAACGTCGATGGTGATATTTCTGCCAATCCCTGAGTGATCACGAAATGTTTTTGCATCAAACCCATGTGAAGACGTAGTTGACCCTTTGTCCAACTGTCGTGCAATGTTTGCAAGGCTCTCGATTGCCATCGGATGAAACACCCTGTTGGCAGATATTCTCACCAGGTGTCCGGAGTGGACTAGCGGCTCTAGCTGGGTGAGCAATTCGGTTCTCTCCATTTCAAGGGATTCAGCAAGCTGGGCAACAGCCGGCGGTTTCAGCTCTTTGTCGGTGATCCATTGAGAAATCCGGTCCAGTAATTTCTGCTGATCAAGTGTCAACTGTGGTCGATAGCCATATTGCCTGATGCGACTGCCAATCCGCTCTATCCTGGCTGCACTTATTAATGATTGCAGTACGATTTCAAACATCACAACAGAGTAGTCTTTTTGTTCCGACAGGATCTGTTGCAGTTCATTGGCTTCCATTCCTCCAGCTTGTGGTTGATGCTTGTGAAAGTGGCTGATTGCTTTTGTCAGTGAATCGGTGAAGTTTGCGATGTGCTCAGTTGGAAAAGCCCGCTGATGGCCTTGGTTGTCAACGTAGACTTTGCAGGAATGTTCGCTGATCAGTCTCTCGACACTTGATAGTTTCAAATTATGTGCAAGTGTAAATACATCGACCAGTACACCATCGGCCTGCATCGATAATCGCTGCTTCATTGCTTCTGTTGATTCGGCACAATCGAGACTTTGCAAAAAGGGCAGGCGGTTTTTGCGGAAAGTTCGCGAACTCTGTGACACCGGGTCCAGCACCCTGCCACCGGCAATGGTTTTGGTGGCACTCTGATTGCGCAATACGAATCGGTCACCAAACACCAAATGAAGCGGCGTATCGAGCCTCAATTGAGCGTAGCCGCGACCACCGGTCGGAATTGTGTGGCCTCCGTATAGCGCGACTCTTGCCGTGGTTACTGCTGAGCCTGCGTGCACATGCACTGGTGTCCAATGCTTCATTGCCTTTGACTCAGTGGCTGGAATTCGAATCGATACATCAACACAGCGTGTCAGTTGCGTCTGCGACTCGCCGGTAATCCAGCTACCCCTGCTAATGCTGCCAGCGTCAATATTATGGATATTCAGAGCAGCTCGTTGGCCGGCAACGGCAGAGGTGGCATCTGAACCGTTGGCATGCACAGAGCGGATGCGGCTGGTTCGCAGGTCAGGTAACAGATGGGCGCTGTCTCCAACATT
>CALFCE010000015.1 GCA_937951215.1 uncultured Granulosicoccaceae bacterium
GCTGGCGAAATCAATAGTCTTGCCATTGGTCGAGACGCCTCGTGCGGTACCCACTGACAGGCTGCGTGAAGACCGGGCGATGCTGATTCGTGTCATTCAGCCTGTCACCACGATCGACGGTAGCGTTCTCGCGATTCTGGATGGAGGTGTTTTACTCAACCGGAATTTTCGCTTTGTTGATGAGATCCGGGATCTCGTCTACGGGCCGGGCAGTTTGGCTGCGGGTAGCCGCGGCACTGTCACGGTATTCCTCGACGATGTGCGGATTTCTACCAATGTTCCCGGTGCAGGAGAAGAACGGGCGCTGGGTACACGGGTTTCAGCTGAAGTTCGCAATACGGTTTTGGAAAACCGCAATGCCTGGGTCGATAGAGCCTTCGTGGTTAATGATTGGTACATTTCTGCTTACGAACCGATTCTGGACGATGAGGGTGAGAGTGTCGGTATGTTGTATGCAGGCTACCTCGAGGCTCCTTTCCGGGCGGCGATGTTTCGTGCCCTGAAAATCATTTCCGTCGTATTGGTTTTAGGTACCTTGCTGGCAGCCTGTATTGCTTACCTGGGTGCCAAATCAATTTTCCGTCCGATAGAATCTATCGCTAATGTCGTCCGAGGAACCAAATCGGGTAAAACTCTGCGTATTGGCAATGTGGGATCGATAGATGAAATAGGAGAATTGGGTCGTGAGTTCGATTCCATGCTCGATTCGCTGGAAGATCACCGACACAGCATTGAAACTGCTGCTGCAGATCTTGAGAAGAAAGTCGAGGAGCGCACGTTTGAGTTGCAGCAAAAAAACCAGCATCTGCAAAATTCCATTGATCTGCTAAGGCAAACAAGACAACAGCTGGCAATGGCTGAGAAGTTGGCGGCGCTGGGTGAATTGACGGCCGGGGTTGCTCACGAGATAAACAATCCAACTGCCGTCATTCTCGGCAATATGGATGTGCTGGTTAACGAGATCGGGCCTCATGGTGACGAAGTGCGTACCGAAATCGACCTTATCATCGAACAGGTTTACAGAATTCGCACGATTGTGGATCAGCTTCTGCAGTACTCGCGCCCCTCTGCCTATGCCGGTTATGTCGAATGGGTAGATGTGAATGACGTGCTCAAGGACACGATGATGCTGGTGCACCATGAGTTGGTGCGTTGCAGCTGTGAGCTGCGGGAGCACTATGCCGATTTACAAATGGTGCAGATCAATCGCCAGGAACTGCAGCAGGTCCTGGTCAACCTCATCGTCAACGCCTCGCATGCGGTTGATAGGGGTGGAGTGGTGTCGATTTCGACGTCTGCCTGGGGCAAGCTGGGTGTCATCATCAAAATCCGGGACAACGGTAGGGGGATTCCGCCTGGTGAGCTGCGCAGGGTTTTCGATCCATTCTATACCTCGGGCAAAGCGGGCGGTACCGGGCTGGGCCTGTCGGTCAGCTACGGAATAATACGCCGATATGGAGGTCAGATAACGGTTGATTCCCTGCTGTCCGAATGGACCGAGTTCCAGGTAAAGCTGCGGTTTGAGCCAGTCTATGAAAGTGACGATGAGGTAATTGAGGAATTTTACAAGGAATTTGTCGAGTAAAGCTCTGTTACAAGCTGAACTAACCATTCCGTATTGCTAAAACTTGCACGGCTGTTGCTATTATCAATGTGTGCGATTGAGCTTGCGCAGAGAGAGAACACTGGCCCGGCGAAACCCCCAATTAGACCTCCAGAGATTAGCCCGGGCTTACGGTCTGCTGGCGGGTACCTGTGATGCAGAGCGAGTTATCGTCGGGTCGATTTCCCGGGATTGGATCGCCAGCGAAGTCGAGCACGCGGTCTCTCTTGCAAGTCTGCCCAATAGCTTTTTTACGACCCAGCGTGGCCGTGATTTACTGGCTACCGAGCTGTTCGATGACGAAGACATCGATCCTGAAACCATCGATGTATCAAAAATCGATATCCAGGCGCTGGGGGCATCCCGTCAGATAAACTCAAACCGTATTCCGAAACTTGAGCCGCGCATTCACGTGGCCGTCCTGGTGGCAAATATGTTACTGGGAGTGCGACTGTACGGGAATCATGGCAAGGGTGACGCACAACTCTGCCATGACACAATCGTGGCAGCGATGATCCAGGATGCTATTGGCAAGCCCTATCTATTCAGTTCGCTGTCATCGACGGAATACGAAATTATTGATGACGAATATATCAATACCTGGTTCGGCAACACTATCGCCTTGCTCTCCAGAAAAATCCAGCAAGCGCTTGCTCAGTTTGAGAGGAGCGTATTGGCAGGTAAGCCCCCGGAACCCATAGCCGACAAAAATATCGCGACATCAGTCGCTGCGATCTATGCCAGCCGTTTGCGACTGACTGCGCGAGCTGCTGGAGACGGGGTGATCAGTTTTCTGGATCCATCACGTCATGCCGAGTTGCAGCAGATTGGTGTTGATACCCGATCAGATTTCCCGGAACGCCCTTTCCTTGAGCAGGACTATAAGTTGGCAGAAGCCGCCTTTGCATTGCAGGGTGTTGATCACTATGCATTGCGCGAACCCTTGAGAAATACCCTGATGATAGCGGTACGGGATGCTCTGGAAGATCCTTCAAAACGCAGTCGATTGTCCGGCCGACGTGGTAAAGCGGTTCATGAGGTGCACTTGAATTTGCCCATCATGGAGTATTTCGTGGCATCTGAAGCCCCCAACTCTATTGAAACTGTGCATCTGGCTTCATTGGAGATGATGCGTGCACTGGAGAAGGGGCGGCGTAAATCACTTTCAACCATGACTGCACATGCCTTTCGTATTTGCGCTCTGGCCGAGCGCTTGTTAGGCACTGCTCTGGAGCCCATGGTTGTGAGCTTGGCAATGTTGCATGACGTCGTTGAAGACGGTTCAAGAAGGGTAACGGGTTACGATCATTCGCTGGGGAAGATCATGTTTCGATTTGGCGGGCCGATGGCGGCGATGGTCTCGGAGCTGACAGACGCGGCGGTTCACAGCGAGGGGGCTCACAAGGCACGTGCAACCTACGAACATCCACATCTGGTCACACCTCAGGATCAGTATAACGTTACCCGTTTTACTGAAATCAGCCTGAAGCCAACTGACAAGCGCCAGCCCTATACCTTGTCAGGTATTGTGATCAAACTGCTCGATACGCTGGTCTCACTGGAAGAGGGTATTCGAGACCCTGAGTTAATGACTGGCTGGTGGCGACACAGTGGTGCCAGAATTTTCTGGGCGGAAAATATGCGTGGCAGCATTGTCCATCCGTTGATCGAGAGAATGGTTCTTGAGGTCAAACGCAGCGTTGACGACCCGGATTATGCAACTCGCCCTCACAGCATAAACCAGACACGGCTAACGGCCGGTCGTGCCTTGTTGGACACAACACTCAGTTACTTTGACCTCTACGCGACGCAAAATCTGGCGATCTTGTGCGATGAATACGGATTGGATAGCGAGCAGCGTGATTTCCTGATTCGAACTTTCAACGACCCGCATATCGATGAGCAGCGGTTTATTGAGCTGGTGATCAATGAGCTTTTCACAGAAGATCGTTTGCAGAGATCGATTGATGCCGGGCGCGTTCCGTCAAGGGCTTATATTACGCTGTTTCCGAAAGGGGCTTCGGCATCGGAATCAAGTGACCCGGAAACGTTTCTGGCCTATCGCAAGAGTGCTTTGCGGCGACAGACGATCCGGCTGGAACTCGGTATTCAGTCAAGTGAACGGATTACCGCACTGCAGCTACGTAACGAGCAGGTGCTGTCGATGTACGATCAAAAGATGGAGCGAACCGAACTTCGCAGGCCACTCCAAATATCGAAGCGGGTGAAGTCTGCTGGTTAATTTTCGTCCCAAAGTGCATCACCATCGACCAGCAGCCCGGATAGATGATGGATTAAGTGCCAAACCTCTGTTTTTTTTTATGTATTCGGGTAGATCGGGAAGAAACTGGCAGACACCCTCGCAATGGGTGGCAAAATCAAAACGGCGCAAACCCGTCATCTTGAACCGATGGTACGCTCCAGCGTTGCTTCGGCTCAATCGTTTGGTGCTCGATGCCGGGCCTTGCTACCTGTCCGGATTCACCATACAGCCACAAAATCAAATTGGATCGTTCTCCTTGCGTAATAGGCATTGATTCGTGCGGGACGCTACCGTGATGGATTAACGCGGTGCCCGGTGCAAACGTCAGTTCGTCTACTTTTTGGGTTTCCCGGTCGAAAAAGCGGACACCCGACCCTGAAAAGTCTTCTCCGGGAAGATTCAGATTGACGTTCAGTGTCACCGAAGACGCATCCGTGTGAGCGCGTAGCGATGTATCAGTATCGGGTTGCCATTGGATTGAGAAACCGAAAGTTTGAGTGTCGTATCCTGTTATATCAGGGAACAACATTCGTGCAATTGGGCGCATATACGTATCCATCATGGTTCGATAGAAAGCTTGAAAGCCAGGCGCTGCCAAATAACCTTCTGACCGTTTGTCCAGCATGGCACCGCCACGATTGAGCGATATACCGTAGGGGGGGCGTATCGGAATCCCGGCATCTGCAACACGATCCAGATAATCTCGCAAAGTCACAAGACGCTCAAGGTTGAAAAACTGGGCTTCATACACGCCCGGGAATACTTCCCTCCAAAGTGCTTTCACTTCAGATTCTCTGCCTGGATCTTTCCAGGCCAGTTCGACAGCGTTTCGTAAATTCGGATCATATAGGCTGCCATCAAGCAGGGCCGGAAAGTCGCCTTGACTCGCTTCCCATTGCGTCCATGCATCTTCAAGCAAGTCACGGTTCTGTATCCAAAACTCCTGTACAGAAGGGGCACGTTGAAGCATTGCCTCTCGTGTGGGCCGCTCTATGCTACGAGCGGCAGATAGTGCGTTGCCTGTCATAAAATTGATTCCATCGTTGAGGATTACCAAACCATTGTTGATTTATCGGGCTGGCTGGCTCAGCCCAGTTTGGCTACGGCCGCCTCGATAGCTTGCATCACTTCGGTGCAGTGCCCGATATCCTGTGCTGCAGCATGCGGTGGGGAAAACGAACCCAGGTCATTGTCAAAATACTTGCCGGATGCTTGCGAAAACATCCCGCCAATCGCTGCTTCGCAGAGGATATCCGCTCCGATCTGCATATCCTTTCCCGCTACCCCAAACCCTTCTTTAACCATTTTCGACGCCAGCAAGGAACCGGGGTTGACCGCTACAACAACAGGGCCATCGTCCAGTTCCTTCGCCATTTCTTGTGACCAGATCGTGATGGCCAGTTTGCTTTGGGCATAGGCCGCCATATCGTCAACCTGCTTGCGCCCATGTAAAACATCCAGATCAACCGGGGCCTGAGCGGCTGAAGACAGGTTCACGATCCGCGAGTTTGAGTCAAGAGTAGGCAGCAGGGCTCGCGTCAGCACGTATGGCGCGAAGGTATTCACCATGAATCGAACATCGAAGCCATCAGTCGTTTGTGTTTGACTGACCTTTAATACGCCCGCGTTATTGATGAGGGCATCAAGGTGAGTATGTTCTTGACTGACGGCAGCGGCCAGAGCGTGTACCTGATCCATATGCGACAAATCTGCTACATAGATACCAGCGTTACCGCCAACTTCCTCTGCGGCTTTGTCGAGTTTTTTCTCGCTACGACCATGCAGCAAAATGTTGTGGCCCATGGAAGACAGCGTCTTGGCTGTGAGTAGCCCGATACCATCGGTTGCACCTGTAATCAGAATCGTTTTAGACATTTTCGTCTCTGTTGGTCTGTAAGTGAGTCAAAATAAAAGATCATTATTAGCATCTGAGGTTTACGCCCCGGAGTTGCTTCAGTGATCGCGATATCGAACCAAGGTCCGACTTTCGATGCTTTTGCGTATGGAGTTTTTTACCGGGTTTTCAATCATGTCCAGTGCACTGTGAGCGATGGATGGCAGACCCCGGTTATCAAAAATGTTGAAAAAGGCGACCTCACCCGGTGTCATCCCCGACCGGTAAATCCACCGATGGGCGGGGTTGGCAGCCAACCCTAAAATTTGCCCTTTTCGCTCTGGATAGATCAGATCGAGGAGTATCCAGTCTTGCTCATCCACACTGTCAGGCAATATAAAACCCAATGGAGAGGAATTGATCTCTGTCTCGACAGGCCTCCACACATTGATAAAAGCGTAGTGACCGCTAGCCCATTCGTCTGCCAATGCTTCTCCCAGCAGATCGATCAACCGCTGCTGAGCACCCTTCGCGCTGTAATCGCTGTGTACGTTACGGGCGGGCTTTCGGTCCGATGTCTCATCATCGATTCGCACGGTATGGTCGAAAACGATGACCTCGTCGAGATTGAGCCTGGCTTGCAGAAAGCGTTTGATATCAGCATCGTAGTCTGGCTGCCATACAAGCTCGTGGTTGAGTACATCAACATCGGTTTGGAAATCGGCAAACTCGACCGATACATGCTCGAATGACGTGTTGATATCGGCAAGACGCACATCCTCAACACTAATCTTTGTGGCTGCCAGCTCAGGCGAAATGAGGTTGCCGACAATACCCCCGGCATCAAGCTCGAACGCCTGACGTTCCGGTTTGTGGATGTGGTAATTTACTGTTGCTGTTGCTTTCGTAGTCATCCTGTTCGAGCCAAAGGGTTGTGGGGCTTTGCCGATTTCAGGAAAACTATATTGTTTTTAAAGTGCCAAATAAATAGGGTAATTGCGATATCAGTATTCGTGATTTGAATATAATTGAGCGAAGAATAGTCGCCAACGAATTTTCCTAAGTGCCTTTGATCAAAACCTACTGGCAACCACCGAGGCCATGGATGCTCGTATTGGAATTTTCGACATGATCTACCCGGTAGGTCGGCGTGGGATTAACAATTTGCAGGTGCACGAATTGAAGGTGCATGGCAGGCAGGAGTTGTCATGCCATTGGTATTTCCCCGAGGACGAGGGCCGTCCCGGGGCACAACTGATACTAACTTAAGTTGCGATCGAAACCGACATTAATTATACCGTCGATTCCAGGTTGGCTATTTCTACTAACCAACCCTGTTTTACTATCAGCCTTTCCGGCTTTTTTTATCCGTAGATAGATTCCTTGCCCAGGTGTTTTACGATCAGATAGTAAAATACCGGTCGCAACTTTTGTCGGTTAGACGATCCGATTTTATCGATTGCATGCTGGATTGCTGCGTCGGCTTCACTTCCCTCAACGCCGAGTTTGCCATTGATGAATTTCGTTCTGATGTTGTCCAATTCTTTTGGATCGCCTGCTGCGACCAGATTGGCATCCTTGTTGTAAATTGAAGGACCAAGACCCTTGGCAACGTTTTTCAGCAAGATTTCATCGCACTCAATATTGCAACTTTGCATTTGTGCTTTACATGCATCAAGCGCTTCATCAAATTTAGACATGAACTTTCTCCCTATTTTGTATTTCTATTTCTGGTAAGCAGATAAACAATGCTCTCCGATACCCATCGAGCACGTTACGGAGGGGAGTCTATGCATTCAACAACATAGCGTCCAGTGCTGGAGGCAACACGTTGCAAAGTGTTTACGATGTTGAGGTGGATTGTTAATTAGTGTATCGGGAATGACAGGTTTCACACCTGAAAATTCAATCCAGCGATAGTAGTTCGTGATACGTTGGGAATCGGTAACAGTGTGTTGCATAGAGTGACTGCAGTTCTTTGTCTTGTTGTAAGGACGTGAGCAAGTTTTGCAGCATTGATCGAAAGTATGTTTTACGTGACATCACCAGATCGAGAGCAATGTAATCAAGAGGGATGAAATGAAGGTTGCTTTGGGTGGCTGCTGATTCACTTGCCAGAGTAATGTCAGCGATTCCACGCGCGACTGCCGCAACGGCCGTTCGTTCGCTATCTGCAAACATTGATGTGTTTAAATTTTCAACGGACAATGAATTAGCAGCCAGGGTATCTGCCAACAGTCGCTGAGTGCCGCTTTCTTGATGTCGTTGGGCCCAGCGAAGTTGCTTGTTTGACAACAACCGCCGAGCGCTCGTACTAAGGTCAGCTGAAGGGTGTATGTTTATTTTTCGTTTCGACGTTTGTGTTGCCTCGTCGGCAATCACATTTAATCTGGTGGTTGGTGACAAAACCAGGCCTTGTCTGCGTTGCAGTAAACGCACCGTCACCCAGTGTTTGTGGTTTTTAAAACTTCGCAGTAAACCCTGATGGCGGATCGAAGCCTGTTGGCTGGGTCCCCAATTGACAAGACAGGCATCAGTTCGACGACTATCCAGCAAGCGCAGACCATGCAGGCTGCCGCATGCTGTGTAGCTGATAAGGGCACTGTCGCGGTATTGCAGTGCAAGCTTGCGGCAGTGTTGCTCGAGTAGCATATCCTCGCTGCCACTGATCAACAAACGATCAGCCATCGCCCCGCCGTGGCTATTTTCGTTCAGCCATTGTTCGACCAGACGATACGGGAAAATCCATTTCCCGGTTACCTTGGTGCAGGGGATATTACCTTCGGAGGCAAGCTGGTAAACCTTTTTTTCATTGATGTGCAGCAAGGCTGCGAGTTGCCTGACTGATAGAAATCGCGGTTCCGGCTCGGATGTTTGTTGATTTGGAACTTGATCTTGCAAAGATGCAACGCGTGCCTTCGCTGTCACCGGTCTTTTGGTTTTCTGTCGTCGCGGTGTTGGCTTCGGTCTGTCATCAAGATCGACCGTCATACTCAGGCCAGATCTCGCATGCCTTTGGTAGGAGGCGGGGTTTTACGTACCGGCGGAGGAGCATCGAACGTAATGTTGTCGGTGCCGTGATAGACCAGGAAGTGTCGGCCTTTGGCTCTGGCAATCATCGTCATACCGAGTTCCCGCGCCAATTCCAGCCCCATTTGTGTTACTCCCGATCGGGACAATAAAGTGGGTATCCCCATAAAGGCTGTTTTCATCACGATTTCCGAGGTCAGCCTTCCCGTCGTATAGAAGATCTTGTCGTCTCCGGGAATGTCCTGTAACCACATGCGCCCCGATATAGCGTCAGCGGCATTGTGCCGACCGACGTCTTCGGTATGCATCAGTGATTCGGTTGCACTGCACAACCCACAACCATGCACCGCGCCTGCGGCGCGGTAAACATCGTTCAATTTACCTACATTTGAGATCAGTTCGTAGATATCAGATTGCAGCAAGCTGGGCTTTGCCAGATTGACTTCATAAAGCTTGTCTACGGTACAGCTGAAAATAGTGCCTTGCCCGCAACCGCTGGTTATGATGCGGCGCTTCATTTTTTCCTGCCAATCCGAGATACCAGTACCCTGGCGGGTTTCTACCTCAACCACTTCACGATCCCAGTCTACCTGTACCGATTTGATCTCTGAAATATCTTCAATGAGCTTTTGATTGCGGATATACCCGAGCGTTAACGCCTCTGGCTGGGTACCCAGCGTCATCAGTGTCACGACTTCCATGCCATCGACCTTGATCGTCAACGGCAGTTCGCCGGGTATCTGGACTTGCCGCTTTTCGCCAAACTCGTCGGTTGCCTCGACTTCGTGGGCCGGGTCGAGTCCCGCGTCGGTCATGGTGGGTTTTGCGCTTTGCAGTGGTTTTACACTCATTAACTGGAGGCCCGCCGGGCTGGTCTGGTTGAAGTACTCTGGCATCGGTGTGCCGCTGATTGATCAGAATAGTGCCATTAACGAGGTCAGTCTGCCAGCCAGCGAGCGTTCTTCGACAATATGAGACAATTTGTCTCACAATAACTGAAAGCCATTCACAAATCGCTGATACTATTGCGGTTGTGGCTGATGCTGTGCCTTGCTGGTTTCGGTGATCCGGTCCAATTGAATGTATGCAGATAATGAGTGAAGCGAACAGTGACTAAAGTCGATTGGCTTGAAGACGATGCGGTCACCTCCAGGGTCTCGGTGCCTGTTGCGGTGGTTTTGGAAAAGCGCCTGGTTGAAGGCAAGTTCTGGAGTTTGCCAAGCTGGTCGCTCTCGGCAGTGCTGGTCGGAAGTGGTCTGGCCAATACTGGAGCGGAAGGTGAGCGCGTCAATGAAGGTAAATTACCAGAACAGTTTTTATGGTCTGGCTTCAGGGTTATCTTCTATAAAGATGCCTGCGAACGCTACTGGCATGCGCTGATTGGTGAGAGGCCTCTGGTGTATGTGGTCTTAAGGGAAGATGAAGCTGACGGAACAGTCGAGCCAGCCATCGTTACCATTGATTATGACGAAGCGGTTGCGCATACCGAGACTGACGGTCAAGTGTTGACTGCCGATATTCCTCCCGAACTTTACCAAACGATGGAATCCTTCGTACTGGAGCACTACAAACCAGCTGAATTCAAAAAACGAAAACGCAAGCAGTGGTCGGATTCTGATGCCAAGGATCGAGAAGAGAAAGCCCGACGTTTTCGCCGGCGAGGCTACCATGGTTAGTTTTCCCGGGAAAACAGATGGCAAAGATCCGGGCAGTCAAACATCAGGTTCCGAGGTCAACAGCACCGATAAAAGCCCCGGTGAAGGGTTCCTGTCGCGTTGGTCGCAACGTAAAAATTCATCCCAGCCCAGCCCTCAGTCCCGGCTCGAACCCGAATCAGCGATAGTCGAACCGGAACCCGGTGATCAGCAGCTTGCAGAGCAAGCAGATGCTGATGCCGCCAAGCCAATTGCTCCGATACCTGAACCTGAGATCAGCGAACTCGATGCAGAGGAGACTGAGACCCGGGTGGAGGAGGCTACTGAATCCGAGCTGGTCCTGACTGACGAGGACATGCCTCCACTGGACTCATTGCATGCCGAAAGTGACTTTAGCCCGTTCTTTAACAGCGGCGTCTCAAAAGAGTTAAGGCAGCAAGCACTGCGGCACCTGTTCAGAATGCCCAAATTCAATATTCGCGATGGCCTCAATGATTACGATGAGGACTACACCTATTTTGAGCCGCTCGGTGACACCGTGACCTGCGATATGAAGTTCCATGCAGCGCGCAAGGAGCGCGAGAGACTGGAGAAGCTCAAGCAGCAAGAGCTTGAAGAACTGGAGCTACAGCAGCAGCGGTTGGAAGAGACTGACACTTCTCCAGACGAAGAGTCTGCACAAGCTTCGAATGAGCAGGCAAGCGAAGAATCGACACAGCAATCCACCGACTCATCGTCTGAAACATCTGATGCTGAACAGGATGCTGTCGAGGCGCAAGCTGAAGAACACGAGGCCATGCAACGCGACAAAGAACAGATTGAAGAACGCGAGTCACCTGAGGAACGGGAGCTGCTTGAAGAATCCGGGACAATTGAAGAGTCGTCTGATAAGTCTGAACCGCTTCATGCAGAAGCTGTTGAGACTGAAGAGCCGGAAATGAAAACCACTCGAACGGAGCCCGGCTAATGAGTACCAGCGACACCACAGTCAATTTTTTCAGCGACACGGCTGATCTGGTCCGTGGACAAGCTCTGGATTCCGCCTCGGTTCTGGGTTCGTCGACTTCATTGGTCGAGTATCGATCTCTCGGTCATTGCCTGATCATCGGTGAGCCGGAACGGGCTCTTGCCATTGTTGATCGCTTGGGATCAATGCAAACAACCATTGCCTGCATTGATGTGGATCAAGCGGGTGCCGATATCACTAAAAATTTGACCGCCAGTGGCGTAAAGGTATTTAGCTGCCGCAGCCTGAGGGTAAATGGCTATCTGGGCAGGTTTGATGCGACCGTGGCACAGGCCAGTGCTCTGGCCGGTGCTCTGGCCGGTGCTGAAAAATCATTGGCAGAGTTAGCCGTTACAGAAAGCGGTTTTTTCGATCTGGTGGTCGATTTGTCGGAACAACCTTTAATTACTGCCAGTGCCAGCCCATTTGGCTATTACCGTGTGACCGATGACGTTTCGTTGGAGCGCTGCCTTGATGAATTACCGAATTTGGTAGGTGATTTCGAAAAGCCGAAGTACTTTGACTTCAACGCCAAAATTTGTGCTCACGAGCGCAGTCAGATTGCTGGTTGCAACAACTGTCAGCAAGTGTGCTCGACGGGTGCCATCTCATCGGCAGTTGAGGTTATTTCTATTGATCCGCATCTCTGCCAGGGATGTGGGCACTGTGCTTCTGTGTGTCCCACTGGTGCGATCCATTTTGCGTTTCCCAAGCCATCTGACGCGATCGCAAAGTCTCGCGAACTGATACAGGCTGCCAGTTCGCAAACTCAAGTGTTGCTGCTTTACAAGGAAGACGGCGACCAGGAACTCGACACGGTTGATGAAGAGGCAATATCAGATTCACCCGGGGATGCAGCTGAAGCGGGTTTTGACAAGACGCTTTCGCAGCTGTTGCCTGACAATGTGCTAGCGCTGGCTGTTGAAGAACCCGGTGCCTTCGGTATCGATTATTGGTCGGCCTTGATTGCTGGCGGGATTCAGAAAATTGTTATTCTGGATCAGGGTGGCGATTTGCCTGATAGTGCAGTAAGTGTCGCCATGGATTTGCAGCACAAGGTGCTTGAGGTGATTTTGCAGGGTCTCGGTATGCCTGCCGGTATGCTTCAGCGTATCAGCCTGCAATATCCCGACATCGCGCAAGGCACAGATAGTGATCAATACCGTGAATTTGCCACTGCTGTGGAGGCGGCGATTCAGGTGTCAGATGGTGTACCGGTTCTGGCCCAGCCAGCAAATTTTCAAACTCACAACAATAAACGCCAAACTGTGCGTATGGCAGTGGACCACCTTGCTGAGCAGCTTGATGCCAGCGTTGATGTTGTCGAGTTGCCCGAAGGCAGTCCGTTCGGACGACTCAATATCAATACAGATGCTTGTACCCTCTGTCTGGCGTGTGTTTCGACCTGTCCGGCGGGGGCTTTGCTTGATGGTCAGGATGTGCCGCAATTGCGTTTTATAGAAAGTAACTGCGTGCAATGTGGCTTGTGTGCCAGCGTGTGTCCTGAAAGTGCCTTGTCGTTGCAGGCTCAATATGTCTATGACAGTACTGCAGCCCGGCAGCCGCAGGTATTACACGAAGAAACACCGTTCAATTGTATTGTCTGCCACAAACCCTTCGCCACTCGCAAAATGATCGACAACATGGCGCAGAAGCTGGCGGGGCATTGGATGTTCGAGGATGAATCGTCCCGCCGCAGACTGAAAATGTGTGAAGACTGTCGGGTCAAAGATATGTTTAAAGACAGTGACAGTGGAATCACGGTCCACAGGGATAGTTGATGACTGAAGCCGACCTTATTGTGTCGGGAATGCTCACAAGTGGGCGCTGCTTGGGACAAAATGTACCAATGTAAAAGCGGCGATTTTGTGGCATGTTATTGTTTGGATTATAGGTAAGTATTTGTCATTTTATTTCCCTTTCACTGGGCTTGTGGTTTGCACATAATGTGTGATGGCGCGGCTACAGTGAAACGCACGCCAGGCTTGGACCCGATTGGCAGGTTGAATCGAAAGGTGGGTCGGGCTGGTTGCGGAGCTTGTAAGCGAGACTGATATGCCGATCGGAGAAGATGTGACACTGGACAGAAAATCACCAGGAGATGTGGGCAGCAAGCCGTCCTCACTCTGTCTGCCAGTGAAAAGCGAAGAAGATTTCCTGGACGAGCAAGCCGAGCTGGCCAGAGCCGGTGTCTACGAATTGCTGGGCAGTCTGCTGGCAAAGGCCCCGGATCAAGAGCTGCTCGATCTGTTGTCCAATATCGACGATGTCGACCCTGAACAGGGAGAGATTGCGATGGGCTGGGAGTTGATGCGTCAGGCCAGCAGGAAAACGACGGTAGAAGAAGTAAAGCACGAACACTTTGGCTTGTTTGTCGGGGTGGGAAGGGGAGAATTGGTTCCGTTTGGTTCGTGGTACATGACGGGTTACCTGATGGAGAAGCCGGTAGCGGTGTTGCGCGGTGACCTGAAATCGCTCGGGATTGAACGCAATGAAGGTGTTACCGATTCAGAAGATCATCTAGCCGCGCTGTGTAACGCGATGGCGCTTTTGATCAGAAGCCCAGACGAAATCGACTATGAGACGCAGAGTAAATTTTTCAAAGATCATATAGAGCCTTGGGCAGAACAATTTTGCTCTGATTTGCAAAGTGCCAACGGTGCGCATTTTTACCGTTCTGTCGGTTTCTTTGCGCAGAGTGTTTTCAAGATCGAGAAAACTTATTTCTCTATGCAGGTTTAGGGGCAGGTTTAAGGGCAGGTTTAAGGGCAACCTGGCAATAAACGCAGATTTGCAAACAGGATTGACGGTTGGCTGGACAGAAAAAGATTTGCACAGATTGATACTTAAAATATTGCTCTAAAGCAGAGCACTGGAACTTCCGGAGACAATAGACATATGAGTAAACGGGATATGAGTAACAAGCACGATTACATCGACGCCAAGCGTCGTGGCTTCATTCAAAGCTCGGTTCTGGTAACAGGTGCCGCTGCAGCCGGCACTGCGTCGGTCAAGGCATCGGCTGCAGAACTGGCCACGCCGGATCTCGAAGCAGAAACAAAGCAGCATCTCGGTTACCGCGAAACTGACAATGTTCGCAAGTACTACCAAAAAGCGCGCTTCTGATTGCTGCGCTCAAGTTATTAATTCTCACCTTTTATCTGGTATTTCATTGAACACTTTCCCTCGGAGAGGAACCACATGAAACTGAAACGCAAGATTGCACCAGGTTCCGGTGCCCGGGTCTCGGGATTAGAGACGGGCGCGGGTACCAATCTGTTCGGCAATACGGTCAACAGAAGAACCTTTTTAAGAAACTCCGGTATTACTGCCGGTGGCGCTGCAATTGCGGTAGCCGGTGGTCCCGGGTTATTGAGCAAGGTACATGCAGCTGAATCCGCTGATAACCGACCCAAAGCCGATCTTGATACGGTCAAGGTTCGCTCTGTTTGCACCCACTGCTCTGTTGGCTGCGGCGTTATCGCAGAAGTCCAGAACGGTGTCTGGACGGGGCAGGAGCCGGACTATGATTCTCCGATAAACCTCGGCTCCCACTGTGCCAAAGGCGCTTCTGTGCGTGAGCATGGTCACGGTGAGCGCCGCTTGAAGAATCCCATGAAAAAGGTCAACGGCAAATGGGAAGAAATGAGCTGGGACGATGCGGTTGCCGAAATCGGCGACAAGATGCTGGATATCCGCAACGAGTCAGGCCCGGATTCGGTTTACTGGCTTGGTTCTGCAAAATTCAATAACGAACAGTCTTACTTGTTCAGGAAGTTCGCAGCCCTGTGGGGTACGAACAATGTTGATCATCAGGCACGTATCTGCCACTCGACCACAGTAGCTGGTGTTGCCAACACCTGGGGTTACGGGGCGATGACCAACTCCTACAACGACATGCACAACTCGAAGGCGATGTTTTTCATCGGCTCGAATGCGGCAGAGGCACATCCGGTTGCGATGCAACACATTTTGCGAGCCAAAGAAAACGGCTCCAAACTGATTGTGGTCGACCCTCGCTTTACCCGCACCGCCGCCCATGCAGACCAGTTCGTTCAGATGCGTCCCGGTTCTGACGTTGGTGTTATCTGGGGTCTGTTGTGGCACGTATTTGAAAACGGTTGGGAAGATGAGGAATTTATCCAGCAACGTGTTTATGGAATGGATCAAATCAAGGAAGAAGTGGCGAAGTGGAATCCCGAAGAAGTAGAGCGGGTAACCGGTGTACCGGAAGCGACCATGAAGCTGGCTGCGCAAACCATGGCTGAAAATCGTCCTGGCACCATCGTCTGGTGTATGGGTGGAACCCAGCACACCATTGGTAACAACAACACCCGGGCCTACTGTGCGATGCAACTGGCACTTGGCAACATGGGTGTGCAGGGCGGCGGTGCCAATATATTCCGCGGCCATGACAACGTGCAGGGCGCTACCGACATGTGCATCTTGAGCCACAGCTTGCCGGGTTATTTCGGTCTGTCAGCTGGAGCGTGGAAGCACTGGTCTGCGGTATGGGATCTGGAATTTGACTGGGTTAAGAACCGTTTCGATCCGGAAGCCTACGAAGAAGTTAAAGGCAAGCCTGTTTCACCGATGCACAGGGCTGGTATGCCGGTATCTCGCTGGATCGATGGCGTGCTGGAAGAAAAAGACAACATCGCCCAGAAAGATAATGTTCGGGCAATGGTGCTTTGGGGACATGCTCCAAACAGTCAGACCCGTGGCCCGGAAATGAAAGAGGCGATGGAAAAGCTCGACATCATGGTCGTCATTGATCCCTATCCGACGCACTCTGCAGTGCTGCCGGATCGGCCGGATGGTGTTTATCTGCTGCCTGCTTGTACGCAGTTTGAAACTTACGGCTCGGTGACAGCTTCGAACCGCTCGCTGCAGTGGCGTGACAAGGTTATCGAGCCACTTGGCAAGTCGTTGCCTGATCACACCATCATGTACAAGTTTGCCAGCAAGCTCGGATTTGGCGACGAGCTGACCAAGAACATTGCGGTAGAAAATGATGAGCCATTGATTGAAGACATTACCCGTGAATTCAACAAGGGTATGTGGACAATCGGCTACACCGGTCAAAGCCCAGAGCGTATCAAAGAGCACATGGCTAACCGTCACACCTTCAACACCACCACTCTCAAAGCCGAGGGTGGGCCGGTTGATGGCGAATACTACGGATTGCCATGGCCATGTTGGGGTACTCCGGAGATGAAGCATCCAGGTACGCCTGTGCTGTATGACACCAGCAAGTCGGTAGCCGAAGGTGGCCTCAACTTCAGAGCGCGATTCGGAGTGGAGCGCGAGGGCGTCAACTTGTTAGCCGAAGGTTCTTTCTCAGCAGGTGCTGAAATCGAAGATGGCTATCCGGAGTTTTCCGCTGATATCTTGAAGAATCTGGGCTGGTGGGATGATCTTACCGACGATGAGAAACTGCTCGCCGAAGGTAAAAACTGGAAGACTGACCGCTCAGGTGGTATCCAACGTGTGGCTATCGCACACGGTTGTGCACCATTCGGAAACGCCAAGGCCCGTGCTGTTGTCTGGACCTTCCCGGATCCCGTGCCGATTCATCGTGAGCCACTGTATACCTCGCGTTATGATCTGGTTGCAGACTACCCGACCTATGAAGATCGCAAGTCGCACTACCGTTTGCCCACTCGCTACGGCTCGATTCAAGCCACTGACTACAGCGGTGACTTTCCGCTGATTCATACCAGTGGTCGTCTCGTAGAATACGAAGGTGGTGGCGATGAGTCCCGTTCCAATCCCTGGTTGGCTGAATTGCAGCAGGACATGTTCGTCGAGATCAATCCGGCAGATGCCAATGATGTCGGAATCAAGGACGAACAAATGGTTTGGCTGGAAAGCCCGGAAGGCTCGAAGATCAAGGTTAAAACCATGGTCACCAACCGAGTAGCGAAGGGCGTGGTGTTTACACCATTCCACTTTGGTGGACATTTCCAGGGTGAAGACCTGCATGACAAGTATCCATCCGGAGCCGCTCCCTATGTTTTGGGTGAGGCAACCAACACTGCGATGACTTACGGCTATGACTCCGTAACCCAAATGCAGGAAACCAAATGTTCGCTCTGCAAGATAACAGCGGCCTAAATCGACAGGAGATTAGACATGGCTAGAATGAAATTTCTTTGCGATGCTGAACGCTGCATCGAATGTAACGGCTGCGTCACGGCTTGCAAAAACGAGCATGACATCCCTTGGGGAGTCAATCGCAGACGTGTTATCACGATGGGTGATGGCGAACCGGGTGAAAAATCGGTTTCTGTTGCCTGCATGCACTGTACTGATGCGCCCTGTCAGGCGGTATGTCCTGTGGACTGCTTTTACACCACCGACGACGGCATCGTGCTGCACGACAAAAACCTCTGTATCGGTTGTGGCTACTGCTTCTATGCATGCCCGTTTGGCGCTCCCCAGTACCCGGGCAAAGAAGCAGGCGGCTCTGCCTTTGGTGCACGCGGAAAAATGGATAAGTGTACTTTCTGCGCAGGCGGCCCGGAAGACGATCTGACCGATGCCGAGTACGAGAAGTACGGCCGTAACCGCATCGCCGAAGGTGCATTGCCATTGTGTGCAGAAATGTGCTCAACCAAGGCACTGATTGCCGGTGACGGCGATATGGTGGCAGACATCTACCGCGAGCGAGTACTGAAACGTGGTGGCCGTCCTCAGAACTGGGGTTGGGATACAGCCTACAAAGGCTAATGGCATTCGATACCCGGGCCAGCGGCCCGGGTACCGTGTCTTTGTTAGGGCAACACTGTGTTAAGGCAATACCGGGGAAACGGACCATGCGAACAGATCAAATGTGTAAAGTGGGGATGATTGCCCTGTCAGTTATGGCTCTGACGGGCTGTATGCCGGCAGACACCGGTGCTTCAGACTCGGGAGAGCCGACCACTGCAGAAAACTATGTTTATAAAGGCCAGAAAGATCCGTTGATGGATACGTCAGCAGATGAACGTGCCGAAATCATGGCCAAGCGCTTCAACATGATTCAGGCAAGACAGTAACAAACTGCCGGATATTACTGCCCAATAAAACTGCCGGATAAAGCTGCGCCAGACAGGTGGTGGCCGAATGCAGTCCAGAAAAATAATTGGAAAAACAATTGGCAAGGTGAGCAAATGAACGAAAAAAAAATGAGCACCAGACTAAAAAGAAAAATAGCCATTTGGAGTATCGCAGCGGTTGTCTCCTTATCGATTATGCTGCCACTTGGAAACCAGGGCTTGTATTGGTTGAGTGGTACCGCTATCGCTCAAGAGCAGCTGGCTGATGCATCCTCAAACCCGCGTTCGAATTTCTGGCGGGCGGTGCGCGATGGCAATGAAGGCTATTCTTCGGTCAAGGGTGAAGGCGCTAATGTTCTGGTTGCCAGCGGAGGCAATGCATGGCGTGAAGCGAGAAATGGCGCTATCAGCAAAAAGCTGCCCTGGTTAATTGTCGGGTCACTGGTCGCACTGTTGCTCTATCACATTTTCCATGGTCGCAATCGGCTTGACCATGCTCCAAGCGGACGCAAGGTAAAGCGCTGGAACGGCTTTGAAAGATTCGTGCACTGGGTAACGGCGATTAGCTTTATCTGTTTATCGATCACGGGTCTCAGCATGTTGTTCGGTAAAGCGCTGCTGGCTATCCAGGTTGGTGGTGAGCCGTTGATTCCCAAAGCCGGTTTTGCCATGTGGGCAGGCCTGTCCATCCAGATACACAATATTCTGGGTCCCATATTCAGCGTGGCGATCGCGTTGATGGTGGTCATGTGGATCTGGCACAACATCCCCAATGCTGTTGATATGAAATGGTTTGCCAAGGGTGGCGGTATGTTTGGCAAGGCCCATCCGTCAGCAGGTCGCATGAACGGCGGCGAGAAGGTTTGGTTCTGGATTGTGGCAACGGTCGGGGTTGTCGTTTGCGTGACAGGCTTGGTTATGTTGGCTCCGATTATGGGCTGGCAGCTACCTGAGGCACTGACAGGTCGTTCTGTTATGCAACAAGCCAATTTGTTACATGCCGCTCTGGCAATTATCTGGACTGCGGTCGCGCTGGGTCATATCTATATAGGCACTGCGGGTACCGAGGGTGCGCTCGAAGGCATGACGACTGGCTATGTGTCAGAAGAGTGGGCCAGGCAGCATCATGATCTGTGGTTTAACAAGGTTGCCAATCAGGGAGAGGCCGGGGGCTATGCAACCACGGCTGATCTCGAGATTATGGAACGCGAAAATGCCAGCAAGAGAATTGGTGCTACTTCCTGACGCTACCGCAGATTGATCCAAAATCGTTGTTACCTCGCCAGCGTTTTTTGCTGGCGATAGAGACAGCTCTTGAGACGTTGCAGCTCAAGGGTAGATTTCGTAGTTGCGCAACCCATGGATGCACACCCCTGGGATGCATAACCGTTGATGCACATCCTTGGCTGCACAACCTTGGGCTGCACAACCTTGATCTGCACAACCCGCCTCGTATAACTACCTGTAGACACTGAGTTACGATGACCCGCTTCCCCGATGAAGTCATTACTGCGATGCATAACGCGGGCAGCACGGTGACCTGTATGCCAGTGCATCTCGATGATGGAGATGGCGATTGGGAATCGGCTATTTTTTTCGTACTGCCTCCATCCGTTACGGACGAAGAGATAAAACAGATATTTCCTCCATCGGAGTTGTTTGGCGTCGGCCTTGAACTGGATCTGATGGAGCATGACAACGGTACCCTGATAGAACTGGGTATTTCCATTGACTGCGGCACAGGTGAATTGTTGCAGGGATTGATACTGTTTTTGACAGGCCATATCGATAGTCATTTTCAGGCCGTGACCTATCTTGGCAAACAATCCTCGATCGGGCTTTTCATCGGGGATGTTCACTGTAATCTGCTGCATCAGCAGCGTATTCCGCTGGGAGACGAACACAGGCAGGTTTTCAGAGAGTTATTACAGGACGCAGCCAAGCGCGATTTTGTTATTCGCATGACCGGTAAATACGACCCGGATCTGGTGTTTGCTCATCTGGCAGGCAAGGCCTGAGTCTACTGAGCCATGTTCGCCCGTAGCGTTCAACTCCGTCTCGATCGCTCCTTTTTCCGCGCCTTGCTGCCTTCAATTCTCGGCGTTGTAGTAACCCTGCTTGCGGCTGCCAGCGGAGTTGCGGTGGCTGCCGACCCGGCAGACGCTGATCAGTTGCATACAGATTGGAGGCGGGCGATAGCCAAC
>CALFCE010000016.1 GCA_937951215.1 uncultured Granulosicoccaceae bacterium
AGTCACGCATTTAGCCCCGCCCTGAGTCAGTATCAGGGCTGCCTTCTTCCGGCTCCTCGGTGATGCCCGTAATGCCCTTGTCCATCGAGATTCCCAACTCCCGCCCAAGCTTCTGCAACGCGGGTAGCTGCACAGCCATCTCCAGCACTGAATCCATCGCTTGATTGACCACCGGCTTTTGCTGCGCACCGGGTGCGCTGGCACCTGAGCCGGCCCCCAAACCCGAGATATGATGAATATTGACAGAGTCGATTTTCTCCGCCGGTTTGACCATTTGCGCGACAATCTTTGGCAGTGCCTCAAGTTTTGCCAGATCTTTCTTTAAAGCGACAATTTCACTTCCGAGAAGATTGTCAGCTTCATTGAATGCGCGCCTTGCCTCAGCCCGCACATTGAGCCTCGCTCGCGCAGCGTCAAGCCGCAATTTGCTAACCTCGGCTTTTGCTCGGGCTTTTTCCAGTGTTGATTTCGCGATTTCAACAGATGACAAAGCTTCCGCCTGCGCTCTGGCCACTAATTGCTCCGTGGTCACGGCACTTTCCTGTTTTGCCTGCATCAGCGCTATCTCTTTTTTCCGTGCAGCCTCCGCTCTCGCTCGCGCTGTGGTAATGGCTTCTGCAGCTGCAACTGCATCAGCTCGTGCCAGATCCGCAGCCGCCAGCGCTTTGCTTTCTTCCTGTGAACGATTGGCTACCGCGATATTGCGTGCCTGCTCTGCTGCTTCCAATGCAGTAGCCTGGGAGATCTCTGCTTCACGTACTGCCTGCTCACGCGCAATATCTTCCGAGCGTATGGCTTTTTCCATTTGAATTCGCGCGGCATTGGTGGCACGTTCGCTCTCGGCTTTCTGCGCAGCGATTTCTGACAACTGCAATGCACGCAAGGTTTCAATCTCGCGCACTTGCTCAAGTTCAGCTGCTTGCTGTTCCAGATCAATCGATAATTTTAATTTGGACGCTTCCATTGTGGAACGGTGCACGGCAACTTCAGCATCACGATCAATTAACGCCCGTTCCTTTTTGGAATCTGCGATGACTTCTGCCAGACGACGCATGCCCACGGCGTTAAAGGCATTGTTTTCATCCAGATCACCAAACGGAGTTTGATCCAGCGAGGTCAACGACACACTTTCAAGCGCCAAACCATTGCGGCTTAAAGACTCGGCAACAGAATCTCTGACCTCTGCCACAAAATCACTGCGATTCTCGTGCAATTCATCCATCGTCATCCGGGCGGCTACCGAACGCAGAGTATCAACCAGCTTACCGTCTATCAGATCATGCATCTTTTCGGGATTGGCTGTTCGACTACCGAGGGTTTGCGCAGCGCGCGATATGGCATCGATTGAAGGATCAACAGACACATAAAATTCAACACCAACATCCACTCGCATCCGGTCTTTGGTAATCAAGGCCTGGTCTGCGGACCGGTTGACTTCAAACTTTGTGGTTTGCATGTTCACGCGGGTAATGTCATGAAAATACGGTAACACCACTACGCCACCGTCCATCACAACCTTGCGTCCTCCCAGCCCCGTTCTTATTAAACTGAATTCGCGTGTTGAACGCTGGTAAAAAGTGGCAAACAGAACGATAAATATCAGCAATAATAAAATTGCGACTATCGTGCAGATGATTATCACATTCATAGCTGTTCTCGCTATAGCTGATTCATGTTACACAAGATATGCGACATCATGCCGCCATCGACAGGCAAGTTCACACCTCTGAGCCAACCCGACATATCCGACAGACAAAAGGCCACTGCGGGTGCAATGTCCTCAGGCCTGCCCGGCCTGTCCATTACTTTCATATCTTCCTCGGCGCGAGCGCCAAGCGTTTGTACGAAATCTTTCAAAATGGGTGTATCCACCGGGCCCGGTGACACTGCATTCATGCGAATCCCCCTATCCCGCCAGGTCCATCGATTTTGCATGGTCCACACCACCAGCGCTTCCTTGGTAAAAAAGTAACTGCGACCACCCTCGTTACTGATCTGATGCTGACGATTGAAACTGGCAACGTCTTCAAATTCAAGATGTTCGCTGGCTTGTATTGCCGGTATCGCCTGCTGCCAGCCAATACCCGCCAGCGATGCCAGATTCACAATCGACGCATTGTCATTCAGTTTCGGAATCATGCTTTCGGTAAAAAACTTCAAACCCACCAAGTTGACCAACACCACTTTGTCGGCAGGTGCTGTTGGTGGCAGCCCGGCAATATTGGCGATCCCGTCAATACGCGTCGGTAGTGCCATCACCAAGGCTTTGATGGTGCGACGATCCGACATATCTGCGATATAAAGCTCATCAACATGATCGTCCGTCTTGTTGACATCGACACCAAGCACCTCACCACCGAGCTGCTTGACCAGGCGTGCGGTTTCTTTTCCTATCCCGGAAGAACACCCGGTGACAACGATACGTTTATCACGTAACAGTTTTCCCGATTCCCAATTCTGCTCCACCATGATTCTGTTCTCTGGCTGTCTGTTTTTCTGAATCTGTAATCCGGATTTATCGCAGCTTTAAAATACCGGAGGGTATGGTCGCCCACCTCGCTCCATGGTTATCCAGCGAGTCTCGGTAAAGGTTTCGGTAGACCAACGTCCACCATGTCTTCCCACACCCGAGGACTTGGACCCACCAAACGGGATATGCGGCTCATCGTTAACCGATGAACAATTGATGTGGCACATCCCGGTTTCCAGCTGAGCCGCAATAGCAAATCCTCGCTGTTCATTTTGCGTGATCACACCGGACGACAAACCATATTCGGTATCGTTGGCGATGGCGATGGCTTGTTCATCTGTTGCAAACGGAATAACAGGAGCAACCGGACCAAACGTCTCGTTTTTATACACCAGCATATCCGGTGTAATTCCGGTCAAGACGGTCGGGCTGACAAAGCGTCCATTCACTTCGCCCCCGAGTTCGACTTTCGCGCCACGCGCAACGGCATCTTCGATTTGTTCCTTGACTTGCAATGCTTGCTTGTCATTGATTAACGGACCGATCACATGGCTCTTGTCTGCAGCAGGATCCCCAACCTGTAATGCAGCCGCTCGCTTCACAAATAAAGCCAGAAACTGATCAAAAATACGCTCGTGCACCAGCACTTTTTCAACGCTCATGCAAATTTGCCCCTGATGCATAAAGCTGCCAAAGTTGGCAGCACCGACCGCACGTTCCATATCAGCATCATCACAAATGATTAGCGCATCCTTACCACCCAGCTCAACACAGGCTTTTTTCAGATGGGCTCCAGCCTTGGCTGCCACCTGACGACCAACCGCGGTGGACCCGGTAAACGATATTCCTTTGACTGCAGGGTTTTCGATCAGCTCATCTCCAACCGCCGATACAGATTCACGGGAGCAGGTAATGACATTCAGCACACCAGGTGGTAAACCGACAGATTCAGCAATTTCGGCGAAAACCACGCCACCGGTAAACGGAGTTTCTTCAGAGGGTTTCAGCACGATGGTATTGCCGGCGGCCATCGGGAAGGCGAATCCACGGCTGGTTAACAGAGCCGGAAAATTCCATGGAGAAATCACCGTCACAACGCCTATCGGACGGCGCATGGCGATGGAGAGTTTATGATGCTCCGACGGCATCACTTCACCAATGGGGGCATAATTCGATGCAGCTGCTGCATGAAATACCTCCGGTACATAACCACTTTCAAACATGGCTTTGCCGTACCAGCCACCCGCTTCCGCTCTCAGTGCTTCGACGATATCCGGTTGACGCCGTTTACATTCGGCTGCCATCGCGATCATGTAATGCGCGCGTTCGGAATGAGTTAACGCAGACCATGCCGGAAACGCATTATTGGCAGCTTCAATCGACGCCACAGCACCGGCCAGATCGGCATCGGCAACGTCTGCCCAGACGGAATCATCGGCGGGATTAAGGTCGTTAAAACGGTGTCGGGTTTTTATCCACTCACCACCACTATAGTAATCAATTACTCGAGCCATCGTCGCTTCACTCCTGCTTGCGCAGTTTGCCCTCGCCATCCCGCCGATAAACAGTAACAGGAGATTTTCTATACACCGGTATCACCGGCAGGCTTTCCGGTTCAGGATTGGCCGAGCTGTATTGCCTGGATTGATCGCCAGAATCAGATGAGCTCGGGTGTGCCCCGTCCTCACCGGATCGGGCAGCTTGCATGCCGTCAGCCTGTTTGCCTGCAGCTTTTCGCGCAGCAGTTTCGAACTCTGCCAACAAACGCTCGATCTCCGGGTCACGACCGTTAAACCGATCTGACCCTGCGTTGTGCAGTGTCGCTTGTGCTGCTGATGGAGACGCCGCCCTGGGAGAAGTTGACACGGGCGAAGTTGACAAAGTGGAAGTTGACAAAGTAGACGTCACATCAGACCCATCCAATGCCACAGGCCCCGGATTTATTACCGTTGTACGGGGAGCGTTTCCGCGTTGAGCGTACACCGGGACTTGGGAATCGCCCGCCGTTTCCGGAATGGATAGAGCAGGCGTGTTTTGACCAGTGGTTGTTTTTTCACGATCCCCGGACAGCGACGCAGCACGCGCGACCAGGGTGTCTATATCCTCCCCGGCCAGTGCAGCGCTGGGTTGTCGCTGAGGACTTGTATCAACAGATGATGTGGGCATCGCAGATGACCTCGCGGTATTGACCGCTGAATTTGAGCGATGACCCTGTCCAGCCTTTGTACCACCCAGATAAGCGGCTTGTACGGCTGGGTCATGCAGCAGATTCGACGCATTGTCCTGCCCCACTATCGAACCGTTTTCCAACAAATACCCACGGTCAGCAATACCCAGGCTTTGTTTGGCATTTTGCTCAACCAGCAATATTCCAACACCCGAATCCCTGACTTGCTTCAATGAGGTAAACAGTTCTTTACACAGCAGTGGTGATAGTCCCAGTGAAGGTTCATCGAGCATGAGTATCGAAGGTGCCGACATCAACGCACGGCCAATGGCTACCATTTGCTGTTCACCACCTGACATTGTTCGCGCAATCTGACGTTTGCGTTCGAGCAGTTTCGGGAACAAGGTCAACACTTGTTCCAGACTGCGCTCCTGATGCATGCGTGCATGCTCGGTGTAGGCACCCAGCAGCAGGTTTTCATGCACCGACAGATCACCAAAAATACCACGCCCTTCAGGGACAAACGCGATACCCCTGGTAACAATCTGTGCCGCATCAAGCCCCATCAGGTTCTCGCCCTGTAGTGTCACCTCGCCGGTGCAACGCCCTTCGCAACTGCCTGCAATAGCTTTTAGCAGGGTACTTTTGCCAGCACCATTTGCACCGAGTATGACCACAATTTCATCAGCGGCCACATTCAGATCAACACCATGAAGCGCCTGATGCATCCCGTAATGGGTAGTGAGCCCGGCAACTGTCAGGCCTGACATGACGTTACGACTGGTCATCGGCTAATCATGCTCCTCACCAAGATAAGCCGCGATCACTGCCGGGTCTGACAACACAGCCGACGGCGTACCTTCGGCAATCAACCGGCCCGAATTGACAACAATGCAGCGATCACAGAGCGAACGGATGGCATCCATTACATGCTCGACCAGAATGATGGTCCGCCCTTCATCACTGAGCGATTGCACCAGCTCCATACCGGTTTGCAACTCACTCGGATTAAGCCCTGCCAGCCATTCATCCAGTAACAATATCTGCGGATCTCCCGCTAGTGCCCGCGCCAGCTCGACACGTTTTTGATCGATATAGGTCAACGATGACACAGGCTGGGTTTGTCGACCGCCAAGACCAACACGATCAAGCAAGTTCCTTGCGTGTGACTTTGCCTCTGATCCCCAACGTCGCCGACGTGCAAAAACAGCACCGGCTATTACATTGTCTATTGTGCTAAGCCCAGGTAGCACCTTGACCAGCTGAAAGGTGCGAGCCACACCGGCACGTGCAATCTTGTGAGCAGGCACCGCAGTCAGATCCTGCCCGTCCAGATAAATCTCACCCGAGGACACCGAAAACACCCCTGAAACAAGGTTCATCACCGTGGTTTTCCCTGAGCCGTTTGGGCCGACGATACCCAGAACCTCACCCTCCCTGACAGAAAAACTCAAATCATCCACCGCCAGCAAACCACCAAATGCTTTGCTCACACTTTGTACTTCCAGCAGAGTACGCCCACTCGCTATCCTGGCCGCAGGTTTGCCAGAACGGGTGAGGCCCGGGTTGTTGGTAGCAGTATTCATGAACCTGCCTTAACCCCGCGGCTACCGCGCGTTTTTTCCAACAGTCCGACAAACCCGTTGGGCACAAAATACACAATAGTTAAAAACGCAATGCCCAGAAACAAGGTGGTGAAATTGGGAATCCAGATACTGATGGCTTCCCATATCAAGGTAAACGGGATAACGCCGAGCAACGGGCCCCACAGCCGGTGGGTCCCCCCAAGCAAAGCCATGATCACGACCAGAAAACTCAGTTCCGGTGAAAACACCAGGTTCGGTTCGATATAAGAATAACGAGGGGCGATGATCGCGCCTACCAGGGCTGCAAAAAAGCCGGTAGACATAAACAACACCACTTTGGTCCAGGCTGTATTAATACCCACATGGCGGGCAACGGTTTCATCATTGCCGATAATTTTCAGTGCAAATCCCAGTCTGGATCGCTCCACCAGCCAGCCAAAAATGAACACAGCCGATGCTACTGTCAGTAACATCCAGTAAATATGGGCTTCGGTAAAGTCTGTCAGTACATACAATCCACGCGAACCGAGAAAGTTGTTCTGAACCCAGGACACCAGATTGCGGATCATCTCAGCGAGCCCCAGCGTAAAAATCACGAAATAAACGCCGGACAGTCGCAGCGTTGCCAACCCGATCAAGCCGGCAAGGACCGTGGCTGCAATAGCCGCCACAAACATCATCAGCCAGAATGACTGGTTGTAGTCACTCATGCCTGTTGCTACCAGATAGCCGCCCACACCAAAAAAAGCACCACTGGCAAGAGAGATATAATGGGTAGGGCCTGAAAACAATGCCCAGCTGGTAGAGAGTGCAATGTACATCATTGCTGTTAACGCGAT
The DNA here is from genome assembly GCA_937951215.1 of uncultured Granulosicoccaceae bacterium. Lineage (GTDB taxonomy): Bacteria > Pseudomonadota > Gammaproteobacteria > Granulosicoccales > Granulosicoccaceae > CALFCE01. The sequence continues at coordinate 7,063 of CALFCE010000016.1, forward strand.
ACTCAACCAATAGCCATTGAAAACAAACGGCACCAGCGCAGCCAAAACAATGCAAACAACAGCTGTTACCAGCGCGCGGATATCAGCTGACTTCATGACAGGCACATCATGTCTGCGCCCTGCCGAAGAGCCCTTGCGGCTTGAACAACAGCACCAGCAAAAAGATAAGGTAGGCCGAGGCCAGTGTTAATCCTGGATCAATCAAGGTTGCTACCAGAGTTTCCACCAGACCCAAAATCAACGCCGCGACGATCGCTCCGCGTACATCACCGACTCCCCCCATGATGATGATAATCAATGCCTTCATTGTAAATATCACACCGACAGAGGCATCCAGTGTAATAAAGGTTGAAATCAGAACACCGGCAACAGCCGCGACGCTACCACCAACAGCAAAGGCCAGTGCCGAAATTTTTTCAACATTGATACCGACCAATCGGGCGGATGCCGGGTCGACCGCAACGGCTCGAACGGCCATCCCGGCGCGGCTGTAATTTAACCAGAGCACCAGCAGCGCACCGATCAGCACCGCAAAACCGAAAGCCACAAGACGATTCAGAGCCACTGTGGATTGCAGGATTGTGATCGGCCGGGCCAGAAAAGAGTAGGTGAAATACTCGCCATGCAGAGCCACCATGATGCCGACCAGCACAAAGCTCATCCCGAAGGTGGCGAGAATGGAATCAACTTCCAGCTGCCCCTGATGCCTGGCACGACGCACCAGTGGAATCAGCAGCAAGCGATAGATGAGCCAGTTACCGATAAACGCCAGGGGTATGACGAGTATCAGCGTTAACAAAGGACTGACAGCAGAAGAGACAAACATCCAGAAGCTTGCCAACGCACCCAGCACCAACATTTCGCCATTGGCCAGGTTCATAATGCGGGCAACACCGTACTGCAGGTTTAGACCCAGTGCTATCAGCACATAGGTGCCACCAAGAAGCAAACCGGATATCAGAATATCCACTCGATATCTTTATATCCGGTTAAAGAAGAGGTCGGCCTGCACAGGAACCATCTAGTTCCAGCCAGACTTTTCCTTGATTTCTGCAACACCGTCCATATTGGACGAAGCAACGCCACGGAACACTCCATCCTGCCATTGTCCCACGGTCCAGAATTTGTGCGAGATCTGGTTGTCGAATTTGATTTCGCCCATGATCGTATCGAAGCTGTTGTCTTTTATGTACTGAGTCACCGCTTCACGATCAACATCGCCAACACCTTCAATCGCCTGTTCCAGAATCTGTAAAGACACATAGGTATTGGCTGATGCCCAGTAGTCAGCGTCTTTACCGGTCATTTCCTTGTGACGCTTGAAGTACGCCTGCATCTCTTCGGTATCCGGGTTGACACCACCAGCGCCAAACACCCCATCGATTTTAGAGCCGAATTTTTGACCAAATGCCGGGAAGCATGTCGCAACAGCCGTGTAGTAGGCACCGACTTGCAGATCTTCGATGATAGCTTGCTCAGTCAATCCAAAAGTGTCAGGCGGATAGGACCATGCGACAAATGCATCGGGAGCGGCAGCTTTGGCTCCTTTAACCACCGGTGATAAATCAGGCGTGCCCAGCGGATAGGATTTGTCATAAACAATATCAAACCCCGCGTCTTTAAAAATTGGGCGTGCCGCTTCCGCGAGCTCAATCCCGAAAGCATCAGCCACGTTGACCATGGCGATCTTGTTGCCAATTTTTCCGCTATCTCTCATCCCCGCCAGAATATCCTTGACGCCATTAACAAATGCCGTGGTGGTGCCCAATGTAAAAAAGAGGCTGGGATAGCGGGCCGTCAGCTCATCCATTTTATCGGAGATTGCGCTGACCGCAATTTGCGGATAACCATACTTGGCATAGATGGGTGCCGCAGCAATATTGAAACCGGTGCCGTACGGTGCAACGATAAAGTCAACCTTATCCTGCGTCGCAAGCCTTTGCACGGCTTTGATATGCTCACCGGGGTTGGTCTTGTCGTCATACTCGATCAGCTCCAGCATGCGCTGACCGTCCTTGAGTTTGAGACCGCCACGCGCATTGACCTCTTTGACCCAGAGCTCGATATTGGGCCATTGCGTCACCGCGGCTCCACCCGCCAGTGGGCCGGTCTTTGGCGCTACTGCGCCAATTTTTATTGGATCTGCAGCATGGGCTGTGAAACTCAGCAGCGTCGTCAGCGTTACTACTACCAACGCACTGAAACCCTTGCGTATAGAGTTTGCGCTTATTATTTTGAACATGATTCCGACCTCCAGGTTTGGCAACTCACGCGGCAAATCGCGTGATTTGTGCCCCAAGACTACTACTCGCTGCTAACTCATTCAAGTATCGAGAATTCTGATCACACTCGAAGCTATCGGGGCAGGATTACCTGAATCGGACCCCGCAATTGCCCCCACCAGCCAAACGTGTGGTGAGTAACAAAGCGTCAGTTAACCAAAAAGGTAATCCAAGCTGAATGGCCGGGAAGCTGAACCACGGGCAGGCCGATTAACGTGTAGACGGGTGACCAAGGTGCTGCAGTACCTGCCGCGCTGCAGCCACCATGGGAACATGTGTGTCTTTAAGAATCGCATTGCGGTCGAATCGCTCTTGATCCTTGTTAACGGATTCCCGTAACGCGTGTCCGAACACTTGACGCAATTCGGTGCCGATATTGTATTTA
>CALFCE010000017.1 GCA_937951215.1 uncultured Granulosicoccaceae bacterium
CGTGATTGTTCCGGGCCGGGTAGGTGAGGACGGTAGTCGTTGAAATCAGCCATTACACCAGCCCGGGATACGAGCCACCATCCACGTGTATATTACTGCCGGAAATATAACCTGCTTGCACGGAGCACAGAAAAGCGAACATCGCTGCAAACTCTTCGAGTCGCCCCAAGCGTTTGGCTGCAACTGACTGGACCTGTGCGGCACGTGCTTCTTCAAAAGTGAGCCCCTCTCTTTTCATCGCAGCCTTCGCCATTTCGATCTGTCGAGGGCTATCAATACGTTCCGGGAGTAAATTGTTTATGGTGACGTTCTGGCTGACAACTTCCAGAGACAAAGCTTTCAGAGACGCTGTTAAGCCAGCGCGCGCGCCTGCACTCATTGTATGGTGTGGCCTGGGTGTTGTGACCATGGCTGAGGTGACATTCACAATACGCCCGAATCCACGTTCCAGCATAGTGGGAAGTACGGCATGCACCAACAGAATGGGGGCGAGATAATTAGCGTAGTAGGTCTGCTCCCAATCCTGCCGTTCGGTTTCCATAAACCGTTTTGGCTTGGGTCCGGCGTTGTTGTTAAGCAAAATATCAGGGTCGGGACACACCGATAACAACGCTGCGCGCCCTTCGTCAGTAGTCACATCAGCTTGAACAGAGACGACTCTGCCAGTTGCAACAGCCCTGATTTCAGATTCTGCCGAGGCAATTTTGTCGGCGTTTCGTCCATTGATAACTACATCAACACCTTCGGCTGCAATCGCTTTTGCACAAGCCAAACCAAGGCCAGCATTGGAGGCACACAAAAGTGCTTTTTTACCCGCTATCCCAAGCTCCATAAACTGCCCCCAAGTTTATCAATCTTACCAAGTATAATTAGCTCGCACTGTGAAGCTTGGTTTTAAAAAGTATCAGTCGAGTTTTTTCAGTGTAGCAGTCTGGCTGGAATGCCTCAATCTGAGTCACGCTCAGGCTGGCACCGGATTCGACTCCAGCTTTAGCATATCGATTTTTCTATTGATATAGGATCTCGATTCTTCGAGTTCCCTGATTTTTGTATTCACACCAGATAACTTGTCTTCAAAAATTTTTATCTGCTCGTGAATCGAAAGCTGTCCTGAAAAGTAAGCATCGATATGCGCTGCAATTTCTTTGAGCGTAAAGCCCATTGATTTGCCCATTTTTATAATTTCGATTCTGTCTACATTAACATCAGGGTAACGGTTATAGCTGCGAGATCCGGCAGCTTGCTTTTCAACTTCCAACAGGCCCAGCTCCTGATAGTGTCTGATGGTATCTCTGCTTAGCCCGGTGGCTTTCGCCAGTTCATTGATGAGCATTTAGTTTTACGCTTGACTGTTGGGTATACCCCATAGACTAAACTTGTCCCCAGTCCCTGGCAACAGCAAGTGAGCGGTATGCAGATAACGGTCAACGATACGTCCTATACCATCGACGTAGAACCAGAAATGCCTTTGTTATGGGTACTAAGAGAAGAGCTGGGTATAACCGGACCCAAGTACGGCTGTGGAATCGCGCAATGTGGTGCTTGTACGGTGCATGTAAATGGCTATGCCGTACGTTCATGCCAACTGGCCATCGGCGATCTTGGCAACAGTTCGGTTAAAACGATTGAGGGCCTGGGTACACCTGACTCGCTGCATATTGTTCAGGAGGCCTGGATAGAGCATCAGGTAGCTCAGTGCGGCTACTGCCAGTCAGGCCAGATCATGCAGGCAGCCTCTCTACTATCGACCAATCCAGACCCTTCCGATGATCAGATCGATGCAGCCATGTCTGGCAACCTGTGTCGATGCGGCACCTATCCGCGTATTCGGGCAGTAGTAAAAGCTGCAGCGAAAAAGTTACAAGGGAGTTAATCCATGGGACGGTTACGCACCATAACGCGACGTACCTTTTTGATAGGATCCGCAGCCATTGCGGGTGGTGTTGTGTTTGGCACCTATCTGGCCAAACGCCCGATCAAAAACCCGCTGTTGACCGACTTGCAAGATGGTGAAGCGGCAATAACTCCCTATGTCAAAATTGATGCGAACGGCGTGACTCTGATTACACCGCGCGCTGACAAGGGGCAGGGGGCTTATTCAATGCAGGCGCGATTGATAGCCGAAGAGCTGGACATTGATCCGGCTAGTGCAATTCTTTCGCCGGGACTACCTGGCCCTGCTTATTACAATGGCGCGGTTATGGAGGAGAGTGTACCGTTCCCTGCCTACGATCAAAGTACCATGGCCGAGACCGTGCGAAAATTTATGCACGTCCCCGCAAAATTATTCTCAATGCAAATGACCGGCGGGTCATCAACGGTACCCGACGGATTTGTAAAACTGCGCATGGCTGGCGCGATCGCACGTGAAACTTTAAAAGAAGCAGCCACACTAAAGAGCGGTATTGCTCGTGATCAACTCAAAACCGAAGATGGCTCTGTGGTATTACCCGACGGTAGTCGACTTGCCTATACCGATCTGGCATCTACCGCGGCAAGTATTGAACCCATAACCGATGTCGAGTTGCGCCCGAAAAGTGATTGGAAATTTCTGGGCAAGCCCATGCCGCGTATCGACATGCCGGCCAAATGCACCGGTACGGAACAATACGGTATTGACCTGGTCTTTGACGGAATGGTGCATGCGGCTGTTCGAGCAAATCCGGGTTTGGGTGCGAAGGTTAAAAGCTATGATGCCAGTGTCGCTGAATCAATGCGCGGTGTACAAAAAGTGTTGCCGATCAATAATGGCGTAGCTGTGATTGCAGACAATACCTGGCGTGCATGGCGAGCAGCCGATGCTGTTGATATTCAATGGGCAGCCGGACCCTATCCTGGCACTACCGATGAAATATTTTCCGAGATAGAAAAAGTCGTTGATAGTGACGAGCATCGCGATCATCGCCAGCGTGATGAAGGTGACGTGGAAGCGGTATTGGAGGAGGGCGAGTATTTTGAAGCCGTCTACAAGGTGCCGTATCTGGCGCATGCACCCATGGAACCCATGAATGCCATAGTGAAGGTGACAGATGATCGATGTGAAATTTGGACAGGGACGCAAATACCGCTTTTTGTGCGGGATCATGCAGCCGACCTGAGCGGCTTGGATAAGGATCGAGTCTTTGTTTATGTTCAAGCCATGGGCGGGAGCTTTGGCCATAAACTCGAGGACACACATGTTCTACAAGCGGTGGAAATTGCCCTGGCCATGAAGGGCACTGCTGTGAAGCTGGTATGGTCGCGTGAAGAAGACATGACACACGATTACTTGCGACCAGGCGCTATTGCAAAAGGCCGAGGCAGGGTCGCTGACGGAAAAGTGGATGCGTTTGACTTGTCAGTTGGGCAATCTGCATTGATGGCTGATTGGTTTGGCAGGCTAATGGGCATGACTATCCCGGGACCGGATGCCACCATTACGACCGGCTCCTGGGATCAACCGTTCGCTATCCCCAATTACCGTGTCACCGGGTATCGAGCGCCTACCATGGTTCCGATTTCGTCGTGGCGTTCGGTTGGCGCATCGGGTAATGGTTTTTTTCACGACTCACTACTCGACGAACTGATTTATGAAGCGGGAGCTGATCCATTGGCCGAACGCATCCGCTTATGTCTGGACGATACATCACGCAAGGTGCTGGAAAAGGTCGGAGAGATTTCCGGTTGGGATGGCCCATCAATAAGCGAGAATCGCGGTCGGGGTGTGGCATTCTGTTTATCGTTTGGTGTTCCTGCTGCAATCGTCACCGAAGTCACCCATAACGGAGCGGGGATAAAGATTGATAAGGTATTTGTGGTCGTGGATGTGGGAGAAGTATTAGATCCGATAAATCTGGAAGCGCAGGTATTCGGTGGCGTTATTTTTGGTATGGCGCATGCGATGAATTGCGAAACCACGTTCGAGAACCATGCTGCAATGCAGGATAACTACCACGCCTTTGAAGGCATGCGTTTGTATCAGGTACCTGAATTTGAAGTTGTGGCCTTGAGCAATGCGAAAAAAATCCGGGGTATTGGTGAACCGGGTGTACCACCTGCAGCACCTTCATTGGGCAATGCCATATTTGCTGCGACCGGCCAGCGCATTCGCGAGCTGCCGTTTAACAAACACATAGATTTCCTGTGAGCAAAGTAATGAAGATGAGTTTCTTACGCGCAGCATTTGCTATCACTTCACTGTTTTCCGTCACAGTCTTGTCAGCTGGTGACAAGGTTGAAATTAACCCACCCCTGGCCGGATCGGTAAGCAAGGAGCAAGGTCTTGAAGCCTGGTCAAGAATATTTGAAGTAGCCAGCCATCCGCGCTGTGCGAATTGTCACACTGGCCCGTCAGACAGGCCCATGTGGTCGGGGCCTTCTTATGGTAAAACACGTGTGCACGGCATGAACATACAAGCTGGAAACAGCCGCATCGGTGCCGAAACCATTCTTTGTAGTACCTGCCATACCAACAAGAGCGAAGATTGGAGTAATGCCAACGTGACCAAACACGCCGCACCTCGGGTTGCCATGAGTTGGGCCCTGGCACCTGCTACCGCACATTGGTTTGGGCGTACAACTCAACAGATTTGCGAGCAGCTGCGCAACCCGGAAACCAATGGCGATCGCGATACTCTTGAAATTGCCGAGCATCTTAATCATGACTTGATACTGCATTGGGCATGGGCACCCGGTGGCAATCGAGAACCTGCACCCTATAGCCTGCAGGAACACGTTAACGATATTCTGGCATGGGGTGTGGCTGGCACTCCTTGCCCACAAGACTAGTGGAGTCAGGCATCCTCTTCAAAAATAGTTTCTATCGGTAAACCAAATAATCTCGCGATCTTGAAAGCCAGGGGTAAACTGGGGTCAAATTTACCTTTCTCTATCGCGTTAACGGTTTGTCGTGAAACTTGCAACTCGGCTGCTAAATCCGCCTGAGTCCATTTTTTTTCTGCACGCAGCACTTTAAGGCGGTTTTTCATCCTTATCTGATCGTCCTTACGCCTCCTGAGGCAAACCCCAATCCGGCAATTATTGATAGCAGCCCAATTTCTTTGGAGTCGATAAGGTTTATTTCAGCTTGATGGAGAAGAACCAAGCATCCAAAAGTTATCCAAAGCACAGCAAACGTCATGGCAATGGATTCCAACCATATTTTTCGCACCCTTTCATCCAGACCTTTGATCAGACGGATAAAAGACATCAGCGCTGCGATACCAATTCCAACGGTTATGACGATTGCAACAAAACCCAGGAGCTGCTTGTTTACCGGAGGTCGCAAGAGAGCAAAAGAGCTCAGTACGAGTGATATCCCATAGGCGAATGACCAAAAAACAAAATTCAGTGAATTCCTCTTTTCGCGAGCTTCGTATTCATTGGGTTTGGTTGTTGTGTCCTTCATGAGCCAACCTCGCGCGACGATAAGTAAAGTAAACTTTACTTTTTGATTTGATTTTTGTCAAGCGTGCTTTACATTTTCTATAGTGAGAATATGGGGATAGGGCTCCCACCACTTGAATCGAACGTGGTGGGCCATGTTTGAAACCGCTTAATACTGCGTGCAACCACTATTCGCTGCGTCGACCAGCGAACAGGTGATCCAGTGATATTTTTCCAGCGCCGTAGACAACCAGATACAACAACAGAAACACCCAGAGTGACCGTTGATCGAGAATTGTGGAACCAGGTAGTCGATCAAACCATGCACCGATAGTCTCGGCATCAGCATGATGACCGACTATATCCACAATCGATTGAACGAGAACGAAAACAATCATTCCTATCGCTGCTATGCGAGTGAACAGCCCAATCACAATCAGGACGGGGAGAATAAATTCGGCATAGGTGCCTGCGTAAACCATTAACTTCTCAGGAAAGAAGGCGAGTTGTGTTGAATCATAGCCAACCTGTTCCATGGCCTTGGGCAAGATCTGTACAAAAGCTCCATCATCAATGGTGAAAAAACCGGCTACTCCATCACCCACCTTGGTTTGTGCAGAATTAAGGTAATACTTTAATAGCACGGCTGCGAAGATAAATCTTGCGAGAAAACCCGGAAGCCACTCGGCAGTCGCTTTGTGTATTCCACCGAATACCGCGTTATGAGCTCTTGCCCACATATCAATTAATCTCCTGTATGTATTTCCCGATTGAATCTAACTTTCACCAACTTTGTGGAAAGTACAAAATTCAACCAGCGTGGTTAGTGCTGTGCCTATGTCGAAATCCGGTGTAGTTTCTATGACTTCCGAGGCTGCTTCGGTAAGAGTTGACGCGTTTTCAAGCTCGCGCAAGAATTGCATCATGGGTTGGTTAAGGATGTAAACATTGACATCCCATTCTGCACGCAACACCAGTATGTGTTCGTGTTGTTGCATGTTAATTTTCGCAGAGGAGGTGTCTCCTGCTGAATTGGTGGTTTTCCAGATACTGCCAGCGGGCCAGCTTGAGCTAAGCAATCTTGCCGATGGGTGTAGTTCAAATTTGCTGATCGCCAGAACTTCGGGGCTTATCCGGCCCAGCTCGGATAACTCGAGTGGTTTCGCGTCTTTTGCGTGAAATGCCTCGTTGCACAACCACTCGATGGTTGCAACATCAGCAACATACCCTATTGATTTCGCTGAGGGCAGTTGGCACAGGAAATCACCGAAGCCTGCTCCGTACTCCATCATTACCGGGCTTGCCGGTGGCCTCTTGTCAATATAGAGCCTAGCTACCGCATTAAAATAGTCGACGCCGACCAGTTGCCTGGTGACCGGGTAAGTGGCGCAGAGATTGTCTATCAGACTGGTTGCTCGATTGTTACGATAGATGTTGTAGCGCCTTGAGGTTCCCTCGCGATTACGTTGCACGATCGTCGCAGGTGCCGGTTGCTCTGCATTGAGCAGGCCGGTGGCGATCTCCTGTTGCAATTGATCAAGTGACGATAGCGGCGTTGTCATATTATTGGCCTGCGCAATGCGCTGGGGTTTGTGGGTCAGCGCGATCTGCCCGAGGCGTCAGTGGCAACAGTCTTTTATCAGCTTGCTGCATTTCGCTTTCCAGAACCTCCCATGTCGGTACCTGGTTATCCCACTCAATCAGCGTGGGTACGGCACCGCTTTTTGATAGTGTGTATTCGTACAATGACCATACCCCTTCGCACACAGCTCGATCATGAGCAT
>CALFCE010000018.1 GCA_937951215.1 uncultured Granulosicoccaceae bacterium
TGATTGGCAGTGCCTGCGGAATAACGATTAATCCGTATACCTGGGTACGTGACATTCCCATTGATGCAGCGCCTTCCCACTGCCCCTTGTTAACCGACAACACTCCCCCACGGATGATCTCGGCAATAAAAACAGCTTCAAAAAATGCCAGACACAACACGCCTGTCCAGAAGCGGTCGATACCGACAATCGGTGAAATCACAAAATAGAACAGATACATCTGCACCAGCAAAGGTGTATTGCGAATGAGTTCGAGATAAACAGTGGCCAGCAAATTGCCGGAATAGGAGCGCGACAGACGCAGCAACGCTGTTGTCAAACCGATTGCCAAAGCGATCAACATCGCAAGAGCAGTGATTTGCAAGGTGACCATCAGACCTTTTACCAAAGAGCCCCAAATAAATTCCCCGTCGATCACCCGATAGAAATACTTGGGCACCCGGTGCCACTGCCATTTGTACCCCATTGAGGTAGCGCCCAGAAAAGTCAACCAGCCGAGTACACCGACACCAATCAGAAACAGCGACCAATCTGTCAGCATTTGCTGCCGTTTCAGTCTCCGTTCGGCAAGTTGGTGGGGCATCAGGTTGGGCATTAAGCACCGATTCCGCGTCTGGGCAACAACAGTCTACTATAGCTCGGCAATTGTGATACGTTTAAGCAGGTATCTATAAGGGTATTGCCTGTTGGCTTTTTGACCATTTTACACTGGAGAAACCCGATGACGATCAAACTGATCTCACCTGAAACGACTCACCAGCCTAATGCTGTTCCGGCAGCTGTTGATCGCCGCACCGTATTAAAGGGCATGATCTGCGCTTCGGCAGCCGTGGCCTTACCCGCTTTGGCAGCTCACCCCTTGCCGCATGGAGCACACTCAACTTCGGGGGCTACAAAGGCACCATCGGACAGACAAATTGAAATGCAATTTGTTGACAGCAATTCGGTCGATGGGTTTGTTGTACTTGGGCAGGTGAGACTTGTGAATCACTCAAAGGTGGATATCACGATCAACGCTGTGACTCCGGGCATTATTGAAACCGAAAACGGGCGCTATAACCTGTCGCGGTATTTTATGGAGCAGCCAATACAAGTTAAAGCGGGCAAGCAACACCACTTCTGGGTGCGCCCTCTCGATTCGCTTCCCGATGTTAACAACGGGGCGAGAATGCATGGCAAGCTTTCAACGGATTTGCCAGAGCATGAAGCTGACGCCCGCTCCAGACATATGGCCGGCTCTGTAACTACCCTGGCTCCGACTACATTGGCCACGCTGGATATCCAGAGCGCTCGATCGGGAGCTGGCAGCAGCAAACATCAAATTGCGCTGTCCCTGGCTTGATTTAATCCAATTCAGAATCACCGACGTAAAATGGTATGCATAAAATTCAGACGCTCCGGCAAAGATTGTCGCAAGTTAGTCGCCAGAGCGTGCTGAAAACGACAAGGAGATTTTATGAGTCACAAATACAAGACATCCATTCTTTCCACCTCCATTCGCATGACTATGGTCACGGCCTCCCTGTTGACGTTGGCAGCGTGCGGTAGCTCAGGTGGTGGCGGCGGCGATTCAACAACAGCAGACGAATCACAAGTTCAACCCAGCACGCAACCCGCTGGAGATAGCACGAACGTCCCTACGAACGTCCCTGGTCAGATACCCTCTGAAAGCAATGGCGATTCTGATAACACGAATTCTGATAACCCAAATTTGGATAATCCGGGGGATTCTACGCCGGGCAGTCAACCTATTGTTGAGACTTCTGAACCCGATACCACGCCTTCTCAGAATCCGCCAAGCGGGTCTTCGAATCAACCCGTCAACCTGTCCGGGGAAATAACCCAACTGGGTGTTGTGGATCTGGACTATTCCGGCTTGTTCGACGAGACAAGCCTGGCTGCGTTCTTCGTCGAGTTTCCGCTTTTTCCCGATGCAAGCCTGTTCGCGGCGGATTTAGTGCCCAATGAAGATAGTTGCGAAGTATTTGATTTTACTTCCATAGAGGACCTTGACATCGATTTCGATATTCCCGATATCCTGGATCAGATCGAACCTGTCAGCGCGGGAGAAGTGATTCCTTTCATATCATCGGCCGGCACTTATGCCGAGCTACAGAGCTTCGAAGCTTTTGGCTTTACGCTGTATCAGCTGGAAGATGAGATCGACTCGATCCCCGGTATTCCCCCGTCCGGGCTGCAATTCAGCATTCCGGGCGATGACTTCCCTGCGTTCCCGAATGTGTCTGTTCCGGATATCGTGCCACTCGAGATTTCGAACCCAGCCAGCGGTGCAACTATAACTGCAGACACTGTGTTCACCTGGAATGCGGCAGAATCATCCGGCTCGCGAATTTCGATTTCCTTGTTTGCAACTTCTGGTACCGTTGATTGTACTGCGCTGGATGATGGCCGGTTTGAGCTGCCAGCAGACATCAAGCAACAATTAGGTGCTGGGGTTTCCATCACCGGAGCCAGTTACAGTCGAGAATCCCTCAATCTTCTCCAGAGCGGCAGTTCCGTGCTTTTCGTCACTACCAGCACAGAAGCCACAAACTAGCACTCTCGCTTAGCGTTGAATTTTCGGGACCTCTTTACCCGGGAATACCCCTGAATCTTGCCAGGGGTATTCCTCCCAGCCATGTACTGGTATCCGCTTCTCTGATCATTGAGAACGAAGATGTCCAGTTGATCCAAACTGGCTTACTTCGCTGGTGTTTTCAGAGCCGTATGAAGATGCCTGCTCGCTCTAGCGTCAATTCAACCAGGGGTCTCCACTCAGGTCGCCGAATTGTTGATCAAAACGCGATTGTGGTACTCAATATACAGCGCCAGATGATCCTCCAGGCGCTCGTTTTTCTTCGTTGTGCACCAGGTGCGCCGCGCCAGCCGATTGATCCTGGCTCTTAACATCGCCAGGGTATGATTGACGGTGAACAGCGGATCAAATTGCGTCTTTTTCATTTCTCCCTGACCAGTCACGCAGCCTCGGATACTTTTAAAACGTTGGTGATTCGCAT
>CALFCE010000019.1 GCA_937951215.1 uncultured Granulosicoccaceae bacterium
TGCATGGATTGCAAAAAGAATTGCACCAGTTCTTTTGGACTCGCGGGAATATCAGATGACTCAGATGGCTCAGATGACATGGACTCACCCCTTTAACAACGAATGATTGAACCAAAGGCTCACCAAACTAGCTTTCAACAAAGAACGAACTAAATTGCTCTATTACTTTTTCAGGTGCCTCCTCTGCCAGATAATGGCCTGTCGGCAACGATTCGCAGACTGGTACCTGATCACAGTAGCGCGACCATATCTCGAACGGCTGGTACCATTTTCCAATTTTGCCTTTATCTCCCCACAACACCAACGCGGGACATTGAATTTTGACACCGGCCTCGCGACTGATTCGATCATGCTCTAAATCAATGGAGGTAGCAGCTCGATAGTCCTCGCATATTGCGGTGATTACTTCTGGGTTACGTACTGCGTCAAGATAATCAGCCAGCGCTTCAGGGTGAAAAAAATCATTGCCCTTCGGCTCTCGACTGGTATGCCCGAAAAACCACTGTTCCGGACTGGCATTAATCAGTGTTTCCGGTTTCGGGTGAGGTTGGGCCAACCAGAACCAGTGATAGTAACCCATCGCAAAGGACATATCGGTACGCTCAAAATGCTCGATAGTTGGCACGATATCAAGCAAAGCCAATTTTCTTACACTGGCCGGATGATCCAGAGCCAAACGATGGGACACTCGAGCGCCTCGATCATGCCCTGCCAGATAAAAAGACTCATAGCCCAACCCGGACATCAACTGAGTCATCTCGAGCGCCATCTCTCGTTTGCTGTAGGGCGAATGATTATCACTGACAGCAGGCTTGTGCGACTGACCATACCCACGCAAATCGGCACAAATGACCGTATAGTGCCTGGCAAGCTCAACCGCCACCGCGTGCCACATCAGATGTGTTTGCGGATTACCGTGAAGCAATAACAGCGGCTCTCCGGCACCGCCAATGCGCACTCGTATTTTTCCTTGCTGCAGACTGACGAAGCGTGTCTCAAAACCTTCAAATAGCCCGGTAAAGCTTGATGTGGTTACCATAATGTGAGTACCTGAATTAGCTTATCTGTTCTAACCGTAACAGTTAGATAAATTGCCATTTGTTGACAACAAAACCAGACGAAATCCTCTATCCTTGATCAACAGTTTACAACACATCATATTCTTCCTGCGAAACAGGAATCGTCCACACAATATGAGCAGCAAGATAAACGCAAATCGATCTTCCAAAGGGAAACGTCTTTTCGACCTCGTCGTCGCGACGTTATTACTGTTACTGTTTTTGCCCGTCATCGTTTTTATCGTAATCGCCATAAAACTTACCGATCGACGGGGTAGCGTATTTTTTGTGCAAAGACGTGAAGGCATCGACAGCTCGGAATTTTCCCTGATCAAATTCAGAACAATGTATCAGGATGCTGACAAAAGACTGACTGAACACTTGCATCTCCACCCTCATTTGCGCATTGAATGGGAAAGCACGTTTCAGCTGGCAGACGACCCCCGGGTTCTGCCCGGCATTGGCAACCTGCTTCGAAAAACCAGCCTCGATGAACTGCCAAATTTGATCAATGTGCTTCGCGGTGAACTATCATTGGTTGGACCAAGACCCTGTCCGTCCTATCATCTGGACAGCTTCGACCATCAATTTCGTCACCTACGCGCATCAGTGCGCCCGGGATTGACCTGCTGGTGGCAAATCTATCGCGGAGATCTGGATGCACAACGGTACTGGGATGAACAATATATAAACAACTGGTCTTTTCTTAACGATCTATGGATCTTCCTGCGAACAGCACCGGTCATCATTACGGCCCGCCATCCCCTGTTCTCGCGGCCACCACAAACTCATGACTACTGATCTGCCAAAAGCACCAGCTTCAAGTCCACCAGAGAGCCAGGAGGAGCTGCTGCCTGCACGGCTAAATACGTTCGGTTTTTTTTCCCATCCAGGCACGCTTGAACAATATCTGGCATTGATAACCAAACACATCGATAAGCGGGATCCACTGTCTGTTTTTTATCACAACCAGCATACAATCTATAGCTACTTTACCAACAAAAGACTCAAACGCTGCTATCAACGCGCTACTGTGATTGCCGACGGTATGTGCGTGGTTCTTCTTTGCAAGCTGTCCGGCTTTGCCTGTACGCGTGATCATCGTCTGACCTATGTCGACTTTATCATGCCCTTGATGCAAACAGCCAAAGAGAAACAATGGCGGGTGTTTCATGTCGGGCAGC
The DNA here is from genome assembly GCA_937951215.1 of uncultured Granulosicoccaceae bacterium. Classification (GTDB taxonomy): domain Bacteria; phylum Pseudomonadota; class Gammaproteobacteria; order Granulosicoccales; family Granulosicoccaceae; genus CALFCE01. The sequence goes on from CALFCE010000019.1 coordinate 2,243, forward strand.
AGAGCGAGGTACTGGACAAGGCACTTGAAACCCTTCGTACCAATGTCCCGGGTTTGCAGATTCAAGGACACCATGGTTACTTTGACCAAGATCCGGATAGCGCAGAATCGATCAAGGTTATCGATCAGATAAATTCCGATGCTACCGATTTGCTACTTGTCGGTTTTGGAACTCCCCAACAGGAATACTGGATTGATGCTCACCGTAACCGGATAGCGGCACCGGTTGTTATGTCATGTGGAGCTTGCATGGAATATGTTGGCGGTGCAGTGAGAACCCCGCCACGCTGGATGGGACGCATCGGACTCGAATGGAGCTTTAGGTTACTCGAAAACCCCAAAAGATTCGCCCACCGTTACACCATACAAACCGTAAAGCTTGGTTTTATATTGATCGGTAACTGGCTGCGTCAACGCACAACAGACTCCAACCCCTAACAAGAACAAAAAGCCTGCCCCCTAATGCTGGATATCACAAACAAAACTGCGCTGATCATTGCTCCACATCTGGACGATGAAGTTTTCGGCTGTGGAGGGCTGATACATCGAATGAAACAAGTGTCGTCCAGAGTTTTTGTATTGTTCATGACCAACGGCACCACAGCTCATTTTGGCAACGGCGGATCATCCTCCGGCAAGTCCAGACTGCTAGAGCTGGAAAAAGTATCAGCCCAATTCGGCTTTGACGACTACCACATTGCATTTGAAGGTGACGACTTCCACTTGCAGTTGGATCAAGTGGCACAAAGGCAACTGGTCCATAGCATTGAAAGGGGAACACCGGTCTCCATTGAATCCATCAAACCGGATATTGTCCTTACACCGTTACCCAACGACTACAACCAGGACCATCGTGCAACCTACGAAGCTGCAATGACTGCACTGCGGCCAGCCTCAGCAGACTACCGGCACATTTGCCCCATCGTTCTGGGTTATGAGCTTCCTTACCAACAGTGGAACATCACTGCGACGGAAACCAGCCCGGCCTGCCTGGTCACTTTAAGCGAAGAAGAAATGGCTGCAAAAATACGGGCACTTGAACTTTATTCATCCCAACTCAAATCGGCAACCAGCCCCTTATCCATACATGGTGTACGCACATTAGCTGCCTACCGTGGCCTTCAGTGCGGCACTCAATATGCCGAAGCTTATGTTCCGCTACGAGTGTTGGTATAGGCACCGCCAATTCTGCACCTCTCTGAAATCCAATATACAAAAGGGTATCTACCATTAACATCAAAACAGAGTTGCTCATCTGTGGCGCTGGCCCGACTGGTTTGGGTGCTGCATGGAGACTCGAAGAACAAAAAAATCAGGATCAGCGAGATACCGAGTGGCATTTGGTAGAAGCCGCTGGCGGTGCCGGCGGAATGGCGGCATCCGAGCACCAGGGCGGCTTTATCTGGGACATTGGCGGGCACGTGCTGTTTTCTCACTACGACTATTTCGACAAACTGATTGATGAGTTGGTAGACGAGTGGAACTTTGTCAAGCCGGTACGCGGGGCATGGATGTCAGATCGGTTTGTTCCGTTCCCGGTACAACGAAACATCCATCGACTCCCGGCAGATCAACGCGACGCCTGCCTGGTCGGGTTAGGTGAAGTTGCTGGAGCAACAGCAACGACAAGTGGAGATACGCTGAAGGACTATCTACAGTCAAACTTTGGCCAAGGGCTGTACCAGCATTTTCTTCGTCCCTTAAACAGGAAAATGTGGGCCACGGATCCTTCCAATATGAACCACGTCTGGACCTCGGCGCGCAGTGGATCTTCGGCACAGAACGTACCTTCGGCAGACTACGAGCGAATCAAAAACAATATCGCAAGCAATAAAGACGACCCGGCATGGGATGAAGACACAAGAATCAAATACCCGCTCAACGGAGGCACTGGTTCTATCTGGAAACAACTGGCTGACAAGCTGCCATCAGAGCGTCAGCAATACAGCTCGAAAATCGTCAGCATCGATACGACAAACAAAGCAGCTGAACTGCAAGACGGCAGCACGATTCAATATCAAAACCTTGTCTCTTCAATGCCAATTGATACGCTATTGGCTAGCCTCTCTGACAAGCCCGATTTGGCAAAGTTGGCAACTGAATTTCAACCGGCTGGCGTGGACATCGTTGGACTAGGCTTGTCCGGCGCGCCTCCAGCCGCGCTGCAAGATGTTTGCTTTCTCTATGTGCCTGAGGAAGATCTGCCGTTCTGGCGATTAACCTTGTTGTCTAACTACTCGCCTCATGTCGCCCCGCAGAATAGCTGGTCCATCTTGTGTGAAATCAATAGCAGTAAAGACAGACCCAAACCGGATGGCGATATTGTGTCGGCAGCCATTGAAGGGCTTAAAAAGCTTGGGTTCATCGATGATTCCATAGAGATCCTAACGAAGTGGCATCGCTCACTGACTCACGGCTATCCAGTGCCGCTGGTGAACAGAGACTCTGTTCTGGAGTTGGTCCAAACAGAACTCGAATCTGCAGGTATCTACAGCAGAGGCAGATTCGGTGGCTGGATTTATGAAGAATCCAATCAGGATCATGCTTTTATGCAGGGCGTTGAAGCTGTAAATACCATTTTCGAACAAAGCTGACGATCAACACCGACCAAGGTAAAGCTGCTGCATAAACACAGCACTCTGTCGGAGGCCAGGCAACTTGTTATAGTTAGCCGATATCGGCATTCCCTGAATTGAAGTACAGGGAATCACCCTCCTGTCACCTGTTGATGAGCGCAGCATGAGCAACGAACACTTGATTGGTATCGATGTTGGAACAACATCGGTCAAAGCCGGCCTGTTTACCACCGAAGGCCGGGCTGTAGATATCATTGTCACACCCTATTCCACCTACCACCCGGCTCCAGAGCGGGTTGAACAATCCCCAGCTGACTGGATGCAGGCAATTACCAGCTCCCTGCAAAAATTTGCAACGCTGGTGGATACCCATTCCGTCCGATCCATTGGTGTGACATCACAGGTTAACTCGCACGTCTTTTGCGCTGCAGATGGCAAGGTTCTGCACCCATCGATTGTCTGGAAAGATGGCCGGGCCGCGGAACAGGCTCAAACACTGGATCATTCAATAAACGATGAGCAAAGGCTTGAGTGGTGGGGTGCACCGATGCCTATCGACGCAAGCCATGTGCTATCGCGGCTAAAGTGGATGCAAGAGAACCGGCCAGAAATCTGGCAGGAAACCCGACACGTGTTACTGCCAAAGGACTATTGCATTTGGCAGCTTACCGGAGAGCTGGTCAGTGACCCCTGGTCCAATATCGGCCTGGTCAACAAGCAACTCGTGTACGTAGAGCCTTTACTCGATCTGGTAGACAAGGCTGCAGCAGTTCTTCCTCCGCTGAAAAACATGACAACCATCGCTGGCAGGACAAAATCCGAACAGCCTTTCCCCGGCATACCTGTATCCACTGGCACAATGGACGCATGGGCCGGTATCTTTGGAACTGCTGTCACAGGTCAAGGGGAATCGGTGTATCTTAGTGGTACCAGTGAAGTGCTGGGAATAGTCTCGGAGACCATTAACCCGACCCCCGGTGTATTGGTGATGCCGAAAAGTCACGATATCACCATGCATATCGGGCCTACACAGTCGGGCGGTGCTTCACAGCTTTGGTTTTGTGAGTTGTTTGGTCTCGAGCCTGCTGATATGTCCAGGCTCGCAGAACAACGCGTAAAATCAAATCAATCCATTCCCTTGTTTCTGCCACATACTCAAGGTGAAAGAGCCCCCCTGTGGGATTCAGCCGCCCGCGGCGTGTTTATTGGTCTGGACGATTCAACAGATCGCGGGGCCATGGCACAGGCCGTCTATGAAGGTGTTGCCTATAGCGCAAGATGGCTGATGGACTCACTCAAGCAGTCTTCTGGACAACAACCAATTCTGATCAAGGGCGGTGGCGGCGGTTTTCAAAGTGATACCTGGAATCAGATCAGAGCCGACATTTTAGGCGTAGAGATTAGTCGCGTGTCGGTGACAGACCCGGGGCTTCTCGGAGCTGCTGGTATCGGCGCTGTTGCAGCGGGTACACACCAAAACATTCAGGAAGCTTTTGAAAATCTGGTAACAACTGACAGACACTATGAACCTGATCTGAGCAAGTCCGATCGCATTGCCGAAAGAATGGCCTTGTTTCAGGATACCTACCACGCCACAGCGAATCTGAGTCACCGTTGGCTCAATCTCCAGTATGAATAACCACGATGCACCAACTGTACTCCTTCAAAAGCGCTACCCCTGACAAAGCCGATATGTAAATCCAATGGTTTGTTGTACACTCGAGACAGAATTCGTCTGGGAGAAGTATATGAATAACCGTAGCCTGTCTTGCCTGATTGCTCTCGCTTTATTGATAAGCCCCTACATCGCAAATGCTGCTGGCAAAGTGGCCGTGATTACCCCCTATTTGGCTCAACCAGGCACCCAGTTCTATGTAGAGGGCTTTGAAGCCGCTGCAAAATCCCACGATTGGGAAGTCAATGTCATCGACACCAAGGGTGATGTCGCCGCAGTTATCAGTCGCATGGAAGATTCGGTTACCCAAAACGTAGATGCAATTGTGATTAATGTCGACCCTGCACAAATCGCTGCGGGTTTGGCGGCCGCGTCCGATGCAGGTATACCGGTCGTCGGCATGGATTCAGGAAACGATCCCATGCTGGTCACCAACGTCACCAGCAACGGCTACGCAATGGCTGCTGAAACCACCTCCTACGTGGTTAACAGATTGAATGGTGCAGGCAAGGTCGTCATGTTTGTTTTTGATGCTTTCCCCCCGGTTCAGGCACGCGGTGTAATCGCCGATGCGATATTTGCCAATACGCCCGATATCGAAGTCATTGAACGCATCACTCCTGATGTACAAGATGGTGGGATAGCAGATTCCCGCGCGCAAATGGAAGCCTTGCTCGCAGCCAACCCCGACAAGGGCAGTATCAATGCAGTGTGGGCTGCATGGGATCAACCAGCATTGGGTGCACTGCAAGCAATCGAGGCTGCAGGACGCAGCGACGAAGGCATTGTTATTGTTGGCATGGATGCGAACCCTCAAGCACGCGATGCGATCAAGGCTGGCGGTAATTTCGAAGCTTCCATGGCGCAGGATTTTATGGGCATTGGTGCCAGCGCTGCAGATGTCGTAGCCCGGGTGCTGGGCGGTGAAGAAATCAAGGAACCGGTCATCTATGTGCCCACCAAACTCATCACTCAATCCAATGTCGATGAGTAAGTTCTTTTCATTCCGATAGCCAATAGAATTTGAACCAGCCGGGATTGACCCAGCCAGCATGGATGTATTGGCCTCCATTCGTTCTTATTTAACGCTGGCCGGGTTTGCAATAGTTATCGCGGTATTCTGGGTGCTGTTACCCGATACGTTTGTTACTCCGCGCAACTTGCTCAACGTATCACAGCAAATCAGCATGCTGGCCGTAGTCGCCTTCACCATGACTATCGTGATGGCGATGAACGACTTTGATCTGAGCGTCGGCTCTGTTGCGAGCCTGGCGGGAGTTGTTGCAGCTGTCTTGTTCACACACGATTGGCCGATAACACTTGCCGTATTTGCAGCCTTGTCGGTTGGACTGGCTGCCGGGCTTCTCAATGGTTGGCTGGTCAGCTATGTAGGTATTCTTCCTTTTGTCGCAACGCTTGGCACACTGACAATATTTAGTGGCGCGGCCTTTCTGGTCTCCGACGGTAAAACCATTTTTGGAAGAGACATCCCCACAGCCTTTGGAAGTTTTTCGCGCACCGGGATACCGCTGGATTGGCTGGGACTGCAGAAGCTGCAGATCCCGTCACTGTC
>CALFCE010000020.1 GCA_937951215.1 uncultured Granulosicoccaceae bacterium
GCTTGCCTCCGGCACCCAGGTAGTTTTCAGCATGTACTTCGAAAAATCCAACATCCGGTATATTTTCAAGAATCACGTCATAGTGCTGGTGTTTCAGGCATACCCCGGCTCTTTGTGGCAGTGAAGTCATCTGCATAGCGGTATTGTCTTCAGAACGATTCAATATCAGGGTATTGCCTGATATTGATGGAACCGAGATGGCACCGCGTCTGGAGAACGCGGTACCCATCATCGATTATAAATGGCAAAGCCAAATCGCAATTCACTTATTGTTCCTGGAATAGCGATCAGCTTGTCGGGACATCTCGCTCAAGGGGGTCAAGCGAACCCATTCGGCCTTCAGGCAGAGTAAAATCTTCACCCATATCTGCGGCACCGAATTTCAGGCAATCGCCTTCTGGAACCAAAGTCCATGCATTACCTTGATAATCAACAGTCGAAGTACCAGCGCAAGTCGTTCCAGGGCCCGCAGCACAATCGTTTTTACCCGCTAGTGAGACGCCATAACACTTTTCTTTGCCAGCAGCATTGACTGTTTGTACCACCGTAGCTTGGGAGAGTGCCAACGCGATGGAGCCTGCAATGACTGATGCATTTCGTAGTTTGGATTTCTGTTTCATAAGTTTAAGTTTCTCTTTGTTTTCATGAATCATGATTGAGATCGCTACAACGATCGTGGTGTACCATCGACTCGGTTTTAACAAAGGTCCATACAGGTTGGATTTAGTTAAAACTGAACGTGGATATTGGATGATGCATAGGTTAAAAGGTTCCAGACAAAGTTAATCAGGGCAGACGCAGCTCAAACTTGCTACATTTTGGTTAACGACTGTATTTAACGACAGCTGATTCGATCGACTTCGTGGTGCTGTTCATTACTTTCGAGTGCTCACGGAGTTTCCTGGATTCATAAATCCGGGATTCGTTAACAGGCGCTTTCCGTATTGGCAGCATGACTGTGATCGTAAGTTTTTTGTTTTCAAGAGAGGCGCTGACACCGCCATCATTGGCAATACAAAGTTGCTTGACCACCGACAGCCCCAATCCACTGGGGTGCGCATCTTCGACCCGGGTCCGGCTTTGAGAAACTCTATAAAACCGGTCAAACAGAAATGGCAAAGTATCAGTTGTTACATCCGGAGCATGGTTACTGAATGCTATCGTTATACATTTTTTATCACTGCCCTTGCTAAGTCGTATACAGCACGCATCAAGTGGACTTGCGTACCGCTGCATGTTGGATAAGAGATTGTCTACTATTTGCTGCAGGCTGCTATCTGATACATCGACGAAGGTATCACCTAATGGGTACAAGCTTTCGGTATCCAATACCAGCTCGCGTTGTTGAAATCGACTTTTCCACCGACTCATTGCGTTTTCTATGCAGTCTCCGATGCTGATAGTCGTCTGGCTTTTCTGGCGGTTGCCAGCAGAGCCTTGCAGGCTCATGCTCTCAATGGTGTGTGTTAGTGCAGTTAAATGCCTTAACTCGCCCTTCATGAGTTTGAAGTAGCTCTCGTCAGCATCGAAAATATCGTCTTCGAGCCCCTCGGTATAGCCACGCAGGCTCATAATGGGAGTTCTGAGTTCGTGCCCAAGATCTGCCATAAACTGTGCACGTCTCTGTTCTTCCTGATCCAGTGCATGAGCCAATGCGTTTATGTTTTCGGCCAGTCTTCCTACCTCACCTCGTTGAATGGACGAACGTACGCGATAATCACCGTATCTCAGGCGCTCCGTTGCATTTGCCAGCGAACGGAGGGGGCGGGAGATTATCAGTGCCAATCCAATGGATGCAAATACGGCGAATAACAAACCAATAAAAACGCTCATCCACAGTTGTCGCTCAACATCGTCCACATACATGGAATGCAAGCTACCCGGTTCAATGTTGAATGTTGCCATCAGGCGATCGGAATACACGCTACTTTGCTGCATGAATACCACATACCATGCGGTGGCAAGAGCCACCACGACAACCACGTTTGCGGCAATGATCTGTAAGGTGAGCCAGGGCCATTGCCGAAGGTGCTTAGCAGAGTTCACGGTTCAGACAGATGCGCTGAAAGATGCGTTGGCAGCAGTGTTGGTTCCACTTTCGGCTGCCAGTTTATAACCAAAGCCTCTGACAGTTTGTATCATGTCACCTTCATCGTCATACAGCTTGCAACGTAGATTATGGATATGAACATCGATGGATTTAGGACTGACTGCATCGTCTCTGCCGTAAATACAGGCGATTAGTGAACTCCGTTCAAAAACCCGTCCTGGACGCCTGAGTAGTTGTCTCAAGATGCGGTATTCATGAGGAGTGAGTTCGATTAGCGCATTGTTTAGTAAGCAGTTCGGTTGTTCTTCATCGAGCTGGATTGGCCCGTAGCTTAGCTGCCGGGTGGTTTGAGGTATTGCGGTACGTTGGCGACGCAAGATCGCTTCAATGCGAACTAACAGTATGCGAGGAGAAAAAGGCTTAACCATGTAATCGTCAGCGCCGACTTCAAACCCATCAAGGATATCGGATTCGGTGGCTAATGCCGTCAAAAAAATTATCGGGGTTTCGCAGCCTGCTTCACGCATACTCGACGCAATGTCAATACCGTTTTTGTTTGGCAGCATGACATCAATGACGCACAAGTCGATTGTTTGCTCGAGAGCGAACATAAGGCCTTCGTCGCCCCTTGTAGCAGTGAATACTGCATAACCAGCATTTTCCAGATAAGCACATAGAAGATTCAGGATATTTTCATCGTCTTCTATAACCAGAATGTTGGTTAGTGGTTGAACATTCGGTGCATCCAATGTCAACTCGCCGTGGTCGCTATGAAGAATTTCACTCAATAGTCGAGACTGCCCGGATCAGAAATAGTTCAACAAATAATGGTGGCATCTGTGGAAAAAAGTCGAAGGCTTCGCTCTTTTGTCCAATAGCGAAGCTCTTCGACTGTTAAGCACAAGGCAACTACAAATTGCCTGCCGGTGTCGCGAAAATCTGCTTCCAGTTGGATTCGCCTTTTGCGATGACCTCTGTAGTGTTGGCCAGGAACAGATCGTTGTGAGCTTTCGGGCTGCTATTCAGGTAGAGCTGACCATCAACAATTGTCCAGAGTTCGGGCAAGGTCGGCACTTTCTTACCTTTACTGGCACCAGCTGAGCACCAGCCACCGTAAGCGGGGGCGTATTTGGCAGGTTCTGCATCAAACAGTGCTTTATTTTCGGCTGAAGCAAAATGCCAGGTAGCACCCTGGTACTCGGAAGCGAAATCAGCCGAACCCTCGGTGGGTTCACCAACGGTGTGGTAAGCAACAACGTCATATCCACCGACTACAGCCGCTTCATTGATATAGTGCTCGTCAATGGCCAGTGCCTGTGTTGCAAACAGCATTATTGCGCCTGCAAGTGATGTTGATGCCAGATGTTTAAACTTTATCATTTTATATATCCACTTAAATTTGTTGAAGAAGACAGTGATTCGTCGAATGCAACTCATCTGTTGCATCTGAACATCGATCACTCTACGTCGTTCAAATTTACAAGCGGTTAGTGGATGGTTAAGATTCGGTTAGCATGAGTATTCCGTATTCGGCGGGCTGGCCTTACAAAGAGCTCGACCAAAAACCGGTTTTGGATACCGGATGTCTTCGTCAGAGAAGTGACAGGTTAATGGCTGAAAATCGTTTGATCGCAGTGGTAGGAGCGGGGTCCTGGGGTACTGCGCTGGCGATCCATCTGGCAAAAAGCGGCTATCCGGTACAATTATGGGCGCGGGATTCTGTTCTGGTTGCTCAAATGGCCGAACTTCGCCACAACACCCGTTACCTTCCGGAAATCGAATTACCGGCTCAACTCATTCCTACTGCAGAACTTCTAACAGCTGTTGCTACAGCAGATGTTGTTGTTATCGCAACTCCGTCTGGCGCATTCACTTCGATGGTGGATCAGTTAAAGCCGTTGGTGTCTAAAGACACTTTACTGGTTTGGGCATGCAAGGGGTTTAGTGGTAATCGATTGCTTAGTGATATCGCTTATTCTCGATTGGGTGACGGTTATTCATTGGCTGTATTGTCCGGGCCCAATTTTTCAGGTGAACTTGCGCGGGGTTTACCAATAGCGACAACGATTGCCGCATCAAATCTACCGATTGCCCAGAGAGCAAGTGAGTTTTTCCACCATGGTAGTTTCAGGGCCTATGCATCGGAAGATATGACAGGTGTACAGTTGGCAGGCGCGTTGAAGAATATTTACGCAATTGCCACAGGTATCTCGGATGGGATTGGTCTGGGGGCGAACGCAAGAGCAGCCCTGATCACCCGCGGTATGGCCGAAATGCAACGGCTTGCCACCAAAATGGGGGCCAAACAGGAAACTCTGATGGGCCTTTCGGGCATTGGTGATTTACTACTCACCTGTACTGACGATCAATCACGTAACCGTCGATTCGGGCTGGCGATAGGTCGGGGACAATCGGCTGCAGCGGCAATTGACGAAATCGGTCAGGTAGTTGAAGGTGCAAAGGCGGTGGATCAAGCACTGGCCCTTTCCGAACAATATGGTGTTGAGCTACCGATTGCATCTCAGGTGTCTGCCGTCATTAGTGGCACGAACACAGCGCGCACGGCAGTTGAGCAGCTGTTATCCAGAGCTCCGCGTATCGAGTGAATCTACGGGGTCAGAGTAAAAACTATTTTCGGGATCCTTCCTTGGTCCTCTATGCGTCGGTGTCTGTACATCCCCAGTCAAGGCTTGAATCTCCGCTTGGCGTTTTAGCTACGACAATTTTGGATCAAGCTTGAGTGGGTTTTTACTCTGACCCCGTGGTTTGGGGTTAGATGGGTGAGCTTGCAGCATGCTCATTCACAGTCTGTTTAATCTGTTCATATAAGCGCTGCACAAGGCGAAGCTTGGAACAATCTGCGCGAGTCAGTATTCCTAATACCCGAGAGGGTGCTGTTGGACCTAAAGACAACTTCTTTAATTCTCTAAAAATGGGGTCGGGCACGCAAATATTTGGTGCGACAGATACTCCGAGATCATGAGCAATCATGCTGGTCAGGTTTTCCAGCGATACTGTCTCCATTGCATCGCGAACCTTAATCTTGTGTTTGGCTAACCACTCTTCTGCCAGTATGCCAACCACGGCATGTCGCGTATGCCGAATATAGGGCAAGGTCGCGAGAATACGCCTGGGATCTGTTCCTTCTACCGTGGGGGAGGTTAACAAAACCAGCTCTTCCTCATAAAAGGGTATCCAATTTAGTTTTGCATGGACTCGCAAAGGTTCGCTCATCACGGCGACATCGACAGTGCCCAGCTCCACCTGTTCAAGTAAGTTAAACGAAAGGTCTGGAACTACACGAATATGGAGATCGGGATAGGATTCCGTCAAGCCTTTTGTAGCTCTCGGGATTAATCCACGTATGGTCGATGGCACTGCGCCAAGGACGAGCTCACCTATCATTTGAGGATCGCCAGTAAGATCATCAAGAATGGAATCGTATGCATATACGACCGCTTTCGCCTTGGGTATAAAAGCCTTGCCGAGTTGATTCAACTTTGGAGTCTTCTCAGATCGATCAAAGAGAGCAACGCCGAGAGAGCTTTCCAAGCGTTTCATTTGCTGCCCAACGGCAGCATGCGTCAAGCACACTTCTTCCGCAGCGGCACTGAAGCTACCGGTTTCGGCTACAGCAATGATTGTTTTGAACAAGGAAATGGACATCTCAATCCCTGGTAGGTATCCAATTATGCCGTCGCTTTTGGAAAAACGTAAAGAAATATTTTATCAAAAGCGAAATTTATTTGTTTGCAGTTAAATTTTATTTGAGTGAAAATTGGGCTGATTGGCCCGTCTGGAGTCATTTCAAGTCCGAACTGAATAACTACATTGGAGAGAAAATCATGTTGAAAAAGATAGTAATGAGCGCCGCAGTGGCTCTCGCAATGCTGGCAAGTACAAGCGTAACTACAGCGGCCGAACTGTCGGGCCCGGTTAGCTACATCATTCCGTTTGGACCGGGCGGTGAATCAGATATTTCTGCGCGATTCCAACAACCCTTTTTTAAGGAAAAGTTTGGTCAGGACATGGTTATCTCCTATCAACCTGGTGGCGGTGGAGCGGTTGGTTGGGCTTCATTAAATGGTCTTAGCGGTAATGGCCAAACAATAATGGGTGTCAATCTGCCTCATATCATTATCAAGCCTGCTCAAAAGGATGTTGGTTTTACAACTGACGATCTCAACACGTTTTATATATTCCACTACACACCTGATGCAATTGTCGTTACTGCCGATAGCCCCTATCAAACACTGGCTGATTTAGTTGCAGATGCTAAAGCCAATCCTGGTGAAGTCACGATGTCCGGCTCTGGTAAAGCCAGTGCGAACCATTTAGCTCAAATCAAGTTTGACAAGTTAGCGGGTACGCTCACAACGTATGTTCCTTTCAAAGGTACGGGTGCTGCTGTCACTGCTCTACTAGGGAAACAGACTAAAGCCGAATGGGGATACACGACTGTTGGTGCTAAGCAAGGTGAAGCAGTACGCATGCTTGCTGTTGCTATGGAAGAGCGCCATCCCCTGTTTCCAGAGGTGCCTACCTTCAAAGAGTTAGGTTACGACATGGTTGGTGGTGCTTATCGTGGTATTGCCTTGCCGAATACTGCTGATGCAGCCACCACCAAAATGTGGTCTGACATGATTGGAGAAATCAATAACGATGCAGCGTTTCGTCAACAAATGCTTGATGGTGGATTTGCAATGCTGGATGTTGATGCTGACGGAATGGCTGATTTTATGAAAGCACGTATTGAAGAATATCTGAACGATGCACGTGAAGCTGGCTTAATCAAATAAGTCATCGGCAAAGGGCTGCCGGTTAGTACCGGGGAGAATTGCATTGGAGTTAGGTCAGTTTCTGGCAGCAATTACGCCTTTCAATTTGGCGTTGGCACTGTTTGGTGTGCTTGCTGGTACCATTGTAGGATCGATTCCCGGGCTAACCGCCACCATGGCGCTGGCGGTACTCGTACCGGTTACCTTCGCCATGGAGCCCGCATCTGCACTGATATTATTAGGTGCTATCTACACGGGCGCTATATACGGCGGTGCTTATGCCGCTATTCTACTCAATACACCTGGTACACCCTCAGCCATTGCTACCACTTTTGATGGTTACCCTATGGCAAAACGAGGGGATGGCGATCTTGCCGTTGCCCTGGCCTGTTTTGCCTCTGTGTTTGGTGGCATGGTTGGGGCACTAGCTTTGCTATTTCTAGCGCCTCCGTTGTCAAAAGTAGCGTTGGCTTTCGGGCCAATTGAGTATTTTTGGCTATCTGTTTTTGGCTTGTCGCTAATTGCGTCTCTATCAGACGGTAATCTCATGAAGGCTTTGGCAGGTGGAGCGTTTGGCATGCTCCTATCCACCGTAGGTGTTGCTGAAGTTTCCGCTGATATTCGACTAACGTTTGGAAGTCAGACGCTCATCGGTGGGTTTGGTGTTGTCGGCGCGTTAATTGGTTTGTATTGCATACCGGTACTTATTGATCTGGTTGCTGTACCTGGCAGGCACTTGAAAGTCGAAGAGAACGTAAAGGCTGTGAGAATAGGGGATGCCTTCCGTTTAGCGATGCAGTCGAAATTCAACCTTATTCGCTCATCGGTAGTTGGGACTTTAGTTGGTATTCTGCCTGGGGCCGGGGGATCGGTGGCCGGATTGGTTGCCTATTCCGAAGCAAAACGCACCGCAAAACCAGATCAAAAATTTGGTGAAGGCGAG
>CALFCE010000021.1 GCA_937951215.1 uncultured Granulosicoccaceae bacterium
TCAACATCAAACGGAATTCTGGATGGCCAGTTATCCAGCTTGACACTGCCTTTGACTCCGTAGTTCAGATTGAGCTCCTTGGATTTCGCCATTGAGCGGATTTGGCCGAGGAGCTTGCCCAGTCCAGCCAGCACTTCGATATCAACCATTGCCTCGCCGTTGGCGGGTATGGTCACGGATTGATTAGTCAGGCCTTTGGCAATTTCTTCACCCGCAAACGATGCGACAAAATCCAGGTTGCGCAGCGGCAGGTCATAGGCATTGGGATTGGCTACGCGTAATTTGAAGTTGATTTTCTGCCCCTGAAGGCTCAGGTTCAATGGCCGTACTGAAGCAATGCTGACCTTGGGTGCGATCGGCTTGTGGGTGGGTATGCTTTTACAGGCTGTCACGGTTATCATGAGCAGCAGCACGCATGCAAACCCCAAGTGTTTTGTCCAACGCGTGTTTGGGGGTACGCGCCAAAATGCCTTGCCCCCAAATGCCTTGCCTATGTTGGCCAGAGTATCAGCCCGGTTTGCAATATGATTCAAACGAATTCCGAGGGTTGTATCTATGACCCAATAGTAGAGCGTCGCCACGGTTACACAAGAGACAAGCCGGCCTGCTGGGTTACAGACAGGAAAACCTGAGCGCTTAAGTCATTAACTTGTGAGCCCTTGCACCCCGCAGCTGACCTTGTTTTATGCAGCATTTGGTTCAGGTATGCCAATTACTTGACTGGCTGAGTCGAGCCACCGAGATCACCGAACCGCGCCTGCAGCACGCTAATGGCCGCAGGGCCGGCCGTTTCGGTACGTAGTATTCTTGGTCCCATCGCCACTGCAGCAAATTCGTTTTTCTGTGCAAAGTTGATTTCTGCGTCGGTAAAGCCACTTTCGGCACCAACCAGCAACAGACACCGGCTGGTCTGCGCAGGCAGTTGGTTAACGGCTGTTTTGGCACCGGGCAACAACATTACTCTCGCCGTGTTGGCGGAATCAGGATCGCAGGCGTGGGTTTGTATCGGATTCTGGTTCCGAGTTTGTGTTGTTTTTGCGACCGGGGTCGAGATGTCCTGGCTTGATAAAATTGCTTCTTCGAATTTGCTTGAAACATGAAGGGGCGGTATGACGCTGCGGCCGCATTGTTCGCAGGCGCTAATCACTATGGCACGCCAATGTTCGAGTTTTTTCTGCAAACGTTTGCTATCCAGTTTTAATTTCGACTTTTGTGTAAAGAGAGCATGGATGGATGAAACACCCAGCTCGACCGATTTTTGTATGCTTGCATCCATACGATCGCCGCGACTGATACCTTGCAGCAAGTGAATTTCAAAAGGTGATTCGGCAGGATTGGCAGCGACAGACAGAATTTCGATGCGGGCTTTTTTACCGGTTTGCGCAATGCGTGCGATATAATCGTTGCCATCGCCATTGAATAAAATCAACGGGTCTTGCTCACGGGCACGAAGCACCTGAGATAGGTGGTGGCTGCTCGAAGCCTCCAGTGTCACTTCGCAGCCCACCGAAAGTTCCTGTGCGGTGAACACTCGTGTCATTTTTTCCGCCAGCCTTTACCTGGACCTTTGCCTGATGGGTCCAACGGATTTTTACGACCGTGGTTTGTCGTTAATGATGT
Source organism: uncultured Granulosicoccaceae bacterium (assembly GCA_937951215.1). Classification (GTDB taxonomy): domain Bacteria; phylum Pseudomonadota; class Gammaproteobacteria; order Granulosicoccales; family Granulosicoccaceae; genus CALFCE01. The sequence continues at coordinate 1,621 of CALFCE010000021.1, forward strand.
TGCTGCCGAGTTGATACTGCCTGGTGCTCGATTGCGGCCAATGCCCAGCAGGCCCGTTCGATGCTGGGGCGACACTTTGGAAAGTTCATCTTTGTGGCTGCGCTGGTTTAGCTCGTTAATGCAGTGCTTGAATTCCGGAGTGGCGGCTTCCAGGTCAATATCGCTACCGTCAGGCATGTAAGGGGTTGCTGCCAGTTTGTTAACGATGGGCCATTCTTCCCGATCCCGAAAATGCTCAAGCAGCGCACCGGTGGATATTCCGGCTTGAGCCTGACAAATTGCGATCAGGTCGAGTAGCAGCGAAGCACCTTTAAGTGAACTGTCTACCCGGTATTGATCCGCCGGAATCGTCGCCACCACAGCCGGGTGGTGAATCAGCAATATAATGGCACGGCGCATGGTGGTGAGGCCTTTCAGTGGTGCAAAGGCGGGAGCGTTTGTAGTTTTCGGGGTTGCCGCTGGTTCTGCCGGACCGATATCGAGGCTCAGGCCTATCAGCGATTCAAGGCGCTGCTCGCTCAGACGGCGGTAAACACCAGCGGGGATTTTGGCGAGTAGCGGTTTTATTTTCTCGACCATCTGTGCTTTGCCGCCGATTTCATCGATATTTAAATCGTGGCTCAGATGGTTGAACAGAAAATCAATGATTGGGACTTTTTTCTGCAGCAGCGCGCTCAGAGCTTCCGCACCTTGCTCGGAAACCAGGCTGTCAGGATCTTCACCATCAGGCAGGAAGAGAAAATGAGCATCGCGACCGTCCTTCAGGCAGGGCAGGCAGGCTTGTACTGCACGCCACGCGGCATCGCGTCCAGCGCGGTCACCATCAAAACAAAACACAATGCCGGGAACAACGCGGAACAGAATCTCGCAGTGTTGCTGATTGCATGCTGTGCCCAGTGTGGCCACCGCGTTTTCAACGCCATGTTCTGCCAGTGCAACGACATCCATATAGCCTTCGACAACCAGTACCGAGTCAGCATCCATGGCGGCTTTTCGGGCTTCAAACAAGCCATATAACTCGGATCCTTTGTGAAACAACACGGTCTCGGGTGAGTTCAGATATTTGGGTTCCTTGTCTCCCATAACGCGTCCACCAAATCCGATGATTCGTCCACGGCGGTCGCGTATCGGGAACATGAGACGGTCACGAAATCGTGCATAGCTGCCACCCCGGTCGTTTTCAGCCACCATCCCGGTACTGATCAGGCCTTTCTTGTCGGCGGGAAACTGGTTCAGGAGACTGTCATATCCATCCGGGGCATAGCCCAGCTTAAAGCGCTTTGCCGTCTCCCCTGTGATCCCTCGGTTTTTCAGGTAGCAGATGGTGCTTGGCGAATTTCTGAGTTCGGCATCGTAGTGGCTGGCGACGCGTTGCAGCAGGCTGAACAAGGGCTTGTTGTCTGCTTGCGGCGGTCCTTTGGAGGCTCCGCCTTCGCGTGGCACTTCAAGCCCAAGGCCTTCAGCGAGTGTTTCTATGGCATCGACGAAATGCATGCCGTCGAATTCCATCAGGAAACCGATAGCTGTGCCGTGAGCACCGCAACCGAAGCAGTGATAGAACTGTTTGGTTTGACTGACAGTGAAAGAGGGTGTTTTTTCGGAATGAAATGGGCAACAGGCGCTCAGATTACTACCACTGCGTTTGAGTTTGACCCGCAATCCAACCACGTCCACGATGTCCGTTCGTGACAGCAGTTCATCAATAAAATGTTGCGGTATTTTTCCAGCCATTGTTACTCAGGGCGGTCAGGCTGGCAAGCCGTGGTGAATTGCTACACAACGCTCAATCAGTGGATTTCAACGCTTTTTGAATTCGCCCGACTTCCCGGATCCAGGGTTGATTGCTGCGGGCGGCCTTGGTCATCTGCTCAATGGCTTCTCTGGCATCCTTGATTGTGGGATAGAGGCCATGGACCAGTGCAAACCAGGTCTTGCCATTGCGCTGAAACGAAAAGATCGAGTTAGGTGCCTCGAGATCGCTGCGACGCAGGAAAGAGACGACTGATTTGCGATCAGTGGTCGCGCTCATTTGCACAGTATATAGATTAGGGTTTTGTACCAATATCCAGTTGGCAGATTCAAGGCCCTCGACGTTGTCAGCCTGTGGTTCCGGTTTTGTGGCCGCGGGTTGGTCGGTCTTGGGCTGCTCGGCCGCAGGTTGTTCAACGTTGGATTGTTCAACTTCGGCCTTGGGTTGATCAGTCTGCGATTGCTCAGCCTGGGTTTGCTCGGCCTGGGTTTGCTCGGTTGGGGCCTGCTCGGCATTGGCTTGCTCAGTTGCAGCACTCTGGTCAGTACCGGAACTTTCAACGGTCTGCGGGCTCCCGGCCTTGGCGTCGTTTGTTTCAGCTGCCGACTGCTCGGTGTCGGTTGACTTGCTGTCGGCCGCTTTTCCTTCAGCAGCTGGGGTTACAGCTGCGTTTTCGGTTGCTGCCGTGTTGCCTGCGGTAGTTGTTGCAGCTTTGGTCTCTGTTGACGGAGTATCGGCAGCGACAGCTGGCTTGCCCTCCAGGGTGTTTTGGCCAGCGCTTTGGTCGGTGTTCTGGTTGGTGTTTTGGGTATCGGCACTTTCAGTTGTGTTATTGAGAGCTTTGTTATCGGCCTCTGTGCCAGCCGCATCAACATCGCTGGTATTCACTTCGCTGGTGGTCAGGGGCGCTTTGGTATCGGCTATCACAACTGCCGGCTGGCTGGCTGAGTCGGCAGTGCTTGTCGATGCAGTGTTTCGCGATCTGGTATCCACCGGCTCAGACTCGACAACTTTGTATTTCCCCGGGGTTTCCGGCTCGGGCCCTTTGTAGAGTAGCCCGGCGACAATCAACCCCAGGGCGAATATTCCCAGGGCCACTCTGGCCACTTTTTTGAAGCCCGGCAGCGCGCTTGATTTGCGAGTGGCAACGGGTATCGGAGCATAAACAGCATTGAGGCTATCTGCAGCCAGCGTATTGATTCTGGCCGGGATGCCAGCGGCATCATTGGCAATTTCGTTGACCTGCCGCTCATCAAACGGAAAGGCTTCAAAATGACCGGCCTGGTTGAGGCGGAACTCCATGTAGGGGCCGGCACGGCTTGCGTGGAAAGGCTCAATCTGCAAGCTTGCGTAGGGCAGGTTGGATCCCGCTGGCAGCACTTCGGGAATCAAAGCTTCAAATTCGGGTGGAGCTGCGAAGATGATTCGCAGTAACGGTGCGTCACCGCTATTGATGTATTGTGTCGATGCCAGCAATAACTGCAGCTCACGAGTATTGATAGCGTCTGCATCATCAACCATGATGACGACAATATAATCTCGCTCCTGGGCTGCCTGAAGACTCAGCAGCAGCTCTTTGACAACGTTTTCAAGGTCGCCACTCGCATCCAGCTTCCAGGAATCAAGAATGCCGGCGAATAGATTGCGAGTGGAGAACTGCTCGCTGCCACGAACCGAGAAGAACTGAAGCCTCTGGCCCGTTTGCGCCGTCAGCTGCTTGAGCAGAGTTGATTTGCCGGAACCCGTTGCCCCGCTCAAGAGCAGCAGGGTGTCACCACTGATCAGTGCCTGGCGAATTTCATTGATTTGGGCAAAAGTCTGTTTATCGGCGTAAAGTTCGCCACCTGCGGTAAGGCTTTCGAAGGGCTGCGCACGCAGTTGCAGCGCATGGAAAGCATCTTCGGTTAACAGACCTTCGTGATTGATGTCATTCAAACCGGTTCCCTGCGTGGATACATGGGGGGGGTCGTACTCCGGGTGACTAGCGGACGCAAGTGTGCTGTGCGGGCCGGAATGTTGGCTGGACGCATCAGTTGGGTATGTGCCCGGCTGTGACGTACCTGGGTGTGACGTACCCGGGTGTGACGTACCCGGGTGTGATATTGGATTGTCACTCTGGTTCAGGGGCCCCGGCTGGTGCGAGTGTCCTGCATCAACCCGATGCCCCTGTTTTTCAGGTGACAGCCCGCCAAGGCTGTTGTCAGGCCTTTGTGGCACCACAGCTGTCTCATCGTCGTGCATGGCATAGTGTCAGTAAATCTACCAGTCCCAACTATACCATCGACCCGCCAATGCACCTACTGGCAGTGGTAAATCGGGTGCGCGAGATGCAATTTATGTTCGTGTTGCAATCAGATTTGGTTGCAATGGAGCGTCAAAATGCGTTGAGCGTTGCAGAGAGCAGCCCGTGGTCAAAGTCATCACTAACAAAGGCATTGCCGATCTGCTTCAGCAGAATGAGCCTGAGTTGGCCTTGTTTGACCTTCTTGTCTCGTTGCATGAATTTCAGGAAGGTGGCTTCGTCCATGTCGGCCGGGGGGGCAGTGGGCAGCCCGGCTCGCTGCAGCAACAAACGCCCTCGCTCGACATCGGCATCATCGAGCCAGTCATGTCGCCGGGATAAATCCAGTGCCATGCAGATCCCGGCGGATACCGCCTCGCCATGGAGCCAGTTGCCGTAACCCTGTGCAGATTCGATAGCGTGGCCAAAGGTATGGCCCAGGTTCAACAGCGCGCGTACACCCTGTTCGGTTTCGTCAGCGGCGACCATCTCTGCCTTGATTTCACAAGAGCGGCGGATGGCTGTGACCAGGGCATCCGGGTCACGCGAACGCAAGGCCTCAATGTTCTGTTCCAGCCAGGTAAAAAAATCGGCATCGCGAATAAAGCCGTATTTTATGACTTCGGCCAAGCCGGCACTCAGCTCGTTATCTGGCAATGAGGACAACATATCAATATCGATAAAGACTGCTGCCGGCTGGTGGAATGCGCCAATCATGTTTTTACCCATCGGGTGATTCACGCCCGTCTTACCCCCAACAGAGGAATCGACCTGTGCCAGCAACGTGGTTGGCAGTTGCAGAAATTCAACGCCACGCTGGTAGCTGGCAGCGGCAAACCCGGCCATATCTCCAATTACCCCGCCACCCAGTGCCAGCACAGTACAATCGCGCCCGAAACCAGCACCCAGCAATGAGTCAAAGACCTGTTGCAGCACTTCCATATTCTTGTGCTGCTCACCGTCGGGTAGCACAACCGTCTCAACAATTCGGTTACCCAGTTGACTGGAAATTTGTTGCAGGTAGAGGGGTTCGACAGTCTCATTGGTGACAATCAGGACTTGTTGTCCCGGCAGGTGCTCGATCAGGCGTGAAGCTGAATTCTGATCGGTGCTCTGCAACAGGCCGCTGCCTATATAAATGGGGTAGCTGCGTTCGCCGAGGTCGATGTTGACTGTGTCGATATGTTTCTCTTCAGACATTCTTGAAAATTCGGTTTATGTGTTTACAGGATTCTGGTTTGAGTTGATTTGCAGTCGACGTACTGATCTGTGTCAGGATTTATTCGCCGAATCGGCCTTGCCTGATATCGATTTTCCCTCTTTGGCACTTGCTGACTGAATCTTTTGGGTTGATTTCTGTGACGTGTCCTGCGATGGATTTTGCGCTGTCTTTCGGGTGTTATTGTCCTTGCCGGTTCTGGTTGCGACTGTTGATGCCTTACCGGAGGATTTCTTTTTACCCGACTTTTTCTGGTTTTTCGAACTGTCCTTGGTGTTATTGCTCTTGCCTGCGTGATTACCTTTGGCGGCAGATGTTCTGCTCGAGTTGGGCTTGGCTGAATTGGGTTTGGCAGAGTGTTTGGCCGGGGTGACTTTTTTGCTGCTGCCTTTTGTCGTTGCAGAGGCGGCGCTGGCGGGTACCAGTGATTCCTTCTGCAAATGCCGCATTATTTTTGCAATCACATTTTGCATGCGACTGCTGTTGGTGCTGACGACATGGTGTGCCGTCTCTTCGTACAGCTCGCGTCGTTCATCCATTAATTTGATCAGTTTCGCTTCGACATCATCTACCTTCAGAAGAGGGCGGTTCTTGTTCAGCGAAACTCTTCTCAGTTGCTCCTTGATGTCAACAGACAGCAGGATGACATGGCCTCTTTCCCGCAATATCCGTCGGTTTTTCGGGCTGAGAATGGAACCACCCCCGGTACCCAGCACAACCGGTGTAATGGCGGACAGTTCATCAATAATCTTGCGTTCCCGATCGCGGAAACCCTTCTCACCTTCGAATTCGAAAATGGTGGGTATATCCACACCGCAGCGGGATTCGATTTCACGGTCTGTATCGAAAAAGGGATAACCCAGTTTGCGGGCCAGTGATTTGCCTACCGTGGATTTGCCCGAGCCCATCGGGCCAATAAGAAAAATGTTTGCCATGCTGATCGACTGAATTGTATGGCTCCACTATAGCCCAACCACGACTCAGACGGTGAAATTCAGCGCAAAAAAAACCCGGTGCAAGCACCGGGTTTGGTTACACGTCAGGAGCTTCGATCAGTATGTGATCGAAGCATTCTCCTTGACGATCTTGGGTGTTACAAATACCAGCAGCTCTGACTTGTCATCGTTGGAGACGGTGTGCTGGAAGAATCTGCCCAACAAGGGCAGGTTGCCAAAGAACGGCACCATATCTTTCTCATGCAGGATGGTTTGCTCGTAGACACCACCAAGCACCACAGTTTCCCCGTTGTCCACCAGTACCTGGGTGCTGACTTCACGAGTATCAATACTTGGGACACCGGCGAAAATATCACCGACAGTGTCTTTGTTAACCTGCAGATCCATGATGATGCGATCGTCTGGTGTAATCTGCGGTGTGACTGTCAGGCCAAGTACAGCCTTTCTGAACGACACGCTTGCCGCACCACTTGAGGAAGCTTCAAGATACGGGATCTCGACACCCTGCTCAATGTAGGCTTCATGTTGATTGGCAGTGATAACACGAGGGCTTGAAATAACTTCACCCTGACCCTCGGCTTGCATCGCTGAGAGTTCCAGTTCGAGCAGTGTGCCAAAGGGGAGTTTGGCCAAAGCCAGTGACAATGAACCGGCAGCGTTGTTGGCCGGCAGGTTGATGTTGAATCGTTCCTGACCAATCGGTTCCCGATCGACCAGGTTGTCGATACCCTGCTGGTTACCTGACATGACAAAACCTCGTCCGTCGGAACCGATGGTGTTGCGATTCAGACCCCAACGAACACCGATATCTTTGTTGAAGTCATCCGATGCGATAACGATGCGTGACTCGATCAACACCTGACGGATAGGTACATCCAGTCGGTGTACCAACTCGCGGATCGCAGCAAGTTGATCGGCTGTGTCATTGATCAAGAGCGTATTGGTGCGTGAATCAACCGAGACACTACCTCGTTCTGACAAGATGCTGCCGGTCCCGGATTTCAGCAATTCTGCGAGCTCTGACGCCTTGGCGTAGTTAGCCTGAAAAAATTCGGTGCGCAATGGCGCAAGCTCGGTTTTTTGCTTCATGCCTTCCAGCTCGATACGCTCCCGATTAGCAATCTCTTCGGCCGGAGCGATCATGATCACGTTACCTGCCTTGCGCTTACCAAGAGCCTTGGATTGCAGAATGATATCCAGCGCCTGATCCCAGGGAACGTTTTTCAATCGCAGTGTCAGCTTACCCTGTACAGAGTCACTGACAACGATGTTGAGGTCGGTGAAATCAGCAAGGAGTTGCAATACCGAACGGATCTCGATGTCCTGGAAGTTCAGCGATAGTTTGTCACCGGAGTAACCGAACTTCTTCTTGCGCTCTGCATCCAGCTCTTCCTTGGTCATCGGCTTCAGCTCAACCGTGAACATATTGTCCGATTGATAGGCAAGGTGTTCAAAGAACTGGGTTGCCGGCTGAATGACAATGCGCGAACCACGCTTGTTGGAGAGTGAGTCTATATAACTTATCGGGGTTCCGAAATCTGTTACATCCAAACGCTTTTGCAAGTTGGCGGGCAGTTGGGTGTCCGGGAACTCAACGATAATACGGCCACCTTCTTCACGCATGTCCGTGGTTATGCCGGCGCCGGATAGGGTAAAAATAACCCGGCCTTCACCTGTTGGCCCACGTCGGAAATCTATATTGCTAACGGTGTGACCTTCGCTTGTCTGAGCGGCCACGATACTACTGCCGTTGTTGACATCGCTCTGGTATCCGCCCGAGGGCGCTGAGCCTCCTTCACCATCGGCGTCCAGGGTCACCAGCAACTGGTTCCCGACAACCGCAGTCTGATAAGGAATCATGGAGGCGAGGTTGATGACAACCCGTGTTCGCCCGCCTGCCTCAACAGTGGTAACGTTTTGCAACAAGCCGGAGCTGATCTGAATCGATCGGTCTTCCAGGTTATTGCTGGTATCCGGCAAATCCAAAGCGATTCGCGCTGGATTGTCGATGGTAAAAGTCCGTGGGTCCGGGGCAGGGCCCGCGAGTGTAAACGCCAACTGCTGTTTATTGCCCGGCAACGTAATGTGACTGATATCGACGAGTGCATTACCAGCAGCCACTGCTGACTCGGCCAGCAAAGCTACCCCTGCCAGCATGAACAGACCTGCAGTCTTGAACCGTCTCAGGTTTGCTCTGTCATTCGTGTTTGTTTTGAATATCACCAGAAATTCTCCGTCGTAATTTAGTCTTCGGCCATCGCGAGTTGAGCTTCGCGATTGACCCAGCCACTTAGACCATCAGGCACCAATTCAATGATGTCGATCCTGTTTTCTGCTACAGCTGTGATCTTGCCGTGGTTCTGGCCAGCGAAATTTCCGGGTTGAACTCTGTGAATCGTTCCGTCCGGATCTTTAACCAGTCCCCAGGTTTGAGCCCTCTGCTGCAATAATCCGACCATTTTCAGTGAATCGATCGGATATCCTTCCAACGGTTCCTTCCGGCGGGTAGCTTCCGGTCTGGGACCGTTGCTTTCCTGTTCTGCGACAGCAACCTGACTCAGATCGGTTTGCGGTCTGAATGGATCTCGATATTCATCCGCAGAATATGCAAACGTCTGGTAAGGGGGAAATTCGGGAAGTGGGTCGACTTTGCCATGGTGTTTGGTTTTTGTCTCGGCAATAAAACGATCCAGATCAGACATGTCACCACCACAAGCAGCAACGGTCATGACCATCCCGGCTATCACGCTATATTTAAAAAAGTTTGGTTTCATTGTTTGATTCTTCATATCGGTTACCCGCGCCTTACAGGTTTATTCCTCTTCCAGATAACGATAGGTCGTCGCAATCAAATCCATTTTCAGTTTGACCAGCCTTGAGCTTGTGTCTTCACCTGCCTCTCTGCCGCCCTTTATCTGACTGATATCGATATTGCTCAATGTCACTATTCGCGGCAAAGCAGCGAGGCCACTAATAAACTGGCCAAACTGATGGTATTGCCCGGTCACGCTGATTTTGATCGGATATTCAGCGTAAAACTCTCGTGGCACTTCACTTTCCGGTTTGAAGTATTCAACATCCAGACCACTTGCAACGCTGGTCTGCGATAAATCAACCAGCAAGCTTTCGATATCGGTTTTATTCGGTAATTGGCGCAACATGACATTGAAGGTCTTTTTCATCTCTTCAAGTTGTTCCACATAGGCTGCGCGGTTTGCAGCTTTGGATTGCTCCGAGTCAAACTTCAGTCGCAGATCCTGTTCTTGACGCTGCAGTTGGGCATGCTTGTCGAACTGCGGTATGGTCAAGTACTTGGTAAGGCCAACACCGACGATGGCTGCAACAAGCAACATCAGGAAAAGTTTGGCCGCCAGTGGGGCTGTGCCCAGGCGTTTGAAATCTTCCTGATCAACATTGCGCAGGTTTGCAATCGAATCACTAAAAGCCATCGGTTTCTTCCTTTTCAGGTACAGGAACTTCTTGGGTCAGGTTAAGTTTGAAGGTACTGATGCCGTCGTTTTTGTCGGCTTCAATGACATCAAGTCTTGGACCTGAAAAGTATTCGCTTTGATCAAGTCGGCGCATCAGCGCAGACACCCGGGCGTTGGACTCTGCGCGACCCTGCAGAACCATCTGCTTACCACCCTGTTGTTTGATCGCAGTCAGAAAAACACCGTCCGGCAGACCCATCGCCAATTCCTGAAAGGTGTGCACGATTTGCGGACGCAAGCCCTGCAATTCCTGAATGATCTCCATCCGGGCGAGCAGGTTGTTTTTGGTCTCCTCCAGAGCTTCAATTTCTTTCAGCTCTTTTTGCAGATGACCGATTTCGGTTTCCAGACGCTGATTGCGGCTTTGTTGGAAGTTGACCCTGTCTTCGGCGTATTTATAGCCACCGAATGCACAGGCTGCGGCTACTGCGGCAGTCACAGCCAGAGTCACATAGAACTCGTTGTTCTTCTCGCGGCGATGCGTTTCGCGCCACGGAAGCAGGTTAATTCGGGTCATTGGTCAATACCTCGCATGGCCAGTCCACAAGCAATCATCATGGCTGGTCCATCATCGATCAGTCGTTGTTGCGGGATGTCAGATGCCACCGGAACATTGGCAAATGGATCTGCAATGATGGTGGGTGTACCGATGCGTTGTTCGATCAGTTCGGCAACTCCAGGTATGCTGGTAGAGCCACCCGCCAAAACAATCTGATCAACGAAATCATTTTTATCTGCAGAGAAGAAAAATTGCAGGAAGCGGTTGGCCTGTTGCACCATCAGATCGCGAAAGGGCTCAAGCACTTCCGGTTCATAGTTATCCGGCAATCCGCCTACACGCTTGACGCGACCGGCATCTTCATAAGACAGGCCGTAGCGACGCATGATTTCTTCAGTGAGTTGCTTGCCTCCGAAAGGTTGCTCGCGTGTGTAGATGAGTTGTTCATCGCGCAATACGCAAAGGCTGGTCATGCTGGCGCCGATATCGAGTATGGCGACAGTCTGCTCTTCATTGCCTTCGGGTAGCTGGTGTTTGATTAGCTGAAAAGCTGCTTCCATGGTGTAAGGCTCGACGTCCACAACGCGAACGTTCATGCCTCCGATCTCGGCTGCAGCGGTGCGATCTTCCACATTTTCGCTGCGTGATGCAGCCAGCAGCACATCGACCATGCCCGACGCATGTTCTGATTCACCCAGAACATGGAAGTCCAGGTTAACCTCTTCGAGCGCATAGGGAATGTACTGATCCGCTTCGAGCTGGATTTGTGCTTCCATCTCGTGCGATTTCAGATCGCTGGGCATCTGGATGACTTTGGTGATGACCATCGCGCTCGGTACTGCGACCGCGCAGTTCTTGGTGCGCGTACCGGACCGTTTGATGGCACGCCTGATGGCGTCGCCAACTGCCTCAACGTCTTGCAGATTCTTCTCGTTAACAGCGTTGGCCGGCAGTGGTTCAACGGTATAGCTGACCACCTTGAAGCCTTTCTTTGACGCTTTGAATTCCAGCAACTTGACTGATGTTGCTGTGATATCAAGGCCAACGAGCCCTTTAGTTCTTGAGTTTAATTTGAGTGCCATGTCATGTTTAGCGCCCATCACAATGAGAAACTTTAGAGATTTTCAAGAAATACTCATAAATTTCAGTGAATTACGCTTCCAAATTAGTAAATTAATTTTGTACATGCATATAAATCATTGAAAAATATGTAATAATTCATATTTAACACTGATCTACCCCGACTTCTTGCAACTAATCCCGTAGCCCTACGGCGACTTGATATAATTGGTAGAAGCAATGGGTTATAAACATTTGTCATGCCAAAAAAGAAGTCTTTCGTCGGGCGTTTGTTCAAATGGCTGTTTTTCACCGGGTTCGTCTGTGCTCTGGTGGGCGCCATCGCACTCGGATACCTGTACAACAAAGTCACCTCCGATCTGCCCCCGGTAGATTCCCTGCGCGATGTGCAATTGCAGATTCCGCTCCGGGTTTACACCACCGAGGGTGAGTTAATTGCCGAATACGGCGAGAAGCGCCGGGAGCCTGTGGATATCGCAGAGGTTCCCGATGTTCTGAAGAATGCGATTCTGGCCAGCGAGGATGCCGAGTTCTATTCGCATCCCGGCGTCAGTATCAAGGGGCTGGTCCGCGCTGCGGTCAACCTGATCAAAACCGGCGAGAAGGGGCAGGGTGGTAGTACGATCACCATGCAGGTTGCGCGAAACTTCTTTCTCTCCAATGAAAAAACCTACAGCCGCAAGCTGAACGAGATCCTGCTGTCACTGAAGATTGAATCGACGCTGACCAAGGATGAAATTCTGGAGCTGTATATCAACAAGATTTATCTTGGCAATCGTTCATATGGGTTTGCTGCAGCTTCCAATGTGTATTACGACAAGCCCATTACCGAGCTTGATCTTGTGGAAGCAGCAATGCTGGCAGGCTTGCCAAAAGCACCCTCTCGCTATAACCCGATTATCAATCCGGAGCGAGCGATGTTGCGGCGCGATTATGTGCTGCGTCGTTTGAATGAACTTGATTGGATCAGCGACGATGAATACCAGGCTGGCCTTGATGCCCCGAACACGGCGAGCCTGCATTTTTCCAAACCGGATGCCGAAGCCCACTATGTAGGCGAGATGGCGCGGGCCAGGATCAAGCAGATTTACGGTGATCAATGGTCAACTGCGGGTCTCAATGTTTACACCACGATTCGTAGCTCAGAGCAAAAAGCTGCCAATGCGGCATTGCGTGGAGCACTGTTTGATTATGAGAAGCGCCATGGCTTTACCGGCGCGCTTGATAATCTGACACCCGAGGTCATCAACGACCCCGATGCATTGGCCGAAGCGCTTGACAGTTTTTCAAGCCATGGCGGGTTGATGCCGGCGGTCTGTGTGTTGGTTGCTGATAGCGAGGTTGTCGCTCGCACCGCAGAGGGTGAAGAGCACACGCTGGGCTTTGAGGAGCATATCAGTTGGGCAAGAGAGAGAATTTCAACTGAAGAGCGTGGTGATGAATTGACCCGTGCCACCGAGGTGCTGCGTGAAGGCGATGTTATTTATTTATGGCAGCGGCCGGATGGTGTGGTGACGATGGTGCAGGAGCCGGCCGTTGAAGGTGCCTTCGTGGCGCTCGGGCCGAAGACGGGTGAGATAAAGGCGCTGGTGGGTGGTTTCGACTTCCGTCGCAGTAAATTCAACCGCGTAACGCAGGCAAAGCGTCAGCCTGGATCGACTTTCAAACCGTTTATCTACTCAGCGGCACTACACAAGGGTGATACGGCTGCCACCATTTATAACGATGCCCCTGTGGTTTTTCATGACGATGCGCTGGAAGGGGAGTGGCGACCTTCGAACTACAGTGGTCGTTTTTTTGGCCCCACGCGATTGCGAGAAGCCTTGGTCAAGTCCCGAAATCTGGTTTCGGTGCGGGTACTACGGGAAATCGGGATTCCCTATGCTATCGAATATGCTCAGCGTTTCGGGTTTGATGAGTCTTCCATGCCACCTGATTTGTCATTGGCATTGGGCAGCGCTAGCCTGACACCACTTGAAGTGGCCTCGGGTTTTGCGGTCTTTGCCAACCTCGGGTACCGCGTTGAGCCTTATTTTATCCAGCGAATAGAAGATTCCAAAGGTATGCTGATTTACTCGGCTCCCGAAGTCGTTATGTGTGAGGACTGCGATCCGGCGATGAAAAGTCCGCTGGCTGAAGAGGTTGCCGCCCAGTCCGGCAAGCCGTCCGAAGTTGCAAGCAGTGATGAAAACACCAATAGCGAAGAGGATGCACGCATCGCAGGTGATCGAATGCTGGCATCGATAGACTCCAGTGTGTCAGCGCCAAGAGTGATTGAGCCACGCAATGCTTACATTATGCGTAGCATGTTGCGCGAAGTGGCGCGACGTGGCACCGCACGCAAGGCGGCTGAATTGAAGCGAAAAGATCTGGGTGGAAAAACCGGCACCACCAATAACCAGCTGGACGCCTGGTTCACCGGTTTCAGCAGTGATTTGGTTGCGGCTGCCTGGGTTGGTTCAGATGGGTTGACACCGCTCGGGCGTGGAGAAGCCGGCGGTGTGGTTGCCCTGCCGATGTGGATTGATTTTATGAGCCAGGTTTTGCCAGGTACTGAGCCCGAGGCAGATGTTGAGCCTGAGGGAATTACCAATGTGCGGATAGACAGCAAGACCGGTGAAGCGGTGGGTGCTGATACCGAGAATTCGATGTTGGAGCTGTTCCGCGAGGAGAACGCTCCCAAGAGCCAGACCGTTCAGGCCAGCACCACTCAGGAAAGCTCGGTTGCAGCACCGAAAAAGAAGTCGCAAAAGCGCAAGACCAAGAAAAAGGTCGACCAGTTGTTCTAGAGCATTTATCTGGAAGGCTTTTCAGGAAAGCTTTTCAAACAGCTAGCTAGTCCGCTTTGGCGCTAAACTCGTGTACCGCATCGATCATGACGCCGAGACGATCCGGATCGACAAACTGATGGATGCCATGGCCCAGATTGAAAACATGGCCGGGCCCGGTGCCGTAGCTGTCAAGGACTTTGCGCACTTCGTCGCGGATCAGATCAGGGGAGCCATAGAGCACAGATGGGTCAAGATTACCTTGCAGTGCAACGCGACCATTGACGCGCTCTCTGGCTTGCGACAAGTCGGTGGTCCAGTCAACGCCTAACGCATCGCAACCCGTCTCGGCCATTTTATCCAGCCACTGGCCACCGTTTTTGGTAAACAGGACGATGGGTATTTTGTTGCCCTCGTGCTCGCGCTTGAGCCCGGCAACAATCTTCTCCATGTAATGCAGTGAGAACTCGAGATAGCGTTCTCGCGACAGGGTGCCACCCCAGGTATCAAAAATCATCAGTGCCTGTGCACCCGCCTCCACCTGCGCGTTGAGGTAATCGGTCACCGCATTGGCGACCTTATTCAATAATTGATGCATCAATGCCGGCTCCGCAAACATCATTCCCTTTACCTTGGCGAAATCCTTGCTGCCACCGCCTTCCACCATATAGGTTGCCAGTGTCCAGGGGCTGCCGCTGAAACCGATCAACGGCACCTTGCCGTCAATCTCCCGGCGAGTGAGGGTGATCGCATCCATAACGTATCGCAGATCGGAGGCAGGATCAGGTTGCGGCAGTTTGTCGATATCCTGACTGTTCCGTACCGGATGTTTGAACTTCGGGCCTTCACCCGCTTCGAAATAAAGCCCGAGACCCATGGCGTCCGGGATGGTCAGGATATCGGAAAAAATAATCGACGCATCCAGGTCGAACCGGCGCAGCGGCTGCAGTGTGACTTCGCACGCCAGCTCCGGCGTTGTGCACAGCGTCATGAAATCACCTGCCTGGGCGCGGACTTCCTTGTATTCCGGTAGATATCTGCCAGCCTGCCGCATTACCCAAACAGGTGTTCTGGGGACACTCTGACGCTGCAGGGCGCGCAGTAACAAGTCATTTTGAAGTGGTTGGTTCATGTGAAATCTATCCAAGTATGGATTTAACGAGTTTGCTGACATCTCCCATGTCAGCCTTGCCTTGCAATTGCGGCTTCAGCTTGCCAATCACCTTGCCCATGTCCTTGATGGATTCTGCATTCACCTCATCAATGGTTGATCTTACCAAGGCTTCGACTTCCGCAGGGTCCATGGCTGCTGGCATGTATTCACGAATGATAATGACCTCGGCCTCCTCTATCGCTTTGAGATCTTCGCGGTCTGCTTTCTCATATTGCGTGATTGATTCTTTTCTCTGTTTGAGCATTTTCTCCAGAACCGAAATCATCGACTCTTCATCCAGCTCGGCTCGCTCGTCAACCTCACGTTGCTTTATCGCCGCGGAGATCAGACGCAGGGTGGCAAGCCTCTCTTTCTCCCCGGCTTTCATGGCTGATTTAATGTCGTCGAGAACGCGGGTTCTGGTTTCGCTCATGGTGTCGAATATCCGTTGTGAATCAGAAAGTGGTCAGTATATCGGCACAGAACAGGGAAGTCGTGCTGTGATCTTCAAATCATACGGTTCGCACTGTAGGTTAGAGGTTCGGCTACAACGGAGTTCTGGGTTTACTCGGCGCTGAACTGCGGCAAGGTATTTGGCTAGGGGGATTGCAAGTGGGGTTTACCGAACTACCTGGTCTACCGGGAGGGCAGATCAGGGGTAAAGATTGGGTTGGCTATCCGCTGGCAGCAGTCTGGGCCTGTGTGCGCCCAGATTTGGCAGTTACGTGGGTTGGTACTTTTCCCGAGCTGGCCGAAGAAATCCAGCGGCCCGGACGGCAGGACAGGTTCAGTAGGATCTGACGCGTCGCGCAGTTTCTTTGGACAGTTTCTTCTGATGTCGCTTGACCGCAGCAGCGGCTTTGCGTTTTCTTTCTGCTGTGGGTTTTTCGTAGAATTCACGCCTTCGAGTTTCAGTCAGCACGCCGGCTTTTTCGCAGGATCGCTTGAAGCGACGGAGAGCCATTTCAAATGGCTCGTTTTCTTTGATTCGAACAGATGGCATCCTTCGGTCTCGTGTTTTTGATCAGGAAAGCTCTCAATTATACCGTGATTTCTGATATTTTCTCAAATATCTGCACGGAGTGGATGACAGGCTGGGTGTGTTCCGGTTTCCAGCGGGGTCATTGCCAGATGTTTTTTGCCGCAAGGAGTGGACCATAAGGCCTGGTAGTGCTTGTATTCTGACATGGTTACTGCTTGTTTTTACTTGATTTTGTGTTTGGACGCTTAGCCTTCTATTTGGATTTTGCCTTGTATGTTAGTAGCTGGATTTGAAACCTCGTGCGATGAAACTGGAATAGCCCTGTACCAGCTGGATTCAACCGCACAGGGTGGTGGGGGACGTTTGTTGTCGCATGTGCTTTTTAGCCAGATAGATTTGCACCAGCTCTATGGGGGCGTGGTACCGGAGCTGGCGTCGCGGGATCATATCAAACGCCTTTGCCCCCTGCTTGACAAGGTGCTGGCTGAGGCTGGTTGTGATCGACGGGATCTGCAAGGTATTGCCTTTACCTCAGGGCCAGGTCTTGCGGGTGCCTTGCTGACCGGAGCTATTGCTGCCCGCTCACTGGCCTGGGCGCTGGACATTCCGGCCTTGCAGGTGCATCACATGGAAGGCCACCTGTTGGCTCCAATGCTGGAGGACGAGCCACCGCCTTATCCTTTTGTCTGTCTGCTGGTGTCAGGTGGCCATACCCAATTAATAAGAGTCGATGATATCGGTGTTTATCGTTTTCTGGGTGATACCCTGGATGATGCGGCAGGTGAAGCTTTTGACAAGACGGCCAAGTTACTGGGATTACCCTATCCTGGCGGGCCCCACTTGTCGCGTCTGGCTGAGAGCGGGAATGCCCAGCGCTTTGACTTTCCGCGGCCAATGACTGACCGTCCCGGGCTGGATTTCAGTTTTAGCGGGCTTAAAACAGCTGCGATCACAGCGTACCGCGCTGCCCAGTCAGCGTCGGAAGAATCCGCCGGCCAGCAAAAGGACAATACCCTGGAAGCTGATATTGCTGCTTCATTTCAACAGGCCCTGGTACAAACGCTGATGCTCAAATGTGGTCGGGCATTGCAGCAGGAGAACCTGAATACGCTGGTGGTTTCAGGTGGGGTGAGCGCCAATCGTAGTTTGCGGGAGCAATTCGAACGTCAATTCGGAGCTGCCAATGTGTATTACCCGAGGCTGGAATTCTGTACTGATAACGGCGCGATGATTGCGCTGGCCGGGGCCATTCGTCTGGCCAGCGGCCAACACAGTGATCTGGCCGTAACCGTACGGCCGAGATGGCCGTTGACTGATCTGCCAGCGCTTTAGCAACAACCGGTGCTTACTTTTTCCCGAGCTTCGGTTCCTCGCCAGCCAATAATCTGCGGATATTTTCGCGGTGTTGGAAAAAGAGCAGTACTGCGAGCAGCACAAAAACCATGGCGGCAAATGACAACCCGGAGACCAGTAACAACAGTGGTGCTGCGGCGAAGGTAATCAGTGCCGACAGAGATGAAATCCTGAAAACCAGCGCGCTGGCCAGCCAAATCCCGATCGCCAAAAGGCCAGCTGGCAAGTGCAGCCCCAACAGTGCCCCAAGCCCGGTCGCCACGCCCTTTCCACCTTGAAAGCTGAAAAACACGGGATATAGATGACCAAGGAATGCTGTCAGTGCTGCCAATGCGACAACCCATTCCGGCATACCAGCCATTTTGGCCAGAGCTACGGGTATCACTCCCTTCAGCATATCTCCCAGCAGTGTCAACGCGGCCGCCTTTTTTCCTCCCAGGCGCAATACATTGGTGGTGCCGGGGTTGCCGGAGCCATCGCTGCGAGGGTCGGGTAACCCCATTGCCCTGCAAACCAGGATGGCCGAGGATATGGAGCCCATCAAGTAGGCCCCGATAATCGACAGTAGACCGAAGAGAATTGTCATGCTGTTCCTGTTAATGTTCGAGGTTTGCGGCAAGCTTAGCGGGTTGCAGACAGCTTGGATACATCATCAGCACAACCATGGAAATGAATGAAGCTGCCCAGCTTGCAGCTGTACAGCGCGCCTATGCAAAAGCGGCCGATGGCTATGCTGATCATGCGGAGGTCGGCAATATTCTGTTTCAGCGAATGCTGCAGCGGCTGGATACACTTGCCATCAAGCCGCAGCGTATTCTGGATTTGGGCTGTGGCAGCGGGAACCTGTCGGAGGTGGTCGCCCGCCGCTGGCCCGACGCCGAGTTGCACATGGTCGACATCTCCGGCGAGTTGCTGGCGCAGTGCCGCGGGCGAATGAGCGACAGCCCGCGATTCACCTGGCAGCAGGCGGACTTCGGCGAGATTGATTTTCGCCCTCAGTCGATTGACCTGGTGACCAGCACCATCGCCAT
>CALFCE010000022.1 GCA_937951215.1 uncultured Granulosicoccaceae bacterium
TGGAGATTACATTAACTGATTTATTTATATAATTGAATTTATTATCTTTTTTACCATTGGAATAGATTCTGACATCACCCTCCACGGTAAAAATTCGAGCATCAGTGCCGGTCCGGAGCTGAGAATCAACAATCGCCCGCAAGGGTTGCCGGACCACCTGTCCTGACAGGCCTAACTCGCCGGCAGTCAGGCGAACATTGAGGCTCGGATCATCCTGCAATACGGTGCCACTGCCACTCAGAATACAATCGGCTTCAGCACGCAGAAACTGCACATCGCGCCTCGACTCTTCACTGCTAATCCACGCCGACTCACCACTGGCCATGGCAGTGCGCCCGTCAAGACTGGAAGCCAATTTGACTCTGACCCATGGCCGGCCTCGCTCCTGGCGGGACAGGAAGCCGCGCAGCTGGTGTCGCGCCTGGCTCTGACATAAGCCGGTTTCAACTTCAATCCCTGCCGCTTTCAAGCGGGCAAAACCACCCCCGTGCACACGGTTGTCCGGGTCACCCGTCGCTGCCACCACCCGTCTCACACCTGCCTCAATCAAGGCCTCCGTACACGGGCCGGTGTTTCCGGTGTGGTTGCAAGGTTCCAGAGTGACGAAGACAGTGGCTCCGGCCACATCTTGTTGATTATCACGTGCGTTTTGCAGCGCTTCGATTTCGGCATGATTACCACCGAAGGATTGGGTCCAGCCCTCACCCAGAATCTGCTCGCCATCGGAAATCACACAGCCGACAGCAGGATTGGGGGCCGCATTGAAGCGGGCATTCAGCGCGATGGCGAGCGCGCGTTCCATCCATTGTTGGTCACGGTTGTTGATCACAAGGGTTTACTGCAGATTATTCGTCATCGAGTAGTGACATCTGGTTACGCGCGTCCTCGACCGAGGGTTCTTTTTCAAGGCGCTCGATCACTTCGCGGAAGGCATTGACGTCCTCAAAACTCCGATAGACAGAAGCGAAGCGGATGTAGGCAACCTTGTCGAGCTTGCTGAGTTCATCCATCACCCATTCACCAATCTGTCGCGCGTCAATTTCGCGCTCACCTTCCTGTAAACAGCGGTGTTTTATACGCGCAACAGCAGCATCGATTTGCTCCATGCTAACCGGCCGTTTTTCCAGGGCTTTCTGCAGGCCAGACAGCAGCTTCCCCTCCGAAAACGGCTCCCGGCTTCCGCGCGCCTTGATGACGCGTGGCAGATTGACTTCAGCAGTTTCGTAGGTGGTGAACCTCTCCTGACATTCCAGACATTCCCGCCGGCGCCGCACTTGATCGTTGTCGGCGCCCAATCTTGAATCAACCACTTTGGAATCTACTGCGCCACAGAACGGACAACGCATTATCGTGAGCTCCCTATGTATCCCGAGGTGCATGGCCGGGCATATCCGACGCGTAAATGAGCCCCTGTTTATTACCACTAGAATAGCACAGCAAACCTTTGTCACCGGCGATATGCAGCACACTCTAATTAATGGCTTGGAGTCTGTGACGACGGCCCATTTTGCCACCCAGACAGCCCTCCCGGCTCGACATGAGTGCGACAAACCCCAGTCACACTAAACTTGTCACGCTGAACTTGTCCCACTGAGCTTGTCACACTGATCTGGCCCGTTGGCATGAACATGGCAGAGATTCAGGTTTCGGTAGCATCCAGTGGCCGATCTGCCCGACAGTCAAATTCGGCAGTGTGTTATTATTTGCGCCGCCAAGTAGCGCCTACTCCAGTGGATGATCCGTGTTTCGCTGTCGTGCGATATCGGCATCCCGAAAACTCATTCAGTACGCTGAATCCAGTACGCTGAATCAAGTACTCTAAATTTTATAGGATTGTCAGATGACCGAAGCGAAGCGTGTTGCCGTAACCGGGGCAGCAGGGCAAATTTGTTACTCCATGTTGTTCCGGATTGCAGCCGGCGAAATCTACGGACCTGATCAGCCGGTCAGTCTGCACCTGCTTGAAATAACACCTGCACTCGGGGTTCTGGAAGCTGTGAAAATGGAACTGGATGATTGCGCGTTTCCTTTGTTACGGGATGTCGTTTGTACGGACAATGCCGAAGTTGCGCTGGACAAGGTAGACGCTGCTTTGTTTGTTGGCGCAAAACCCCGTGGGCCAGGTATGGAACGCAGTGATCTGATCACCGACAATGGGAAAATCTTCAGCACCCTCGGCAAAATTCTTAATGATGTTGGCAGCAAAGACGTCAAAGTGTGTGTCGTCGGTAACCCGGCCAACACCAACGCTTATATTCTCAAAGCCAACGCACCCAATATCAATCCACGTAACATCACGGCGCTGACTCGCCTCGATCACAATCGAGCGATGTCACAACTAGCCGCCAAAACCGACGCGGTTGTCGATGATGTGCAGAAGATGATCATCTGGGGCAATCACTCCACCACCCAGGTGCCTGACATCAGTCATGCCACTGTGGCAGGCAAAGCCGCTACCGGCCTGGTCGATCAAAGCTGGGCGCACGACGAGTTTATCCCGGTGGTCGCCAAACGCGGAGCAGCGGTCATCGAGGCACGCGGAAGCTCAAGCGCGGCATCAGCTGCCAATGCAGTCATCGACCATATGGCGACCTGGGAAGCAGGCACGGCAGCTGGTGACTGGGTCAGCATGGCGGTACCCAGTGACGGCAGCTACGGCATTGAAGAAGGGCTGATCTACTCCTTCCCGGTTACCTGTAGTGGTGGCGACTACAGCATCGTCAAGGATCTGGAGGTCAGTGATTTTATCAAGGAAAAAATGATCGCCAGCCAGACCGAACTACAAGACGAAAAATCAACAGTGGCAGCACTGATTCCGTCCTGACACCCTTGGTCTCAACTGTTGTATCAGGTCATGCATTGAACAAGGCCTGATACGACAGGTACGGCTTGTCTACGTAGCGTCAAATTCCCTGGTAGCAACAATATCCCTGCGTAGCAACAAAATCCGGGGGAGGCATCAAAATCCCTAGGAAGCATCAAAATCAAGGATCAGCTTGTCGGTTAATGGACGCGCCTGACAGGCCAGCGTAAATCCGGCCTCAACTTCCCAATCTGCCAGTGAGAAATTGGCATCCATCGTCGCCTCCCCTGCCAGTATCTTGCAACGACAGGTGCAACACATCCCTCCCTGACAGGAGAACGGTAAATCGAGACCAGCCTTGCGTGCAGCGGTCAATACGGTTTCCTGTGCTGCATTGACCGGGACCACTTTCTCAGCTCCGTCGAAAACAATCGTAACCCGTGTTCCGACAGTTGATACAGCATCGACAGAAGCCGCTCTGGAGACAGACGAATTGCGGCTCGTCGTAGCGGACTCGACACCAGCTGTATTAAATAATTCAAACTTGATCTTGTCGGTCGCCACTCCAAACTCGGTTAGCGTATCGCGCACGCACTCAATCATCGCGTAAGGCCCACAACAGTAAACCGCATCAAAAGCCGAGGGTTCAATCACTCCTTTCGCAACCAGCAACTGCAGCTTGGAACGATCTATTCGACCATTGCACCAATCAACCTCCTGCTGCTCTTCGCTGAGAATATGCAGCGTTGAAAAACGTGCCGTGTACCGATCTTTCAGTTCATCGATATCGTTTCTGAACATGATGGATTGCAGCGTGCGATTGCCGTAAAGCAAGCTGATACGACTTTCGGGCTCTGCCTCCAATATCGATTTTGCGATGGACAGGCACGGCGTAATTCCCGAGCCTGCTGCCACCAACAGGTAGTGATGTATGCCACCGACAGGGGCTACGAAATTACCCTGGGGGCTCATCACCTCAACCCGATCACCAACCGTGAAACCCGACGCAAGATTGGAGAAAAAACCATCAGGCACTTGCTTGATGCCCACTTCGAAAGTGTCGCTCTCCAGCGATGTTGAGCAGATCGAATAAGAACGCCTGCCATCATCATCTGCTGCCAGCAAGCTCGAACTCGCTTTTGTCAGCAGGGGGCTGTCCGCCAGAGCTCGCAAGGTGACATATTGCCCGGGCACATGCTGGAAGTGGGGCTGCAGTTCCGCCGGCACAGCAAAGGTCAGCGCAGTACTTTCGGCAGACGGATGACGAATGGCCGTGATGGTCAGTTCATGAAAGCGGGTGGGCACGGGTCAGGTTCCTGCGATTCGAAGTATCACACGCATTTAAAATAGTCGAAGGGTTCCAGACAACTCAGGCAGCGGTACTGAGCCTTGCAAGGAGTCGATCCAAAATCTGACAAGAGTTCGGTATTGTCAGACTTGCAGGCTGGACAACAGACCATCACATTTTCAAACAAGGCGGGCTTGGCGGCAGAACCTGAAACCGGGGCTGCAATCCCGTTGGCTAGCAATCGTTCCCTGCCTCGCTCGGTTATCCAGTCACTGCACCAGGGAGGCGACAGCACTCGCTCAATCTGCGCATCGATACCCGCACCGGACAACGCAGCGCTGACCATCTCTTCAATCACTTGCACTGCAGGGCAACCGGAATAGGTTGGAGACAGGGACAGTACAATCTGCGATTTTGTTATTCGTGCACCGCGAACAATACCAAGATCGCCCAATGTCAGAAACGGTAACTCCGGATCCGGTACTTGCTCCGCGATCTCAATCGCCTGTAGACGGCGGGCCTCTGAATCAGGCTGCAGCTGGTTATTCATCACCACTCAGACCCGGGATAGGCGCGTTGTAAATACTGGAGCTCGGTTAGCAAGTGCCCGAAATCTTCGGTATGCATGCCTTGTCTGCCTCCACTTTGACCAAAGGGTACGTCCGGGACCGACAGGGCGGCGCTCTTGAACACAGCGGTAATGGCATCCAGCCAGGGCTGTTTTATGCTCGCGGGATCTGCGAGCCACCCTTGATCAATACCGGTTTGCCGATTTTCGTCAACCTCAAACAACTCCTGTGTGTAAGGATGCAAAATGCCAACAGCCTCGGCCATACGACGCGCGCTCTCCTCTGTTCCGTCACCCAGACGAATAACCCACTGCGAAGTGTGACGCACGTGATAAGCAATTTCCTGACTGGCCTTGGCTGCGATAGCACTCAGCCTTGGCTCACCTGCCTGCTGTATTTCCGGCCAGTACAGTTTCATAAAGCTGGCAAAATAAAATTGTTTCAGCATCGTGTGCGCAAAGTCTGCATTGGGTTTTTCAACCAGCAGACAATTCAGGTATTCGCGGTCCGCACGCAGATAGGCAAGATCGTCCTCATCCCGCCCCTGATTCTCTACCTCAGCGGCATAGCTATACAGCAGACGCGCCTGACCGAGTAAATCGAGTGCCATATTGGGGATGGAGAGATCTTCCTCGAGCATCGGCGCGTGTCCGCAAAGCTCTGACACGCGGTGTCCGAGAATCAAATGATCATCGGCGATCTGCAACAACACGTTGAACAATGCAGTCGAACTTGTAGATGCCGCGTGCGCCACTGGTTTTTCAGTCACTGACGGATTCACATGTGGCCCACTTCATCCGGGATATCATAAAAGCTCGGGTGACGGTAGACCTTGTCACTTGAGGGTTCGAAGTTCTCACCGGCAAAGTCAGGATCAGAGGCCACAATTTGTGCAGAGGGAACAACCCAGATTGAATTGCCTTCACCCCTGCGGGTGTAAACATCACGAGCTGCCTGCAGCGCCATTTCGTCATCTGTCGCATGCAGGCTACCTACATGCTTGTGATGTAAACCATTTTTGGGACGGATAAACACCTCCCACAATGGGATGAGAGTCGGCAAATCAGATTTTTGACTGGAATCAGTATCGGTCGTGTCCTGGCCAGGGTTGTCTTCACTCTTGCTCATCAACCTGCCCTTTGTTGAAGTGCCAATTCCGCAGCCTGCTGACCAGCCATCTTGGCGGCATGTGCTACTGCAGCCTCGCGAACCCAGGCGCCCTCTTCCCAGGCCTTTTTTCTGACTGCGACCCGGTCCTTGTTCATCGGACCATGGCCTTTTACCACGCGCCAGAATTCATCCCAGTCGATTTCACCAAAATCGTATCCGCCGTTGCCGTCGTTCTTATCAGCGTTCCAGCGCAGATCCGGGTCTGGCATGGTAAGCCCGATTAATTCAGCTTGAGGCACAGTGGCATCAACAAATTTCTGCCGTAGCTCATCGTTGGTAAAGCGTTTTATTTTCCATTTCATTGATTGATCCGAGTGTTGGCTGTCAGCATCAGACGGACCGAACATCATTAAAGATGGCCACCACCAGCGGTTCAGTGAGTCTTGCGCCATTTCTTTTTGCGCCGTTGTACCCTTGGCAAGACTCGACATCAGTTCGTATCCCTGCCGCTGATGAAAACTCTCTTCCTTGCAGATTCGAATCATCGCCCGTGCATACGGGCCATAGGAACATCGACACAAGGGCACTTGATTCATGATCGCCGCGCCATCAACAAGCCAGCCAATAGCACCAATATCTGCCCAG
>CALFCE010000023.1 GCA_937951215.1 uncultured Granulosicoccaceae bacterium
CTTTGTTGGTGATCAGGTTTGTGTGGCCATTGGCATTAGGTGTTTCCATAGCCGCAGGATTGATTTTTTCGGTGCCTTCAAATTGCACCTGCTGAAAGTTGTTGGTAGGCAAGCCCCCGAATTCATTCATCGTGTCGATCATGGCATTGGTGCCGTAATCGGTCAGGCCTTTAACATCTTCACTACTGGCCAGTTTGGCTTTGGTATCAGTCGCTGCACTCATAAAGGCGTCAGGATGATTAACGGACACTCCTTTGGAACCTCGAACAGCAATTGCCTTCAGGTTTTTGGCACCCATCACAGCGCCCACACCCGATCTTCCGGCTGCTCGGTGCAGATCATTAACGATGCAGGCATACTTGACCCCTTGCTCGCCGGCAACACCGATTGACGCCACCTTTATCTGTGGGTCAGCGTGTTTCTCCTTGATCGATTCTTCGGTGTGCCAGACTGTGGTTCCCCAATAGTCTTCGGCTGAGATCAACTCGGCCTTGTCATTGAGAACAAGAAGGTAGAGCGGCCTGTTTGCGCTACCTTCGATAATCAACATATCGTATCCGGCAAACTTCAGTTCTGCACCGAACTTGCCACCTGAATTGGAACAGGCGATTGCATTGGTGAGTGGCCCCTTGGTGACAACGGCAAATCGCCCGCTGGTCGATGCCATGGTGCCAGTGAGTGGTCCGGTAGCAAATATAAGAACATTTTCAGGTGAGAGCGGGTCGGCCTTCGGATCCATGCTTTCCCACAAATACTTGGTTGCCAGACCTCGAGCGCCGAGGTATTTGTCCGCCCACTCCATGACCAGAGGCTCGGTTCGAACCGTTTCATGTGTGAGATTGACCCTGAGTATCTGTCTTTGCCACGCCATGGTATTGCTTCCTGAGTTGTTCTTCGTTTACCCGAGTGGTGTTACCTGAACCCGGGTCTGGTTTGCGTCAATGTGTCATTTGTTCCAACAGGTTCTGCCTTGTGAGCTACCGCTGCCGCATGATGCTGGCAGCTGTGTGGCAGAGCGTCTACACCAGGTCAGGCGTAGGTAATCGCGCCGGTCGGGCAGGCTGTCGCACACTTTGGGTCACCATCACACAGATCGCATTTCACAACCTTTCCAGAATCGGAGTTGTAATTAACCGTGCCATAAGGGCAGGCCATCGTGCATACCTTGCACCCAACGCATTTGCTTTCATCAATGACTTTGGTGCCCAGCGATGCATTGATGCTGATGGCATCTGTCGGGCAGGCTTTCATACACCACGCTTCCTCGCATTGCGTACAGGTGTAGGGGATCGAACGTTTTCCATGTTCGAACTCGAATACCTTGATTCTTGATCTGGCTGGATTGAATAGCCCTTCGTGCTCCAGAGAACAGGCCATTTCGCACTGTAAACAGCTCGTGCATTTGTCAGCATCCAGTATCAGTGATTTATGACTCATGCTGCACCTCGAGTTTGCGCACCATTCTTAGTGCGTCTTCATTGTTCCGATAGTATCGCGAAACGATTTCTCTCGTCTCAAACCCGCACTCGCGATAAAAAGATTGAGCATCGATATTGTTACGGCGAACTTCCAGCGTCATGTATCGAATACCGGCAGTGCGCGCCGAGCATAGCTGCCATTCGAGCAATCGTTTGGCAATACCTCTGCGGCGGTAGGCATCTGCCACGGCGAGCAGGTTCACGTGTGCATGGGTTCTGCCGAAATAGACAATGGCAAAACCTGACAATTCATCGCCCGCTCTCGTCACCGCCACATTGACGTTCTGGTCGTTGATGGCACGTGCTACATGGGCTGGTGTCCAGACCCATGGCAATCCATATTCAATTTCTCGTCTGGACAGAAGTGCTATGTCACAGGCATCGCTGTTGCGCCCCAGACGCACGGCGTGCTTTTGCAAATGCATTTTTTACCTGGCTCCAAGTGACAAGCATTGTTCCAATGCCTGGCACACCTGATTTTCGCGACCGCGATACTGTTTAAAAATGGGTCCCTGCATCAGGGTACATTATCTTTTATTTTTACCGTTCAAGTGACTGCGTCTATCGCAGCATGGCTCTGGCACCCATGCCCAACAAGTCATCCCAGATAGCACCATCTCGATCAGAATCGATCAAGGATGTTAACAACCCACCTGACTGGCCTCGATTTGCAGGTGCCTGACGGCCACCGCCCAACACTTTTTTACTGAGCTGCCCCATAACCAGAGTCGCCACAATAGGAAGCATTTTTTTCAGGATGGTGCTGCTGATACCCGATCGTTCTGAAGCGCGGGACGCAACATCACGACTGACCTGCTTGTTGCCGAAGATATGGCCGAGGATATCGTTTCCATCGTTGCGGGTAGCTTCCTGTCCAAGAGATGATGGCTTGTCGAGATAGTTTCCGTGATTACCTTTCTGCAGTGCGTCCAGCAAGTCATCGAGGCCTGGTGAATCGGAGGTATTCTTTTGCATCCCGCGAGTCAGCGCCGGGATAAGCTCCTTGACTGCACTGCGTGTCTGGGTCTCATCAAGATTGAAGTTGCGCGAAAGTTCTGTGATGGTTTGATTGTTCTCATCACCGAGCAACAAGTCGACTAAGTTCATTTCAGGTCCAAATAGTGGATAATGGGTAAAAGGTTATCACCTTTGCCCAACAGCCGCACCCAGAATATCGTGGGAATATCGTGGATAGGTAACATTCTGAAACCGTTGGAAAATCCGATAGCAAATCGCTTGATTTGTGCTGTGTATTCTGCTTTTCGCAGACATGGATCCAAGTGTCAGCAAACAGGCAGCGCACACTTTGCTCGCGATGCGCGAGGGTGGGTTTGTTGCTTGCTGCTGATGCTCGGTGTGGTGTCAATTACCCGGGCTTATGCTCAATCGCCTCAACTTCTGGCAACTCAACTTCCTGCTGAGTCACAACTTGCTGCCAAAGGCAAAGATCAACGCGCAACAGCGGCAACAGAATGGGTCACTGGCAACAGCTTGTTCGGCATTAACAACACGGTGCAAGTGCTTGCTGATGACACACTTCACACCATTGCCCGACGCTTCGGGTTCGGGCTTGATGAACTGGTGCTGGCAAATCCAAACCTTGACAAGTGGTTGCCATCGGTCGGGTCAAATGTGCTTTTGCCAGGCAAGTTCCTGCTACCGTCGATCGCGACAGCAAATGCCAATGAAGCATCAGCAAAATTGAATGGCGGGCAGCCCCAAACACCGGCCCAGCGAATTATCGTGAACCTGCCCGAAAATCGGCTGTATTTCATTTCCGCCGATGCGGTAAAAAGCTATCCGGTCGGGGTTGGAAGGATGGCTTGGAGAACACCTGATATGTCTTCGCATATCAGTGAAAAACTCCGCGACCCGTCATGGACGCCGCCACTGTCGATCAGAAAAGAGGCTGCTGAAAAGGGTGAAGAGCTGGCTTTGGTTTATCTTCCGGGGCCGATGAATCCGCTGGGAAAATTTGCGTTACGCATCGGCAACAGCAGCTATCTGATTCATGGAACCAATAAACCCTATGGCGTTGGCAGCAGAGTCTCGCACGGCTGTTTGCGCATGTATCCCGAACATATTGAAACCTTGTTCGAGCTGGTCAGTGAAGGTACCGTCATCGACATTGTCAATGAACCCATCAAGCTGGGCTGGCAGGGTAATCAGTTATTTTTGGAGGTTCATCCGTTTCTGGAAGAAGAAGCTGCTGATCCCGACAGCTTGTTGCAAACTGCCACCGAGCTGGTGTTCGAGGCTATTATCGAAAAGCACCAACAAGAGGGTGTGCTGGTCCGCTTGCTGGATGAAGCTCTCAGCCGCGCCGTTGTTGCACTTGATGGTATTCCACGTCAAGTGGGAGTGGTTGAGCCGGTGCAAAAGATTGCGCAGCAGTAACCACACCCGGGAGCTACTTGAATACCGAGCGTTGAAACATGCTTTCAATTTTGTCGTCGGTAGATGCACTCATATCCTGTGCAGCTTCTGCGGTGATCTGAGCTTGCTCTGCTGCCTGTCGCGCCGCAGCCGCGTCCGCCTGTGTGGCCTTTAGAAGCTCGGTGAGTTCAGTGATACGCTGATTCATTGCTCTCATTTGACTCGCTGTGGATCCGGATAAAACATCGTCCTGCCGCTCACCCGTCGAAGAACACGCCGTGATTGTCATCACCGCCGCGCAAAAACCCAATGCGATAAAAGCACTTTTGGCAGAGGGAACCGACAGGATCTTCTGTTCGATTCCGGATGTGCGGGCCAGGCAAAAGCGCGTAACGCGAGTGGAGTGCAATCTCATAGTAATCGGTGTTCCTTTGCGTTCTTTGGAGAGTGGTGGCCGGCGCGCGACTCACACTCTGTCAAATTGTTGGTTGTGTCTCAATTATACGGTGATTGAGGTATGAGATTGCAGTGGCTTTGTAAATGCTTTCGGGCTTGGATTTTTGGTACAAACAAACTTAACTTATGTTGCAAAGTTATTGTTTCCAAATAGGAATCGGTAAGCGGAAAAGTTGGGGAGTGAGCTAAGTGCTTGAATCTGACAACCGCTCTGATTGCAAACAATGTTATCCCTGGCTGCGATCCCGGCAGCTTGTCCGGGACCTCTCAGGCCTCATCAAGAATGAATGCTTCCCAGTCTTCAATGATTTCGCGGAAGTGCTTGAGGCCGGTTTGATAGGAGGCGTTTGCAGCGGAGTCTTTGGTTGCCAGAGTAATACTGTCACTGCTGATGCCAACAACATGATGTTCTGTTTCGAATTCTCGCGATTCTGCCGCTTCTGACTGAACAGCAAGAATATCTTGCAGCAAATCATGGCAGACGTGGTCATTGTCCCTGACGTCACGTTCCAGAAAGTCTAGCAATACACTTTCGGTTTGTGGGCCGCGGGCACAAACCTGCCCCGAATCGTCAAGAAAGAATTTGAGATTTTTTGCCATAGTATCTCGCCCTCCAGACATCCACTGAATACGATCGAGAACGCAGTCAGAAGATTCCATTTCATGCCTGGGTCAATCGTACCTTTATTTTCGCGAAATTTCAGTGATTTCGCTTATTTCCAGTTTACGATCAAGTGCTTAACAGGTTTTTTGAGCTTGGAGCAGCAGAAAACAGGCGTCGCAGGCTCTGGCTGATGGGTCTGAAGCCTCAGCCCCTTGTCCCGCTGGGTGGGTAACCCCTGTTTTGCCCAATGTCCACCCGATCAGTTCAATCTGCCCGTAAAGCGACGCTTGATTGGCGCAAGTCACTGAACTGACTCACGTATTGCGCTTACGCAATCGCAGTTTCAAGTTCATCGTTGTAGACTTGCAGCTGTTTCAACTGAACTTGCAGGTACACTTTGGCAGACAGGTCCAAAAATACACTCGGAGAGATCGCTTTTGGTGAGTTGCAGCCTGCCTGCTGTCATCTGAGTGTATTGCCTCGATCACCGGCTCATTTCGCATTGGCTTGTCCAGCCGACGAACCTGTCACTTTACGACCGGCAAAGCTCTACTCGGGTTTCCCGGAGCTGCCTGCAGCATCAGAGCTTCAGACAAGGTTGGTGCCATGAGACTACTTCTGATAGAAGACGACCCCGAAACAATTGATTATCTAAAAAGCGACCTCTCCAAAGCAGGCTTTGCGGTAGATGTTGCCAACAACGGGCTCGATGGAGAATTTCTCGGCGATAGTGAGCCCTATGACATCGTGGTGCTTGATTTGGGCTTGCCGCAGAAAAACGGTATGGAAATTCTTCAGGGCTGGCGCAAGAGGGATAATCTGGTGCCGGTTATTGTTTTGACCTCGCGTGATGCCTGGTATGAGCGAGTAGACGGCTTTAAGGCTGGAGCTGATGATTATCTGGGCAAGCCGTTCCATATAGAAGAGCTGATCGCCAGAATCCGTGCGCTGGTCTCACGCAAGCATGGCAACGTATCCAATTGCATCAGAACAGCTCATGTGCAGCTGGATGAAGATGTTCAGCAGGTAAACCTCACAACCGATGGCAGCGTGCACCCTCTTACCGGAACGGAATTTCGTTTGCTGCGATATATGATGCTGAATCAGGGAAAAATTTTGTCCAAGTCCAATTTGTCAGATCACGTTTACGATCAGGCTTCCGATCGCGACAGCAATCTCATCGAAGTTTACATAAGGCGGTTGCGGGAAAAAATTGGCAATAAAATGATCCTGACCAAACGGGGACAGGGCTACGTTTTTAACGATCCAGCCCTTTGAAATCGCTAGAGCGCAGTTTACAACTGGGTCTGGTTGTCAGCCTGTTGGTGTTGATGCTGTTGTTTTGGTGGGCCGGTAGTCTTGCCAGCCGGCTTCTGGCCGAGAGCCTCGTCTACTCCCGGCTTGAAACCGAGGCCGGTAGTATCATGGCGGCTCTGGAATTTCCGGATATGGAGATCGATGCCCCGCGATTGGGAGATACACGGTTACACCCAGCCTATGAGTCGCCCTACAGTGGCAAGTATTTTTTCGTCAGCCTGAACAGCGGGGGAGAAATTACTTCCCGCTCTCTTTGGGAACAAGAATTCGAGTTCGAGAACGTACCACCTGGTGGGGAGTCGCGTGGACGCATGACAGGCAAGGCTTCCGAACCTATTTTATATTGGTCAGGAGGGTTTGCCAAAAACGGCCATCTGTTCACGCTGTCGATTGCGGAAGACGTCTCACCTATTTACGAGCGGCTGAATATTTTCCAGGTGTACTTTGCACTGATTGCCTTGCTCCTGCTGCTCGCGCTACTGGTTGTGCAGCATTTGATTGTGCGCTTGTCATTGAAAAAACTTGAAGGTTTACGGGGTGATATCCATCGTCTAGAGCACGGGCAGGCTGTCGCATTGTCGGAAAATGTGCCCAGTGAGATTCTGCCACTGGTTCAT
>CALFCE010000024.1 GCA_937951215.1 uncultured Granulosicoccaceae bacterium
GGCAGTGTAATTTATTGCACTAATTAAGATTATCAAGTACAGGTCGCCACTTATAAGGAAGAAAACCAATTTTTAGCTCTGGAAATTCTGATGATGTCAGCATATTCCGGCTTACAGGAACTCAACACCTGAACAGATGGGCGTCAACGCACTTACAGCTCCGGCTCTGATTTTAAATTCCTTCGGATTCTCGGGTGCTGAGTCATTGGCAAGCTATCTTGCTGGCCATCCTCAACTCGGCTTGTTACCCGGCCAGAATTTTATTCAACAGAACAGTGCACTGTACAGGCCGCTTCGTCTGGAGAGACTGGACGCTGACGGTTGTTTTCACCTGTTGTCGACCAGGCAGTTCACTAAAAGCGGGGTGCAATGGGCAGGGCTTGGCAAGTTTATGTCGAGTGATTATAAAAGCCGATACTCGGACGCGCAGCACCGCGCTTTTTTTATACAAATATACGATCAACTAGGGCCAGCCAGCCGGGCTTGCTTTGTCACCATGGCAAAGCTCTATACCTACTGTTTTTTCCAGGCCATCGATGAGGATGTATCGGCCGTTAATTACTACGGTTTCTACGGCGGGAATATCTTGGTCAATTCGGTGGAATACGATAATTTCAACGATAAAACCATTTGTCTGCAAGTGTTGCCTGATCTTGCTGAATGGTTGTCGCTGGCCTCTCAATCACGTACCTGGAACCCCGAGAGTGCTTTTGGCTACTATCTTATCCAGCGATTGATTATCAAGCGCTACCAACAGCGCTGTGGCAAATTTCATCAGCTCAGCTTCCGGGGACTGGTGCTGGACACAGCAGACACCATGCAAGCCTGTTGTGATTTTCTCGGTATCTCCGGCTGGGATAAAAACTATTTGGCGGAAGGTGAGGGGCATGTTCCTGTCTCGGATACGTTCTACCGTAAAGTCTTTGATGATGCCCGGGCAATTGCTGAAATTTATCAAAAAAGTGAAGGGTATGAGTTAGTCAGCTCGTTTGATGAATGGAGTATGGCCTTCCTTTCTGATTCACAGTCTTCGGAACTGCTGGAGACCTATTGTCGCTACTGGAATTCCACGTCACATATTGCGTTTGACTGGTGTGGGCCGCTTGAACAACAAATATTAGCCGTGGCCAAAGAACACGCAGCTTCTTGTGCCGGCATCCCGATTACGGCTCCCGGCAAACCCGTCGCAAATGCGATTGAACAAAACAGCATTGCCTATCAGTTCTATCAGCAATGGTTTGAGCTCAGTTCAGTTAACTACCAGCAAGCTGAAGGATTACCTTGTTTCCCGTTGGGCTGTCTGGAAACAGATCTGCCGTTACCGCAGCTGCAATATTTTATGCGAATTGCGATCACCTATCTGCATAGTTGCGCTGAGCTACAGGGTAAACAGGCGCACAGTTATTCGCCACTTAGAAATGGAGATTTGTATCGTCGCCTGGCAGCTGTGGAAATGCAGAAGTCGATTGACAGGAATTTCCTCAGAACAGAGTGGCAAGAGCTGGAACAGGCGATTGACGCTACTGAGGATATCTTCAAGGAGTTACATGGGAGCCGTGATGAAGACGAGCAGCCAGTGGTTGATGTGGCTGGCATCGCGGTATCAGGTCCCGATATTACCGAGCATGAAAAACTCAGAGTGATGCAAGCGCTCGGTGATTGGTATCGCGAACCCTACTACTTTTGCGAAGAGTTTGAACGTCGCTTTGCAGATTATCATGCAAGGCGATTTGCATTGATGACACCTAACTGTACCTCTGCAAACCACTTGTTGCTGTTGGGTCTTGGAATTGGCCCCGGGGACGAAGTGCTGGTGCCGGAATGCACCTGGATCGCCAGTGCCTCACCCGTCTATCACACAGGCGCAACACCGGTATTTTGCGATATCGATCCGCTGGATTGGTGTATCAGCCTTGAGTCCATCAGGCAGCAGATTACACCTCGTACGCGTGCGATTGTCGTCGTCAATCTGTATGGGAATATGGCGCGAATGGACGAGCTGGAAGCACTGGCTGCGAAGCACAATTTGTATTTGATTGAAGATGCAGCTGAATCCATTGGCTCTGTCTACAAGGGTAGGCGTTCCGGGCAGTTCGGTGTTGGCTCTGTGTTCAGTTTTCACAGAACCAAAACCCTGACCACCGGTGAGGGAGGCATATTGCTGCTGGATAATCCGGATCTGTATGCTCGATGTGTCAAGTTACGCGATCACGGCCGCGGACCGGAGACACCCGCCTATCAGCATGACATTATCGGTCATAAATTCATGCCGTTTAACTTGCAAGCAGCTTTGGGGTTGGCACAATTTGAAAGGCTGGATGAACTGATTGCCAAAAAACGCCATATGTTGGAATTTTATAAAAATCGACTTGGTCGCTTTGACGGATTGGTGTTTAACGACGAAAGTGATCACGTCTTCAATAGCGCGTGGTGCACAACCATGGTGATCGGCGAACAGTACGGAATCGGAAAAA
Source organism: uncultured Granulosicoccaceae bacterium (assembly GCA_937951215.1). Lineage (GTDB taxonomy): Bacteria > Pseudomonadota > Gammaproteobacteria > Granulosicoccales > Granulosicoccaceae > CALFCE01. Next base: position 2,475 of record CALFCE010000024.1, read on the forward strand.
TCGAAATGATGTCCCTGCTGCAGGATTATGGCATTCCGAGCCGGCCGTTCTTTTATCCCTTGTCTTCGCAGCCCGGAGTCCAGCGCAAACACGCTAAATTACCCTTGACAGATTACGAGACAAGAAACCCCGTTGCGTATCGAATATCCCGCTCCGGGATCAATCTGCCGTCGGCGCTCAATCTGGATGATCAGCAGTTGGACTATATATGCTGCGCAGTGGAAGCCGAGCTTGACAATGCGCTGCGCGGAATCAGCAAGGCCGCCTGATCGTCCTGCCTGATAGTACAGGTGACCTACTGAACCTTTGTCATTCAGCCACAGAATTTTCCAGTAGCGGTGTAAGAAAAGGCTTGTGCTGCTGTATCTCTTCGCGAGTCAAGCCCGACAACTCATAGGGCATGACAAGCCAATCGCTGGTTTCGTGAATGTGAAAATCGGGCTGTCGTGAGGTTTTACGTCGCGAAGGTTTGTACCAGGGGACCGCAACTTTGATTTGTTCCGGCATGTTATTTTTCAAGCGACCCGACAAGCGCTTGATAACAGCTTCTGTATTCAGGCCCGAGCTGAATACATCGTCGACAATAAGCAGTTGGTCATCAAAATTGAGATTTTCAAGTAAATACTGGGTGCCGTGTACGCGAATATTCTGGGCAGCATTCTCCACCATATTATCGTAGCTTTGTGCACCACGGTAGCTGGTGCGAATCGAAATATGATCGGTTTCCACCCCCAGATACTGCAAACATTCCTGAACCGCAATACCGACGCTGCTGCCGCCACGCCAAAGCCCGATAATAAAGCTTGGCCGGAATCCACTGTTGAAGATATTGACACCTAACCGATAGGCGTCCTGCAACAACTCCTCTTCGGTGATGAATCGTTTAATCTGTCCTTCATTGCTGGCCATAATGAGGCAGTCCCGTGAGTAGTTGCTGCAGTAAACGCTGATGTCAGGCCCAAGTGTACCGAATACGGTCGCCTGCGGCCATTGGCTCACGTACAATAGATTTTACGAGGCAACTTAAATTTATCGTGGGGAGCCATGAGCGAAAAACTCTATCTGGATGCACAGCAATTGCTTGAAGATTCATTCGCGCTGGCAGCCAAAGTTGTAAAAAGCGGATTCAGGCCCACCTTTATCGTGGCGGTATGGCGTGGAGGTGCACCGATGGGCATCGCAGTGCAGGAGCTGCTCGCATTTCATGGTATTGAATCCGACCATATTGCGATTCGTTCTTCGTCATATCAGGGAATAGATCAACAGGCCAGAGAGGTTCGCGTTTTCGGTTTGAACTACCTGGTAAAAAACGTGCGGCAATCGGATCGATTGTTAATCGTAGATGATGTCTTTGATACGGGTAGAAGTATTGATGCAATCATCGACGATTTGCAACGCAAGGCACGACGCAACACACCGCATGATATCCGCGTTGCTGTTCCGTACTACAAACCATCACGCAACGAATCCTCGCGAACGCCTGAGTATTTTCTTCATGAAACAACGCAGTGGCTAAAGTTTCCACATTCTCTGGAAGGGTTGAGCGCGGAGGAGGTACGTGAAAACAGACCTGCCTTGTTTGATATTTTGCAGCAAGCAAGAATCTCGCCTTGAAATGGCAAAAAGAAAAAATATTTTTGAGTCAAGAGGTATTTTAAAAAAAGAGTTGAACTATATTTTTTATCGAGATTAATCCAGGGATTTTTTTTCAAGTTTTGTTCAAGTCGTGATCCTGCACAGGTATAATTCCGCCATCGAAATTCTGGAACATGCTCGATGGCTGATCGTCCCGGTAGTCGAAATAAAAAAATAAAAAAAACCAAGGCTGCCATGACTGTACCGCAGCTTCAGGGCGACACCAATCGCGATCTGCTGATTTCCCGTTGGCTGCAAGAGCGCAGTGCATCAAAACGCAGTACAAAAAAAGACAGGGCTGCTGCCCGCTGCCAACTCGATTCCAGCGAGCTTGCCACCGCCAACGTCATACCCCTGACACGTCGCACAAAATCACAACACTCGCGGCATCAATCCCCTTCACCTACTCATCTGGCACCCACTGATTCGGCACCCACTGATTCGGCATCCACTGATTTGGCACCCAGTGGGCCCACACCGACCACCAAGGCCGAAAACGACGTGTTGTCTGCTGTAGTCATACCGTTTACTCAAGCCAGAACCTTCATTGCGTCTGTTGAAATTGATGAGTTGACCGCGATCAGCACCGAATATCCACGAAATACCGTGCAAGACGTACTGACTGATGTCGCGCAACTGATGCGTACCGAGTTTGGCAGCCTGGCAGTGCGACGCCACCGGCGTCATTTCGAAGTGTTCCACGATGATTTTGAAGTGCTGGTTGCCGGCATACTCAGAGTGCAGTTTTTCAGTAATCGTGTAAAACTGCCAACCTATACCGTGTTTGGTGAACGCCCAGAGCAACGTGGGGTAACGCTGACGTGGGGGGTAGGTCGTACCACTGCAGAGGCTCTTGCTGAACGTGAGAAAAAAGGCAGAGCCAAGCGACAGCGAAATGCTCAACGGGCTTTGGCTCGAGCTGCAAAAAACCAACCTGTCAAACCGCGTTAATACGGAGTCTGCAGCAAGTCGCGGTATCCAGAGCTGCCATATGACTCTGCCTGTTTTTTGGAGGCATTATGCAAGCTGTGTACTTTCTTGGCGATCGCGAACTTGAAATAAGATCCGTTCCTGACCCGACTCCCGGTCCCGGGGAGGTCGTCCTCGAAATCAAGGCATCCGGGATGTGTGGCAGTGACTTGAAGTTTTATCGGATCAAGGGTGGAGCTGCTGCGCTCGGGCTTGGTGGTGATGGCTCGCCGGTCATTGCGGGTCATGAACCATGCGGTGAGGTGGTAGAGGTCGGCAGTGGGGTCTCGGCACGCCAGGCTGCGATCGGCATGCGGGTAATGAATCACCATTACAGTGGCTGTGGCGTATGCCCGCACTGCAGTACGGGCTGGTCGCAAATGTGTGACGAAGGCTCAACAGTCTACGGTGCAACCGGAGACGGTGCGCATGCGAAGTATATGAAGGTCCCTGCTGACACGCTGGTGTCACTTCCCGATACCCTGAGCTACACCACCGGGGCTGCCATTTCCTGCGGTACCGGCACCGCCTTTGGAGCGTTGCAGCGTCTTGCCCTGCGCGGTACAGACACGATTGCTGTATTTGGCCAGGGGCCGGTTGGATTGAGTACAACGCAACTTGCCGTGGCGATGGGTGCTCGTGTTATTGCACTGGATGTTGACGCAGATCGCTTGGCCAGGGCAGCACAGTTTGGCGCTGCCGAATTGCTGGATGCCAGTGACCAGAATTTACTATCGGCCATACAGGATCTGACAGACGGTAAAGGTGTGGACTGCGCTATAGACTGCAGTTCATCGCCAATAGCTCGCGCACAGGCAATCAAGGCGACCTGCAAGTGGGGGAGGGTCGCGTTTGTGGGAGAGGGTGGTGACGTGACCATCGATGTCAGCAGTGATTTGTTGCGCAAGCAGCTCACCTTGATGGGGTCCTGGACCTTCAGCCGAACAGGGCAGGCTGATTGCGCTCGCTTTATTGCGGAGCGCAACGTCGATGTAGAAGCACTGTTCACCCATAGCTGGCCACTGGCCGAAGCCAAATCTGCGTACGAAATCTTTGACCAGCAAAATACCGGAAAGGGCGTTCTGATACCGTAAGTCGCCTCACAATCAGACCGAGGCTGATGTATCATTTTGCATTCAGCCCAATTCAACTCAGAAAATCATGAGCATTCAGCAGCAGCCCCGGTCGCGGGCCGGGAAAAAAATTGCAGCTATTGTTGGTGGCGGCGTCATCGGTGGTGGGTGGGCTGCCCGTTTCCTGCTGCATGG
>CALFCE010000025.1 GCA_937951215.1 uncultured Granulosicoccaceae bacterium
TCATAAAGTTGCTGACAATTTCATGGCCCGCAAACGAATGACCATAAATAATCGATTCGACTTCCCGGTAGGCCAACTCGTCCGGATTGGCATCGTGTGAATTCAGTAGCTCGGATGTGAGGTCATCTTTTCTGTCGCGGGCGCGGTTTGCAACAAACTCGCGGCAATAACGCCAGTACTTGAGCATTTTCTCGGCAATCTCCACTTGTTCGTCCTCACTTGGGTTACCCCAGGTAAATGCCAGGCGGTTGCCGGTCCAGGATATGAGTTGCTCGTCATCAGCTTCATCAAAACCGATAAACCGAAAGATGATCTGGCCGGGAAGAGGGTGTCCAAACGCACTGACAAAATCGATCGGCCCTCCTTTCTCAATCATCGCATCAATCAGTTCCTGGCTGCGACGCCGAATATAGGGTTCCAGCATATTCATCCGTCTACCGGAGAACCCTTCACGCGTGTACTTTCTGATCCGTGTGTGATCCGGTTGTTGCCGGTTGGACATCACCGCCACCGGGTTGAAATCTTCATTGGCCAACACCTGTGCGGCGCGATCACAAATCGGAAAGACCGGGTCCTGCACATTGGCTGAAGAATAGACATCGTGGTCACGAAAGACCTCGATCAGATCTTCCATACGGGTAACCACCAGATACCCGAGCTTCTCCGAATAGAAAACCGGGTTTTCTTCCCTGATTTGTGCCAGCTGTGGATAGGGGTTGGACAGGTAATCAGGTGTGAAGGTCGTAAAGTCGGGGTCGACCGGACAGCCGCTGGGCTTTGCATGAACCGGCGCACTGATATTGTGATACGCACCGCTATCGTTAGAGTTCAATTCGAGGGCTCTCCTGAACTGGATACAATAAGCGGTAGTTTATCCGAATTTTCACATCATCAGCGAATCTGCTCTCAAATCACCAGCAAATCGGCAAGTGCTCACTACCTGAAGCTGGATCGAAAGCGTGCTGTATAATAAAGTGTTTTCAGAAGTGGCAGACCGAGGCAGTTGCTGGTTCTTTGTAGCTCAGTTCGAACCGGAAGCCTGCCATCCCGACAATCCTTGCCTGTTGTGTCGAGCCCTCGACGCACCATTGCATGAGGAGCCGACACAGTGCCAAATGATGATAAGACGTCAGTTGATGAACACGGGCAAGTACGTGATCGTCGTGGAGAGTGGCGATCGGGACGGGTGGTACATCTGGAGCCTTTCCTCGATTTCCCCCTGGACGTCAAACGTATCGTAAAAACCTTGTTCGGGTTTCCGGGATTTTTCCTGCCCTGGTTTGCAATCTACATGTTGGTTATTGGCATCTCATATGCCTTTTTCACGCCCGAACTGGCTCGTATGCAAACGTTCGATCTGGCCTGGATAGCGGAAATCACAGCACGCAATCTGATACTCCTGACCATCTGGAACGGGGCATTCCATTTGTGGTTATACAAATACAAAATGCAAGGCCGTAAAAAGAAATACAACGGCAAATGGATGGCCAAAAATAACCGGATCTTTTTGTTCAATGATCAAGTCTACGATAATGTCTTTTGGTCTTATTCAGGCGCTTTGTTCTGGAGTGCGTATGAATGTGGGCTTTGGTGGGCTTATGCAAATGGTTTGTTACCCTACATCGATTTTGAAACCAACCCGATCTGGTTTGTTGCGGCCATGTTGTTGGTACCCTTCTGGAGAAACTTTCATTTCTACTGGATTCATCGGCTTATTCACTGGCAACCGTTGTATGATCGAGTACATTATCTGCATCACAAGAATGTCAATGTCGGGCCTTGGTCGGGCATGGCCATGCACCCGGTCGAGCACATCCTGTATTTCAGTTGTATGCTGATCCATCTGGTGGTCCCCAGCCATCCCTTGCACATGATGTTCAACGGGTTTCAAACCGGGCTTGGGCCTGCTGTCAGCCACTCGGGTTTTGACGAGATCGTCTTTAATGATGAAGTCGCGTTACGCAATGATCGCTATATGCACTATCTTCATCATAAATATCACCGGGTCAACTACGGGGAATATAATATGCCTCTTGATAAATGGTTCGGGAGTTTTCATGATGGATCAAGCGAGGCCGATGCGCATTTCAGGGAAGTGTTCAAGGCAAGAGTGAAAGCCCGCAACAATAGCGTAAAAACGGGGGCATAAGTATGCTCAAGAACGTTGGCTGGAATGCCGCGGTACCGCCCAATGGCTTCCTTAACCGACCACGGTCGAGTGGCAGTAATGACAACCCTGAAGGATTGTCTACCTCTACTGCCGATATCGAAATCGAAACTACACCCGAGCATATGAATCTGGTGTCCGGTGATCCTGCCTGCGCGAGCTGGTCCCGCCGCTACGATGACCCGGATGTATCTCTGCTCCGCGAACATCTGCGCAACAACAATGGCATCCGGGGACTGGAGTTGGTGTCACCGGATGAGCCGGAGCGTGCAGCTCAATTGCTTCATCGGGATGGCTTTGTGGTGGTTCGAGATGCACTGGATCCGAAGCTGCTCCAGCGTATGCAGGCCGCCGCTGATAAGGCTGTGACACAACTGATGGAATCGGATCCCGATTGTTCTGCGGGAGGCGGGGCGGGCGGTTTGCCACACCGGTACTCATTTGGTGGTGGATCAGCATCCAGGCATATGCTCCATGTGCAGGAATGGTGTGACCTTATTGACCTGCCAACAACAACACCGGTGTTAAAAGCCATATTTGGGTCTGCAGAATATGTCGTTGGTGGCGCTGGTGGTGATATCGCGCTGCCGGGTGCCATTGAGTATCAGGGACTGCACTCGGATAATATGTGGCCGGAAATGCCTGATCCGCTGGGCGCGGTGACCATGCGAGACGTACCTGTACCGGTGCTGACTATTAACTTTCCGATGATCGATCTGACGTTCGAGAACGGTCCAATCCGCCAAATCCCCGGTACGCAAAGGTCTCGTTCCCCAATACCTGATCTTGCCAATGAGCCTGACTGGATGAAGTTGTCTACGGTATGCCCGGCTCCAGCCGGTTCTGCCATTTTCCGGGATATTCGAGCCTGGCATGGCGGTACACCGAATCTATCGCGTGAAGTACGCGCTATGCCCAATGTCGAATACTATGCGCCGTGGTTTCGCAGCGAAGGCATCATGCGCTGCATGCCCTATGAGCAATGGGAGAAATTGTCCTCGCATGCACAACGGATATCCCGCTATGTGGTGTGCGAGAAGGGTGAGCAAGTCATTGGCGCAGGACATATGGACCCGCGGCGAAAGAAAAGAGAGGCGTTTAAACAGAAACAGCTTGAAGCATTGGGTGAAAAACAAGCAAGAGAATATCTCGCCCGGCTCTGAAATACCGATTCACGAAAACTCTACCGTAAATTTTTCAAGGTGGTGAGATAAAGACCGGCTTGAAAACAACCTGACAAACTATTTTATCTAAAGGCCCATAAAAGACATGAATCCGCAAACAAAAGAGAAGTTGTTACAGGTATCTGTTGCAACATTGGCAACGGCTTTATACAAGCGCTCATTGAGAAATCAGGTCATTCAGGATGTCAGGCCGGTCAAGCGAAAAGGTCGAAATATGGTTGGCCCCGCTTTTACGCTTCGTTATATGCCAGCTCGTGAAGACCGTAACCAGGTGAGTGAATTTCGTAATCCGGAGCATCCGCAACGGAAAGCGATCGAGACCTGTCCGGAGGGGCATATCATGGTATGCGACAGTCGCAAGGATCCACGCGCTGCCTCTGCCGGGGATATTCTGATCACCCGTTTAATGATGCGTGGCGGTGCCGGTATTGTTACCGATGGTGGATTCCGTGATTCTGTGAGTATTGGTGAGCTGGATATACCGAGTTATCACAGCCGTCCGGCATCGCCCACCAACCTGACCCACCACGAAGCCATCGATATCAATGTGCCGATAGGCTGCGGTGATGCACCAGTGTTTCCAGGTGACATACTGGTTGGTGATGATGATAGCGTGATTGTGATACCTGCCCATCTGGCAGATGAAATTGCCGATGAGGCTGTTGACATGACAGCCTATGAGGCCTTTGTGGTTGAACAGGTAAAGGCAGGTGAGACGATTATCGGGTTGTATCCTGCAACCAAAGACGAATCTCTGGAAAAATTTGCCAAATGGCGTAAGGACAACAATCGCTAGACTGGTCCATGGCTACTCCTGCTACCGACATTGACTTTTACGCTGAGTCAACCATCGCTGATCCGGTATCCGCCTATGCAGCCATGTTGGCTCTCGGGCCAGTGGTGTGGCTGGAGAAAAACGGACTTTACGCCATCTGCGGTCATAACGCAGTCGTTCAGGTACTTCGCGATCATCAACGATTTATTTCCGGCAAAGGAGTGTCGGTCAATGACAATATCAATCAGCTGTTGATTGGCAGCACTTTAAATTCCGACCCGCCACAACATGATGTAACACGCAAGATCACCTTTGAGCCCCTATCATCCAAAAAGGTGGTGTTGGTCCGTGAGCGGATTGAAAAGGAATCGAAATACATTGTCGACAAAATGCTCTCGCAGCCAGAGTTTGATGCGGCGGCTGAGTTAGCACCCTATCTTCCATTGACTATTGTGCGAGATCTTGTTGGATTGGGTGACTATGGAAAAGACAATATGCTTGACTGGGGAGCGGCCACCTTTGAGCTGATGGGCGATGCCAAAGAGCGCCATGATGATGCGATCAATCGGCTCAAACGTTTGCGCGAATTTTTGGAAGATCCGGCAACCCTTGATAATTTGTCACCCGATGGATGGGCTCAGCGCGCCACGGCATTGGGCATTGAAAACGGCATCAAACCCGAACGTGCCGCTGAATTAATGCGCGATTATATCCCGCCCAGCCTGGATACCACCATATCGGCCATTGGCTATGGCATAAAGCTATTTGCGGAAAATCCGGAGCAATGGAACAAGCTGCGCGACAACCGAAAATTGATGAGGAACGCCATAGAGGAAATAGTAAGACTGAATACGCCGATCAGGGCATTCACCCGATACGTCACCGAAGATATCAACATTGCCGGAATCGACTTGTCAGCTAACTCCCGAGTCCTCGTGGTTTACGGGGCAGCCAACAGGGATCCGCAACGTTTTGACAAGCCTGATACATTCGATATCGAAAGAAGGGTGGTGGGCCATGTTGGCTTTGGTCAGGGGGTACACGCCTGTCTGGGAATGAACCTGGCACGGTTGGAAATGAGTTGTCTGTTTAATGAGCTCGCAGATCGCGTCAAACGATTTGAAATGGTTGCGCCGGCAGTACAAGCGGTCAATAGCACTATTCACTCACTTGCCTCTTTACCTGTCAAGGCAGTATTGGAATAACCCTCACGCCAGCCTGTCAGACAGTGGGCTCTCATCCATTTGCGCAGTCAGGTGGTGAGTAAGTCGCTCTGCAAGCTCTGCTCTGACCGATGAATATTCCGGTTCTGTCCAAAGATTATGGGTCTCGGAAGGGTCATTCACCAGGTCATAGAGCTCTCCCCATTCCTGATCCAGATACATCGTATAACGCCAATCGGGGGTGACCAAAGCACGTACTCTGGCTGGTTTCTCAAAGCCAAGACGGGCACCACCATCGTTATATTCAATCAATAACTCTTTTCGTTTCCCGAGTTGAGTATTGGTGGGGCGATCACTCTCGACAAGGTGTTTAAAACTCTTGCCCTGCATACCGTTAAAGGGTGCCAGTCCTGTGCGGTCGAGCACGGTCGCGGCAATATCAATTGTCGAGGCGAGTTCAGTTGTTACTGCTGCGTTGCGGTTATCCGGGTCAGACCAGATAAAGGGAACGCGTGTGATACTGCGGAACGGCAAAGCACCTTTCAGAAGCATGTTGAAATCACCGAGATAGTCTCCGTGATCCGAGTTATAGCAAACGATGGTGTTGTCCCACAGACCACTGTTTTTCAAGCCATCGATGATGGACCCGATCGCATCGTCTACAAAAGCCAGCATGCCGGCAGTTAACGCCATCGCTTCTTTCAGCTGTTGCTCATCGAGCATCATGGCTGTTTGCGGGGTTGTTTGACCACCCGCGTTCTTCCAATTATCGTGCAGCCATTGCATGGGCTTGACAGGATTCTTGTGCGCTGTGAAAGGCAGGTTGATGTCAAAGTCATCTGGAGAATACATATCCCAATATTTTCCTGGCGGGTTGAACGGATGATGGGGATCGGGAAATGAGACGAAAGCGAAAAAGGGTTGATCATTGCCACTGCGCGCATTCAGATAATCGATGGTTCGATCTCGAATATATGCCGTGGGGTACAAGTCCTCCGGTATCGGAGTCCGGTAGGCTTGTGGGCAAGAATAATTGTGCGGTAATTGATTGTCGTCTTTGTGTAATGCTTGCCAATCAGCAGCATTTTCCCTGAACCACTGCTTGTAGTGCCCTCCACAGCGGTCTCCATGCGCGGTCACCAAATCGACGTGTTGATATCCATAGTACGGTAATGGAACCACATAACGCCCTTCTTCCTGATAATTGCCTGGCTCTTCATGGCCGTAGTTACCATCATCCGGTTTCCAAGCCTCATTACTCCCTGCAACTTGGTCGGACGGTCTGCCTTTGGGGGGTAAACCTGTAAATGGTTGCAAGTGACTCTTGCCTATAGCCGCGGTGTGGTAACCCGCGTTCGCCAGTGAATCAACAAAGGTATTTGCATTAAGAGGCAAGCGGCAACCGTTGTAGCGCAAACCGTGTAGAGTCGGGTAGCGCCCTGTTAGCAGGGATGCCCGATTGGGCATACAGACCGGTGATGCCACGTGAAAGTTTTCAAAACGAACTCCTTCTGCAGCAAGTGAATCAATATGCGGTGTTTTCAGGACAGGATGGCCGTAACAACCCAGCCAATCTGCACGTTGTTGGTCCGTTATCAAAAATAATATATTGGGTTGTTTGCTCAGAACCAGATCCCTCTCAATAGCCTGGAATGACTCTGCCGATTATAAAGGCTAATGAATCCGAGGCACAGGGAATCCGTTTCTGCCCGGGAAATCAGGAGCCAGTTGACGCGCGTTGGGCATCTTGAGCCACAATCTCAACATCTTTCGTTGGCGTTCAGCGTCTTCAAAATCCTCGAATTCGGTTCGGGAATGCAGCACCGCATAGTTGTTGGCAAACTGCAAGTCTCCAGGCTCAAGCATCATATCCAGCCTTAGTGATTCCTTGTGGATAATGGAGTCAAAGATATCCAGAGCTTCGGTTTCAATTCGCGACAGAGGTAACCCCATCAGTTCGTGACCTAGCTCGATGTACTGTCGTAGATAGCGACAACTTAGCTTTTCTTGATTAAAGCTGAAAACAGGAGACAGCCCGGGTTCGTTCTTGCCAAGATGTGCATAATAAAATGGGCGATAGAAGAGCGCCAGAAATTCCGGATGGTTCTCCAATACCTCGTTATAGACAGCAGCTGCACTGACGAGGCTGCTCAATCCACCCGATTTGGCTTTGCGAATACACAACAATCCCACTACATCCGACGGGTCGGTATGATAGGGCAGGTAAGCGTTGGTTTCGTACACGCGGGTCTGTTTATTGTTTTTATCACCTACATTCATGACCTTTCCAAGTAGGTCACCTTTTGGATTCTGGCCAACCGGCTGGCCCAGATTTAGGCCGATACCATAGTAGATCGCGTTGATATCCTCTTCGGAATAACGCTCAACCGGCAAACCCCGCAGTAGTAAAAAACCCAAGCCGGTCTCAAGGGCATCTGCATAGCCTCGTAACTCATCAGCCAGCTCCGGAAGTGGAAAATCGTTTTTCCCGAAATGCGGAAATACCAGCCCACATTTTTTTGTATGGTCAAGAGCCCGATCAATGCATGCGAGCGCCGATTCGGATAAATAGTGTATCCATGAAGTATCGCCCCTTAACTGCTCCCCCTTCCAAGCCGCCGGCCCCACAATCTGCTGCTTTAAAATAATACCCACCCAAGCCTCCACAGTTCAAAAAACGGGGTAAAAACCGGGGGACAGTATACCTGTTAGAGACTAGGGGAAAACCGGGCGACAGAAAAACCGGGAGAGAAACCGGGGGACAGTATACCCATTTAGCTCGCTTAGATTCTTGAGTGTGCTAAATGGGTATACTGTCCCCCGGTTTTTACCCCGGTTTTTCTGTCCCCGCTTGTTTATGCAAAACCTGTGAGGGAGTCATCAATTGAAGGGGTTGCTGATGGCCTGATATTTGAAACAGTCTCCGGCAATACCGCTCTCGGGTTTTGCTCAAAAACATGTTACAAAGGAAGGGAATTTTCCTGTCATTGATGGCAGTTTTACTTTGTAGCTGTGCCAGCCGTGAGACACCATCTCCAGTCATTGTGACAGCAAGCCAGATTGGCGTGGAAGCCGGCAGGATTGAAACTCCAGCGCCCCTGGTCGCACCGGTCAACGGGGTCAAAACGTCCGTTACCAATCAGAACTCATTGCAGAGGGCGGGTAGTCAAAACGGTATCCCCGGGTGTTTGAGTGAGCGACAAAAACTGGGCCAACTAATCGCCGTATTGCTGGAGCCTGCAGAACTAAGTAAAGCGGCACGCTATGCACGTGAGGGCGAGCTGGGTTTTATCGGACTACTGGGGCACCCCGGATCGAACGTGGGTGACACCTTGCGCGAGTTACAGCGTCAGGCACCTTATCCTGTCTTAATCGCCTCGGATGAGGAGTCAAAAGCGGTTCAGCGTCTTGATAAAGCCATTTACCCACTACCCAGTACGCGAGAACTCACACAACTCTCGACTGATGCGGTCAGGGAAATTTACAGGGATTATGGTCAGAAGATGAAAGAGCTGGGTGTCTCGATCAGCTTCGCACCGATTTTGGATGTCGGGCGTGGCCCGGGGATCAACAGCCGGTCTTTTGGTACTGAAAAAAGCATTGTGATCGATTATGCTCGAGCAGTATCTGAAGGTCTTCAGCAAGCCGGGGTGATGCCTGTGCTAAAGCACTTCCCCGGTCATGGCAGCGCATCTGCCGACTCGCATTTTTCACTGCCAACGACGAAGCCTTTAGTCAATATGCAGGCAGATCTGTCGCCCTACGAGGAGCTGGCTTCCCCCAACACCGGTATCATGGTGGCTCATTTAAAAGTTCCTGGTTTGTCAGGACAGACTCCTACCAGCTTGTCTCCGAATACGATAAGCGGACTCCTGCGCGAACAGCTGGGTTTTAATGGAATTGTGTTTACAGATGCGTTAAATATGGGCGCGATTACCAATAACTATACAACTATAGAAGCATCCATTCGTGCTATCAACGCCGGCGCTGATGTCGTTATGATTTCAGGCATTGACGATATCTCTCCACTGCTGCAAGGGCTTTCAGCAGCAGTCAAGCGTGGCAGACTTTCCATGCAGCGAATCGAACACAGCACAGAGAAAGTACTGCAATTGAAGAATGTCAATGCAGCCATCTGTGGTACATAAGTCAACAACACTATGCGTTTGCTGAAAACAGCTTTTCATCCTGATATTTCACCTGATGACATCACCGAAACCAGTCCCTTGACGGTACTGCAGCGCCAGGCCGCACGTGCCATTGTGGTCCGGGGTGAACAGATTCTGTTGCTGTATACCGAGTACTATGATGACTACAGTTTACCTGGTGGTGGTGTGGAAAAAAGTGAAGATATAACAGTCGGCCTTGTCCGTGAGCTGCAAGAAGAAACCGGGGCAAGAGGTGTCTGTAATATCAAGCCGTTTGCACGTTATGTTGAATACAGGCCATGGTACAAAACGGATGCCGATATTCTCCATATGATCTCCGATTGTTTTGTGTGTGACATAGATGAACAGCTTGGAGACACTGCGCTGGAGGCCTACGAAATCAGTAATGGCATGAAACCGAAATGGGTGAATATCTATCAGGCCATTGCACACAACGAATCTGTCATGGCTAGCAGTACCAAAAAAGGGCTCTCTATTGAACGAGAAACCTATCTTTTAAAAGTGATAACCCGCGAATTGCTGGCATAGCAGGGACAAGCTCCAGTGGATAAACCCGAAAATTATCGTGAGCTTGAACAAAGCATTCACACAGACCTGAAAGACAAACTGACCTACAGTCAGTATCTGCATTTGTCTGAGGTGCTAGGTGCGCAGGAATTGCGCTCCGAAGAACATGATGAGATGCTTTTTATTATCATTCATCAGGCAAGCGAGTTATGGTTAAAACTGGCAGGGTACGAAATAGAAGCTGCCATTAAAAATCTGCAACAACATGATTTTCGTCAGGCGTTCAAAGTAATTGCCCGAGTCAAACTGATACTGAATCAGCTGACGCAATCCTGGTCCATCCTGTCCACTCTAACACCGGTGGATTATTTGAAATTCAGAGATACGCTCGGGCCGGCTTCCGGTTTCCAGTCTTACACCTACCGTAAACTTGAATTCTTGCTGGGTAACAAGAATCGCAAGCTGCTTGAGGTTCATCGGCATGATACAGAGGTATACAGCGATCTCCAGCGTATACTGACCGAGCCCAGCCTGTATGACGTTGTGATAAGACAACTTAGCGAATCAGGTTTTAAAATCAATCAAACAATGCTGATGAGAGACTACAGCCAGCCTTATCAAGCAGACCATTCCGTACTTGAAGCATGGCGAGATATTTACATGTCTCCCGATAAGCATTTCGAACTTTATGAATTGGCCGAGAAGTTGGTTGATATTGAAGATGCTTTCCAGAACTGGCGATTCAAGCATATGTCCACAGTGAAACGCATCATCGGGAATCGACGAGGCACGGGTGGATCATCCGGAGTCGTATTCCTCGAAAAAGCACTTGATGTGAGCTTTTTCCCGGAGCTGCTGAACGTTAGAACGGAATTATAGAGTTTGAGTTATAGAGGGTGATTTATATTGGCTTGAGCCGCTTATCTGGCATGATAGTTTTGAAACCGACGTGACCAGTCTTGTTTTCGATCAAGCCTCGCTCAATTACTACTGGCTTCAACAGGGTTAGTACATGCGGCCAAACGGTGCGGCCAGCTCTGGCGGTTAGCCAGAGCGTGACATCTGGCTACAAATCAATAACATCGTTCAGTACATTGGCCGCTTCCTGCAGAATGATATCGGGTACTTCAGCTTCACCGGAATCATCATCCCCACTCCTGCTGGACGCACCAAATGCCCTGCGAAAAAGCTCCTGGCGTTTCTCACGTTCCGGGCCCTGATCAAGGATTTCCTGCCGCCGTACAGATTCCAGCAGAGAAACAGAACGCTCTTCGCGAGCTACCCGTTGCGCTTGAAGTTCATCAATGAGCAGGTCAAAGGCTTCATTGGCACGGTAGCGTGATTCATGGCGTGATTGAAGATTGCTGTAATCAGCCGTGGGTTCAGGCCAGGCATTAAAGCTGGCAGCAGCTACTTTTGCCCAGGGCAGGGCATTGTCCAGCCCGCGTTCACCTTGTGCATCCGAATCCAGTGCTGTGGGAAACAGCACATCCGGAACAACACCACGGAACTGAGTGCCTTCTCCGTTGACCCTGAAAAATTGAGCCATTGTCACTTTCAACTGGCCCAGCTTACCCTCTCTGTCAAGTGGCGCTACAGTCTGCACGGTGCCCTTGCCGAATGTCGGCTCACCCACAATCACACCACGACCGTAGTCCTGTATTGCCGCTGCAAATATCTCTGAGGCGGAAGCGCTGCGTCGATCAACCAGTACTGCCAACGGACCGCTGTACACGACAGCCGGGTCATTGTCAGTTTCAGCGCTGACTTTTCCACTGGCATCGCGTATTTGAACAACTGGCCCCGATTTAATAAACAAGCCGGTCAACTGGGTTGCTTCGAGCAAGGAACCGCCACCGTTACCTCTAAGGTCGATGATGACACCATCTATTTCCTTTTCCGCAGAAGTCAACTCACCTAGCAAGCGCCGAACATCACGCGTGGTGCTACGGTAATCCGGCAGCCCTTTTGCGCGTCCGGCTCCATCCAGATAAAAAGTGGGAAGATCGATCACACCAAAGCGCCGCGTCTTGTCTGCGGCCGCCACTTCAACTACAGAACTTTTGGCCGCTTGTTCTTCCAGTTTGATTTTGTCCCGTACCAGTGTAATCACCTGTGGAGGAGAACCTTCGGCGGCACTTGCTGGCAAAACTTTCAGGCGGACGGTTGAGCCTTTGGGGCCCCGTATAAGATCAACAACATCGTTAATGGGCCAACTCACTACGTCGACAATTTCGCCCTTTTTGCCTTGACCAACTCCCACGATACGATCTTCAGCGCTTAACTTTTCACTTAAGGCCGCCGGACCACCGGTGATGATTCGTTGTATCACCGTATACTCATTAACCGTCTGCAGAGCAGCACCGATGCCTTCCAGAGAAAGGCTCATGTTGATCTCGAAGTTTTCAGAACTGCGGGGTGAAAAATAGGAAGTATGAGGTTCTACTGATAGCGTGTAGGCATTAACAAATATCTGAAACACATCATTGGCCCGAAGCTGTATGACACGCCGTTCCATCCGCTCATACCTTTCTTCCAACGTCTTCATCAGTTCTTCATCGGTTCGATCTGCCAGACGCAGGCTCAGAACATCATTCTTGACACGCTTGCGCCACAATTCATCCAACGCAGCTGATGATTCCGGCCAGGGCGCATCTTCGCGGTCAAAGGTGTAGCTTTCATCAATGGTGAAGTCAAAGTCATTCTTGAGCAAACCCCGCGCAAACGCTGCGCGTTCCCCAACGCGGGATCGAAAACGTTTGAACAGATCAAATACCGGGCTCAGTTGAGCATTAAGAAGAGCATCATCGAATTCGTTTCTTAGCTGGGAAAATTCCTCAATATCACTTGCCAGCAAAAAACTCTTTTGCGGATCGATAGAATCAAGATAACGGTCGAATATCTGTTCAGACAATTCATCATCAACCTGCACACGACTGTAATGATATCGCTGCATGAGTTGCATGATTCCAGCAGTGGCCTGTCTGTGCTCGATGGTTGGCTCCAGCGATGCCAGCGTGACTTCCTGTGAGTCTGCCATGGCCGTACAGCCTGACAACAAACTGAGGGTCAAGCTCAAAGAGGCACAAAAGGGCTTGGCGGCTGAGCTGTCCAGCAATCGCCGCATCGATATTGCAAACACGGAGCTTAAGCGGCTGGAGAGAGAGTTGTCACTTTGACATTGCCTACCAATGCGGTGACGATAGTGTTGGTTCATGCAATATATTACTTATAGTGATTGACTGAATAGATACTTTGTTATGAACGAGCATTTTCTTTAGCTTTAGAGGCTTGTTGGTACAACTAACATGCCCATCAGCATTGAGAGAATGACTACCATGCGACATTTTACAAGCAAGATCAAATTCTGCTTTTGTATATGTTGGTTTCGAAATCAATGTCCTTGCCAGCCAGGTGTGACATTTCCTGTTGTTTACCCTGTATATACGCCTGCCTGAGCAATTCAGGTAGCAACGATTTGACGAATCCACTGGATTCAAACGCTTGCAGGGCGTCTGGCATTGAAGAATAGATTGTTTCGTCAGTGCTTGTATACGAGAAACCATCGATCGCTGCCGGTGGGACGAATTTCTGATCAATACCATGCAATGCTGCCATTAGAACCGCACTGACAAACAGATAGGGGTTGGCATCCGCACCAGCAACCCGATATTCGATGCGCCTGGCTTCATTGTTGCCTGCCGGGATTCGAATAGGGACCGATCTGTTGTCATACCCCCAACACTTGCTGGTGGGCGCATATGAATCTGGTTGCAGCCGACGATACGAACTTACATGAGGAGCACATAACAACAACAGTTCATTGATAGTTTCCAGTAAGCCACCGACAGCGTGAAGCAATGTAGTACTCCCTTCTGCGGAACCATTGTCAAATATATTACGACCGTTCTGATCGAGAATACTGAAATGCAGGTGCTGCCCGGCTCCGTCATAGTCCGCATAGGGCTTGGGCATGAAAGTGAGACCGTAACCGTTGATATGACAGACATCACGCAGTATTAATCGCATATAGGCCATGTCATCCACGGCTTTCATTAAATCGGCACTGTGATAGAGGTTTATTTCAAACATACCGGGCCCATTTTCACTCAAAATTGACGTGGTCTGAATGCCGGCGTCAGCGCACCGGTCACACATTTGCTGAAGTAGCGGAGCAAAATGCTGGATATCGGTGATCGATGCGCATTCACGTCCTGTCAACGCTTCACCTGTTAACGGGGAAGAGGGTGGCGTGATTGCGGATTCAGATAAATCATAGAGATAGAATTCGATTTCCAGCGCTACCACCGCTTGCCAGCCACGAGCATCAAAGGCTCTCGCGACCGAGTTTGTTAACTGCCGACACGCAGTTTGTACGGGGCTGCCATCTGTCATCCAGAAATCTGCCGGAACAATCGCTATGTGTTCGTAAAGGACGCTGCGATAGGGTGCCCTGCCTGTTGGGCGAATGACAATATCGCAATCGCCGGTATTTTCAACCAGGGAGCAACCATCGATTTCGTTACCAAGTATGTCGACAGTGGGTGTCGACAAGGCCATCCGCGTCAGCCCGTTTTCAACTTTTTCAACATCTCGGACCGGGACGCTTTTGCCTCGCATCACCCCGTTGACATCGGGAGCGGCCAGTAGCAGAAATTTAATATCAGGCTGTGATTTCAGCCAATCGGATAGTTCACTCATCCGCTTGCGCTACTTTCAGGTCAAAGAAGGCCAAACATGCGATGCCGGTGAAAGAGTGCATGAGCTACTAATCTTTTGCCCGGCCGGGCTTGCAGAGCGGCATCTCTAGAAGCTGACTACAGGCCCGT
>CALFCE010000026.1 GCA_937951215.1 uncultured Granulosicoccaceae bacterium
GTTACCTACACCGGCTGGAAATACCAGACAGCCTAACGCTCTGGCACCTTCGTCGATAATAAAACCACCCGGCGTCATATGGTAGGAAAACGCATTGTGCACACGATCACCCGAACGTATGCCTGCAGCAAACAGTGCCCGTGCCGACATCCACGGATCTAGTCCCGGGGGTTGGGGTTCCCATACCGGGCCGGGAGACATAAAAATACGGGTACCGGAAAGCTGCGTGGCGTCGGCAAAGCCACCGAAGGGAGGATTTTCTGCTTGCGCCTGCATCAAAGTGGTTTTACGCAACACCGGCAATTCTGCCAACGCGCGTCTGGAGGTCACCGCTGAAACATCAATACCTTTCAGATGCGCTGCAAGGCCGGGGCAGGACTTGATAGCCTGCTGCAAGTGAGGTGCAAGCCTCGACATCAGATCGGTTTCACGTTGTTCGGGAGATTGATTTTCCCGATCTTCAAAAAAAATCTGAGTCATGGAATAGATGGACCTGGTGGGTTACTGGGTGTGCCGACTGACAAGAAACCGTGAAATACCGCTTGGGCTGGCTCAGGACAACCAGCGTTTGCGTCTACGATAACTGCGGACGTTGCGGAAGGATTTCTGTCCATCTTCGGCAACTCCGAGATAAAATTCTTTAACATCGGGGTTTTCTCGCAAATCACTGGCAGTGCCATCCATAACCACCCGGCCTGATTCCAGAATATAGCCATAGTGTGCATAGCGAAGTGCAACATTGGTGTTTTGCTCGGCCAGCAAAATTGAAACCCCTTCTTGCTCGTTCAGTTTTTTTACAATCTCGAATATCTCTTCCACTAGTTGGGGGGCCAATCCCATAGAGGGTTCATCAAGTAAAATGGTTTCCGGATTGGACATCAGAGCCCTGCCGATTGCGCACATTTGTTGCTCACCGCCGGAGGTATAGCGAGCTTGCGATTTGCGTCGTTCACGCAGACGCGGGAAGTAGGTATAAACCATATCAAGATCGCGATTGATTGCAGCCTTGCCGTCACGACGTGTATAGGAACCGGTCAACAGATTTTCTTCGACCGTCAGATGCTCAAAACAGTGACGACCTTCCATCACCTGCACAACACCCTGCTTTACCAATTGCTCCGGGCTTAAATCTGCCACTGATTCACCCCGGTACAAAATGGAACCTTTGGTTACCTGGCCCCGTTCAGAGTGCAGCAAATTGGATATGGCCTTCAGGGTTGTGGTTTTGCCAGCACCATTGCCCCCCAGCAAGGCTGTGATACCTCCCTTGGGCACATCGAGACTGACACCTTTGAGCACCAGAATAACGTGGTTATAGATAACCTCGATATTATTGACTTCGAGCAGCTTCTCAGCATCGGCAGCACTATCTCCAGCGGCTGCAGCACTTGCTGTTTCTGTCATGATGTCCTCTCAGGTGAAGCTTGGTTGAGTTGAGTCGATTCTGTTGGAACAGGGCAACAGAGCGTTGCCCCGAAAAAGCCACCCGGCAAATCAGTAAAAGTACAAACCCGGGTGACTCTTTTCAACGTTTATAGTAAACGTTTGCGGCAAGTTGGCTGGCTTAGCCGCACTTGCGCTCTTCGATTTTGTTTTCCGCAGCAAATGCACTGCTGTCCTCATCAATCAAAGCCTGGATGACTTCCATATCAGAGGGGCCAAAATCAGAGACCATCGTCCACTTCTTGGCAGCCGCATCCCACTGCTGTACCGCTCCCAAACCTGGTCCACCGTGGTTGTCACAGCTAACCGAGAACTCTGGACCGAAACCTGGCAGACCGAGAGCAGCCATTTTGGCTTCAGTCATCTCGAGTGCTTCCATGCCATCCCGCATTTGCGCAGGCGTCAGTTCGGTTGCACCGTGGATCTCCTGTGCGGTTCGCGCAGCTTCAACTGCCAGCATCGCAGCATACATACCACGGCTATACAGAACAGTACCTACCTGATCACCATTACCTGCCGCTTTGCCGGCATCAACGACGTGTTTCTGAATGTCGGCATAGACTGGAAAGTCAGAACCTGTACCGTGGAATGTCAGCGCTTTGTAGCCGTTGGCCTTATCACCGGTAGGCAATACGTCGTTTTCCGAACCAGACCACCAGATACCAATAAACTGATCCATCGGATAGCGAATATTTGCCGCTTCCTGAATGGCCACCTGGTTCATAACACCCCAACCCCACATCAGGACATAGTCAGGACGTTCACGACGGATTTGCAACCATTGTGATTTTTGCTCCTGACCTGGATGGTCAACAGGGATACCGGTAAATGTGTAACCATGCTTTTTGGCCAACTCTTCCAGAGTACGGATAGGTTCTTTACCGTAGGCCGAGTTGTGATAGACCAATGCGATCTTTTTACCCTTAATGTCATCTCCATTCTCTGCCAGGATATGATTGATCGCGAGTGAGGCACCGTTCCAGTAGTTTGCCGGGTAGTTGAAGATGTGACTGAAGATCTTGCCGTTGGCAGCCGATGTTCTGCCGTATCCCATAGAGTGAACCGGGATACCATCAGCAGTGGCTTTTGGTATTAACTGGTAAGTGATGCCGGTTGACAGTGGCTGATACACCAGAGAGCCTTCACCCTTGGTAGACTCATAGCATTCAACACCCTTCTCGGTGTTATAGCCGGTTTCACATTCAATGAGTTTGATTTTGACACCGCCAATGCCTCCATCACGCTCGTTTACCAGCGTCATGTAGTCTGCATAGCCATCAGCAAACGGGATGCCGTTTACCGCGTAAGGGCCGGTGCGATAGCTGAGTGACGGGAACACCAGGTCAGCAACAGCAGCCGTTGACACAACTGAAGAAGCAACGGCAAGTGCTGCTCCGATAGTTGCAAGTTTTGCTAGTTTCATATTCATCCTCTCTCTGGTTAATAATCTCGCGCCTTGTCAGGATCGCGTTTTTGTTGGCATTTGAACATCTTCTAATGAGGAAAAGGCCACAACAGCAACTTTTCCTTGGTCAGCCTCCAAAGCTGAGCCAAACCGTGGGGTTCGACGATCAGGAAAAAGATAATCAGACCACCCACAATAACAAACTCGATATGCGCTGCAATATCAGTTGGCCAGCCAAGGCCGGCAACCATAATATTTTTTAACAGAACCGGCATCAGAACCAGGAATGCGGCACCTGCGAAGCTGCCAAAAATGGACCCAAGCCCACCGATAATGATCATGAACAGCACCAGAAAAGACTTCTGGATGCCGAACACCTCGCCGACCTCAACAGCGCCAAGATAAACAGAAAAATACAAGGCACCTGAAACACCGATCAGAAATGAGGACACGCCAAAAGCGGACAGTTTTGTTTTGAGCGGATTCACGCCAATGATCTCGGCAGCGATGTCCATGTCACGGATGGCCATCCAGCTACGGCCGATACGGCCGCGTGTGAGATTGCGCGTAAGCCACGCCAGCACGACAACCAGCACCAGACAAAAGAGATACTTTGCCCAGGCTTGTGCCTCGGGCCCGGTTACCATGACGCCGGCGATGTCTCGCACGGGCGCGCTGATCTGACCCGATGCCGAATTGTTATAAAACCAGGGCACCTTGTTAAATAACCAGACCAGGAAAAATTGCGCTGCCAGTGTTGCCACTGCCAGATAGAATCCTTTAATTCGCAGCGAAGGGATACCGAACAGCAAACCGACCAGAGCGGTAATCACGCCCGAGGTTAACACGACAATGATAATGCTCAGTTCCGGAAAGGCAGTCATCAGCTTGTAACAGGAATAGGCACCTACCGCCATAAAACCGGCCGTACCCAATGACACCTGCCCGCAATACCCCGTCAACACGTTCAGGCCCAGTGCTGCGATTGACATAATCAAAAACGGCAGCAGTACGGCACTGGCCCAATAGTCATTGATAATGAAAGGTACAACAAGAAAAGCGAATGCAAGGAGTATGTAGTAGCCAATACGATCCTGACGCAACGGGAAAGTATGGATATCTTCCCGGTAGGTTGTTTTAAAGTCACCGGCCTGGCGATAGAACATGGCTTATACCCTCTCGATGATCTTGTCACCAAACAGACCTTGCGGTCTGAAAATCAGAAATACCAGTGCCAATACATAAGCAAACCAGTTCTCTGTAGCACCACCAATCATCGGGCCGATCGAGAACTCGAACAGTTTCTCACCCACCCCAATAATCAAGCCTCCGATGATAGCTCCGGGGATAGATGTGAAGCCACCAAGAATCAGGACTGGCAAAGCCTTGAGAGCAATCAGGGACAATGAAAACTGAACGCCGGACTTTGCCCCCCACATAATACCGGCGACCATCGCGACAAACCCGGCTATAGCCCAAACAATAACCCAGATCTTGCGCAAACTGATGCCCACGGACAAAGCTGCCTGATGATCATCTGCCACTGCACGAAGAGCACGGCCGGTTTTGGTATATTGGCTGAAAAGCGTTAACGAAATAACGAGTGCCAGCGCGACACCAGTGGCAACGATGTCAAGTTTGTCGATAAAAAGCCCATAAAAACCGGAACCTTCAGCGCCCCAACCTACTGTTGCCTCCTCCAGCCACAAAGAGCCGCCGCTGGGTAGACCGATATCCAGCGTTTTCAATTCCGATCCCCACATCAGATCTCCCATGCCTTCCATAAAGTAGGCAAGCCCGATGGTAGCCATAAAGAGGATGATGGGTTCCTGGTTGACCAGATGCTTCAGCACAATCCTCTCAACGAGAATGGCAAACAGAATCATCACAACGAGGGTTAAAAGAATCGCCATCAACGCTGGTACAGTCCAGCCAAAATGATGAATCTTGGTACCAAAGGCAGCATTGATCAAATGAGCAAATGGCACCTGCCCCTGCTGGATACCTACCAGCGTCATGGCCGCAAACAAGGCCATGACTCCCTGTGCGTAATTGAAGATGCCTGAAGCCTTGAATATCAGAACGAAACCAAGCGCCACCAGCGAATACATCACACCAGCCATCAGGCCGTTGAGTATGACTTCGATGGTGTAGAGGAAATTTGCGGACATGCTATCGAGCCCTCCAGCAGATTCCGGCTGAATGCCTGTGCATTGTTATCCGGTCAGTCATGTGCAACTCCAAGATAAGCATCAACCACGGCTTGATTGGATCTCACTTCAGTCGGTGTACCATCGCCGATTTTCTTGCCGTAATCCAGTACAACGACGCGATCGGATATGTCCATCACAACTCCCATGTCGTGCTCGATCAACGCGATAGTAGTTCCAAACTCATCATTAACATCGAGAATAAAGCGCGACATGTCTTCCTTCTCTTCGATATTCATTCCAGCCATTGGCTCGTCCAGTAATAACAGATCAGGCTGAGCGGCCAGCGCTCGCCCGAGCTCTACCCGTTTTTGCAAACCATAAGGCAAGCGGCCAACCGGAGTTTTGCGGATAGCCTGGATTTCCAGAAAATCAATGATCTCTTCTGCCACTTGACGGTTTTCGATTTCTTCGCGCTCGGCGGCTCCCCGCCAGATTGCCTGCATCAACAAGTTAGTGCGCATGTGTGTGAAACGGCCGGTCATAATATTGTCCAGCGTACTCATACCCTTGAACAAGGCGATGTTCTGAAAAGTGCGGGCAATACCCTGATGAGCAATCTGATGGGGTTTGAGGCTGCGTCTTTTCTTGCCACAAAACCAGACCTCACCCTCTTGCGGGTGATAGAAGCCGTTGATGACATTGAGCATGGATGATTTTCCGGCTCCGTTGGGCCCGATAATCGCTCGTACCTCTCCTTTTTTAATGTCAAAGGATATGTCAGTCAGCGCTTTTACACCGCCAAAGGCCAGAGACACATTCTCAACCCTCAACAATTCCTCACCGGGTTGTATAGCCGCACTGGCACGGCCCGATATGACGCTCTTGCTCACTTGCGCCGAATTACTTTGCGTCGTTGTCATGCACTGGCCTGCAAAGGTTGTGGCTGATCTGCGGCTGCGTCGTAAATTTGCATATCGCCGATCTTGACCGTGGCCGCCAATTCTCCGCGACGTCCGTCCTCAAACACCACTTCTGTTTTTATGTACTGTTCCGTTCGATCGCTGTACAAGGCGTCTATCAGCGGTTCATAGCGCTCTGCTATAAATGATCGGCGCACTTTTTGTGTTCGGGTCAGCTCGCCATCATCGGCATCCAGCTCTTTATGCAGCACCAGAAAGCGCCGGATCTGAGCGCCGGCCATGAGCTCTTCCTTGCTGAGATCACGGTTGACCTGATCAACGTGTTCCTGAATGGTCTTGTAAACATCCGGGTGATTGGCAAGCTCTTGATAGGAGGCATAAGCGATATTGTTTCTTTCGGCCCAGTTTCCTACTGAAACAAGATCAATGTTGATAAAGACAGCACTGTGATCCCGCCCGTCACCAAATGCCACAGCCTCTTTTATATTGGGAAAGAACTTGAGTTTGTTTTCGATATATTTCGGCGGGAACATGCTGCCATCGTTTAGCTTGCCCACATCTTTCGCACGGTCAATGATGCGCAAGTGGCCATTGCCGTCTATAAAACCGGCGTCACCGGTACGCACCCAGCCATCTTCGGTTTTGGTGCTGCGTGTCGCTTCTTCATTTTTGTAATAACCCATAAAGACGCCGGGTGACCGGTAAAGAACTTCACCATTGTCATCGATCGATAATTCCACATCAATTGATGGCGTGCCTACCGTGTCAGGATAAATTTCCCCATCAGGTTGGGCCGTAACATAGACACTGGCTTCGGTTTGCCCGTAAAGCTGTTTCAGGTTCATACCGAGTGAGCGATAGAAGCTGAAAATCTCGGGCCCGATGGCTTCACCGGCGGTATAACCGACTTTGAGGCGCGTCATACCCAGGCGATTACGCAGCGGACCATACACTAGCAGATTGCCGAGGCCATACAGCAATCGATCTGCCAGCCCGACCTTGCCACCATTGAGCAAGGTTTCACCACTGCGCTGAGCCACGTCCATAAAATAGGCAAACATCTTGCGCTTGAGCGAGCTGGCGTCATCCATGCGCACCATGATTGAGGTCAGCAGGTTTTCGAATACTCGCGGTGGGGCAAAAAAGTAGGTTGGTGCAATCTCGCGACGATCCACGTCGATGGTTTCGGCGCTTTCCGGGCAACAAACACAATAACCCGCGGTCAAGAACTGCCCATAGGAAAAAATGTGGTCTCCGACCCAGGCCAGCGGCAAATAGGCCAGCACCTCTTCGGTGTGATCGAGATTGTCGAATTTATTGCCATTAATCGATGACACCAGCACATTGTCATAAGACAACATGACCCCTTTTGGGCGACCTGTTGTGCCCGAGGTATAGAGCATGACGCAGAGCTCCTCTCCACGGCCGGCCGCAATACCATCCAGCCAGCGCTGCGCTGCCTCGGGGTCTGCAGCAAGCACATCGCGACCCTGCTGCTGCACATTTGAGAAATTGTGTAATCGGTTGTGATCGTAATCGCGTAATCCACGCTCTTCGTCGTAGACAATATGTTTGAGATTTGGCAAGTCATCTGCCATCGAGAGCAGCTTGTCTACCTGCTCCTGATCTTCGCACATGGCGAAGCTGGCTTCAGCATGCTCAAGAACATACTGCATCTCCTCTGCTACCGATTCGGAGTAAACCGGCACCGGTACAGCACCGAGAGCTTGTACCGCAGCAAATGTCCAGTAAAGCCTGGGGCGGTTACCACCAACCAGAGCAACCCGGCTACCTGGCTGTACACCCAACTGTTGCAAGCCTATCGAATAGCACCGTATCTCATCCAGTAAATCGGCCCAGCTCCAGGATTGCCAGACACCGTAGTTTTTGTGGCGCATCGCCGGCCGTTGCGCGTAGATTTCAGCGCTATGCAGCAAATACTTCGGGAAAGTATCGAGAGCCTTGCTTTCAGTATCCATGGGCTATGAGCTGTCAGTTCAAATTGGCAGTTGGCCTGCATTCCAGCGCGCTTTATCCACCATCGCCGGACCATAAAATGAGCTTACTTTACGTTAACGTCAACGTCAACTTGAGACCCGCTACTTACGCGTCAAACCTAACGCAACATCTATCTCGTCGACGACATCAAGCAAATGGGGTTTGTGGTCACGCATTTCATTGCGCTCAAGACCATCCATCTCGTGCGGAAAAACCAGCCAGTCGTCGGTGCTGTGGGTATAGTAATCAGGTTCAAAATCTGTTCTGTTGCGCGCCGGCTTGAAATAGGCTGTCGCCACTCGAACATCGTGCGGCAGGTTTTTGCGGCTGCGAATCGCCAGTGCGTCGATTATCGCTTTCACTGAAAGCCCGGTATCAAAAACATCATCAACGATCAGTAAGGAATCTTCCGAATTCATTTGCCGTGTCAGATAACTGATGCCATGAACACGTACCTTGTCGGAACGTTTGCCGATACCGTCATAGGAAGAAGTGCGGATCGCGATATGATCAGTTTCAAGGTCATAAAAATCGAGTAGCTCTTGCACCGCGATTCCAACCGGTGTGCCTCCACGCCAAACACCCGCAATATAGTTGGGCCTGAAACCACTCAGGATGACTTTCTTGCCAAGCTCAAGAGAATCTTCAAGGAGTTGCTGTGCTGAGATATAAACCTTTTCGGTCACCTTATTGAAGACTCCTAAACAGAAATTTGATACCGCCCACCACACCGGACTGCAAACCACAGGCAGTCAAACTGCCACTGATCAATATCGATTCAAACCGTTGCAGCTACATCCAATTCAGTCACAATTTGCTTTAGAGCCAGCAACGGTTCGGCAGCTTGGGTGATGGCGCGTCCGATGACCAGATAATCGCTTCCCGCTTGCACCGCCTCAGATGGTGTCATGACACGCCGTTGGTCAGCCTTCGCAGAACCTTGCGGACGTACACCGGGAGTGACCAGAGAAAAATGATCTCCGCACAGAGCCCGCAGCCGCCGGCTCTCGTGCGGCGAACACACCACCCCATCGAGCCCTGCTTCTTTGGTCAGCATGGCAAGCGCGTCGACTTGTTCCTCCAGCACCCGGCTGATGCCGGTTTCCTGCATGTCCTCAGCGGTCAGCGACGTCAACACAGTAACCGCAATCAGCCTGGTGGTCGGCGACGCTGACACGGGTATGGCTTCGCGCGCAGCTTGCAACATACGCTGTCCACCTGCTGCATGCACATTGACCATCCACACACCGAGATCTGCCGCAGCTGCACAAGCACCCGCCACAGTGTTGGGAATATCGTGAAATTTAAGATCCAGAAAGATCTCGAAACCAAGTGACTGAAGTTTCCGAACAATCTCGGGACCGCAGGTGGTAAACAACTCCTTGCCTACTTTCAGACGACACTGGGAAGGGTCGAGTTTACCGGCAAACTGCAATGCATCGACCATGGATGCGAAATCCAGTGCAACAATAATTTTGGGGTTCATTCGCCTTCCGCTCCGATCACTGTGTGTACCGTATCCCAGCTACCACAACCAGGACAGCGCCAGTGCAAAGACTGGCCACTGAAACCGCACTCTTCGCAAACATAACCGGGCATGTCCTTAACCACCTGATCCAGCATGTCACACATCACCCCGACCTTGTCACGCTCACCCGGCGGGCTTTTTGCGAGCTGACCGCGTGCCCAATCGCGTAAGCCCCGTAGCGAGGGTCGCTTGACAATTTGTTCCTTGAAAAAATCATCAGCAGACTCGATACCATCCAGCTGCTCAATCATTGATCGCGTTGTGCGGATCACCGAGTAAGCATTAAAGCGGGTTCGAATCCGATTGATATAGTCTCGCAGTCTCTGCTCGTCACCGGAACGTTCCAGCGCTGAGAAAAGCGGCGAGATAATTTCAGGCATCAACTCAGGCCGGGTGTTTTCGACAATTTCAAATTTCGCAATGGCGGTGGCAAACTCACCCCGCCCTATCGCAATGTCCGCCAGCATGATGTTGGCACGGGCACAACTTGCAGAGGCAGACAAAGCCTGCTGCAAACTCTGCTCTGCTTCCTCCAGTCGTTGTTCACGACGATGTTCATCGGCGATTTCGCAGTAATAGTGGGCGACCCGGGATTGCAGGTCAGTACCGGCATGCTGACGATACTCTTCTGCAGTAGTAATGGCCCGCGGCCAATCTCTGGCTCGCTCGAAGATCAGCAGCAGGTTTTCAAATGCAGAATCGAGATGGCGGTTTTGTCGGATCAACTCGCGGAAGTGTTTCTCCGATCGATCCAGCAAACCTGCGGAGTCATAATCGCGGGCCAGCTCAAGCAGTGCATCCGAGCGTATGCTGTCTGATAGCTGGTCTTTGTCGACTACGCTCTGATGAATCCGAATGGCACTATCAACCTCACCACGCCGCCTGTACATATTACCGAGTGCCAAATGTGTTTCAGCAGTATCCCGATCAACATCATTGGAGCTGACAAAAAGATCGACGGCACGATCCTGCTGCTCGTTAAGGAGGTAATTCAACCCCTGATGGTAGTTGGACGCGTAACCCCAAAAAGCATCTTCCTCCCCGGAATCACGATTGCGCCGACCGGCAAACCACCCTCCGGCAGCGGCTACGGGAAGCAGTAGCCAAAGGAAGTCGAGCATCAGTTTGACGGTCTTTTGGCAGTAGCAGCCATTGAGCCAGACTCAGCTGTCTGCGGCTGGGCTGGCGTTGTCACGGGCGCACCGGCCTCTCTGGTAGCTTGCCGTGAGCGCTTGCGCTCTCTTTTGAGCAAGGCCTTCTTTTGCTGTGAACGGGATAAGGTGATGGAGTCAACGGTGCTGTCCTTTTCATCTACGCCGGCTTGGGCTTCAAGAGCAATAATGCGCTTGCGAGATTTACGCAAACGCCAGCGATAACCGAAATAGGCGGGCAATATGATCAGAAACGCAGCGAGCAGGCCTGCACAAAAAG
The DNA here is from genome assembly GCA_937951215.1 of uncultured Granulosicoccaceae bacterium. Taxonomy (GTDB): domain Bacteria; phylum Pseudomonadota; class Gammaproteobacteria; order Granulosicoccales; family Granulosicoccaceae; genus CALFCE01. The sequence continues at coordinate 10,879 of CALFCE010000026.1, forward strand.
CAGCCAGCAACAGATGGGACAGTGGCGCATTGAGGCTATCGAAATGGTAGTGAAAGTCGACAACCTGTGGATTTCTGGAAAATACCATGGGCAGCGCTACCAGCAGGACAACGATGACCAGTAAACCGAGAATTTTCATTGAGTTCCTGAATGATGCTGCCTGCAACCGTGCCAGCGCACGGGTTGCGGACCGATGAGTTATTAAACTAACTGGCAGCGCAGGATT
>CALFCE010000027.1 GCA_937951215.1 uncultured Granulosicoccaceae bacterium
TGGCACACTTGGGTTGGCACATCAGGGTTGCACATCAGGGGCGGCTCGGCTGGTTAGCTCGACCGGGTTAACTCGACTGGTTTAGCTCGATTGTTTGGCTCGACAGGCCGAGCCAAAAGTTCCCTCTTTACCTTCAATGCTTAAGTCATTGTCACTGACTCCCGTCTCGCAGACTTTTTCCAGCGCATTCAACAGAGCGCCGTAATTGCCCCTCAGCCTAACTTCCGTTAGCCTATTACTTCAGCTTGCAGTGAGGCTGTTGGTTGTTACCTTTCGGAGACGCCAGCGGATGTTTCAAGCCTGACTCGTAAGCGGATTGTTAGTGGCTGGTTAAGCTCTGACATGATCGGGTTTTCTTTGAAGTGCGTGAATACATGGATTTTTTAATGAGTAAAAACAGTAGTTTGATATCACCTACTGGGTTGACAGGAGCGACATCCGAGGAATTTTCAGCAAGCCAGCAAAGCGCGCAAACTTTATACAAGCAACGGCGGGGGTTTTTAAAAGGCTCGCTTGCGACAGTGCTGGGTCTTTGTGTTGCAATTGAATATGGTCATGCTGCCAGCGCGCAGACCGAAGTTTCCAGCGATCGCAGATTGCAACTTGTTAATGTCCACACTGGAGATCAGCTCGATGTTATTTACTGGTCTGGGGGCCGTTATATTCGGCCAGCGATGGACCAGATTAACCAGCTGATGAGGGATCATCGAGCGAATGAATCGATCGAAATGGATCCGCGAGTGCTCGACTTTCTTCACTCTCTGCAAAGACTTGGTAAGCATGCCGAGCAAAACACCGATTCAGAAGCGCCGCGTGAAGTTCAGATACTGTCAGGATATCGATCGCCGGCGACCAATGCCATGCTCGCCAGGAAGTCGAACCGGGTCGCAAAAAACAGTTTGCACATGGTTGGCAAGGCAATCGATTGTCGCGTGCCCGGTATAAAGACCCGCCAACTTCGCGACATTGCCATTGCCAGCAGGCGGGGGGGCGTTGGCTACTACCCCAAATCGGATTTTCTTCACATAGATAGTGGAGCGGTTCGACATTGGGGCTAGTGACTGTAGCTTGATACCTGTGGCCCCTGTCTGTGGCCTATGTCTGTGGTCTGCGTCTGTGAATCGGTTGAGGAGCATTCGCCTGGGGCCAATTCCGGGACCTGGGCTCGGGCCTGACTCGGCTGGTAACAGGCCTGGGATAATGTCGACTGGTTAACATCGAATTGTGATTCGGAACTACCTCACATCTCTGCAGCCTTGTAAAACCCTGTTTTTAACCCCCAGTCCTCAAGTTCTGCACACCCTCACAGTCGATCTGCGAATTTTGGGATTGTCCGCACAACTATCACTGCCTGATTGCGGTGAAATACGCTCACTGAAACAGTCAGGCAGCACCAGCGGTGCGCTTGGTTTATTGTCGCGGACTACACAGCGATTTTATACGGATTGATAATAAATCCGGGGAGTTAGCAATGAAAATAATAACAAAACTGTTGGCCTTGCCGACGATTGCAGCGCTGGCACTGGCGTTTTCCAGTACAGCCAATTCCGCAACTTTTGGTGTACGTGTCATATCAGACGACGGAACCCCGGTTTCCGGAGCCGCTGTCTGCATCGGTACACATGGAAACTACAAACAATTTGGATCCTTTTTTACCTCAACCTCTGGTGATGTGATGGTAGATGTACCGGCAGTACCACTGGTGGTGACGATTTCCAAGAACCGGTTCACCGGTTTGCGCATGGCTGAGCCAGCAAGACGATTCAACCTGGTTAAAGAGGTCAGGTTACTGGAAGGCGTTCCAGGCCCACGTTGCCGTGCTGACAGTGCTATGGCAGAAGCGGACACCGGCCTGCGTAGCCCGAGCCTGAAAATAAACGATGTGAGTGTCGTGGAAGGAATCTACAGCGTTTTTCTTAAGCCATCAGTCGATGGCAGCCCGAGTCACTACCGTTTGAGTAGAAACAGCTCTTTCGACGGTTCTCGCTGGCAAGCTTTTGATGACTCGATCGATATTGACGAAAGCCTGCTGGGCAAGAAAGACGTCTACTTTCAGGTAAGAAGGTACAAATCAGCGGCGGGTGCTGCGATCGAAGCGCATTCAAATGTTGTAAAGGTTGACCTGACGGGCGTCTAATCTGACAGGCGTCTAAAAAGTGTATCTATCGGGCATTCTCCATTCGTGCAAATGAAATGACCGATGTTCGGAGAGGGGTGCGCGCAGCAATGCGTTGCCCTTATCCCGGCAAACTGCAAACCCACCCGCTATATGTCCGGTTCCCGCTATAGCTGTTGTTAAAAAGCGACGCTTTTCTAACGGTTGTCCTTGACCGAATCAGCCTCTTCAATTGTCAACTGCCTGGCCTCCGCCTCCAGCATGACTGGTATCCCGTCTTTCACAGGGTAAGCAAGCGCAGCCCCACGGCTCCAGAGTTCATTGTCTTTTAATATCAAGGGCCCTTTGGTAACCGGGCAGACCAGGATATCCAGAAGTCTTTTGTCCATTGATTGATGGTCTCGTTTTGTGTTGGATCAAATTATCACCATTATACTCCCGCAAACTGGCTTACTTCACTGGTGATAAAGAAATAGGGTAAACTAAAAGCTCAACACAACATCAAAGGTTTACAAGGACGTGAAACCTCAATGCCCCGGCTGCCGCGACGGTAGCCACTCTATCGTGCGCGACGGGCGCTTCTTTCGCCAGTGTGATTCGCGCCATATTCAACGTTTTCGTT
>CALFCE010000028.1 GCA_937951215.1 uncultured Granulosicoccaceae bacterium
AATCAAGATCAGCACCTTCAAACTCCGCAGCAGAGTCGGATCTATCGGGTGTCGCCGGCGGAGTGATCATTGGCATGGATGCCAATGACAAGCCTCCATGGATGGATTCACGGCGTCTCCGGCGGTAGATTCCCGGTCGACTCGACGTTTCCTGCAACAGTCTTATCCTGCCGGGTCAGCCCGCGTGATAAGCAGTGGTTTAAATGTTTGCAGCATCGCATGGGCAATCTTGGGGTTGCCCGCCACCAATTCGCGATTCGCAACATACTGATCTCCACCTTCAAAGTCATTCACCAACCCGCCAGCTTCGCGGATCAACAGTGCGCCTGCAGCGACATCCCACTCGGAAAAACCCGAGATCCAGAATCCATCAAGACGGCCTGCAGCAACAAAGGCCAGATCGAGAGCGGCAGCTCCGGGCCGGCGAATGCCTGCGCACTTTTTTGTGAAGGTGTTTATGCACTTCGTGTAAAACTCCAGGTCATCACCCTCTCGGTACGGGAAGCCGTTGCCGACCAGCGCACCTTGCAACTGATGGACACGGCTGACACGAATTCGCTTGTTGTTCAGGCAAGCGCCTTGGCCGCGAGTTGCAGTGAAAAGTTCCTGGCTGACCGGGTTGTAGACAACCGCTTGCTCAGTTCGGTTTTTATGTTTCAGGGCGATCGATACATTAAAATGCGGGAAACCATGCAGAAAATTGGTTGTGCCATCCAGCGGGTCGACAACCCATAAATATTCACTGTCCTCAGGCCCGTGGCGTCCACTTTCCTCGCCGAGAATGGCGTGATCCGGATAGGCTTTTTTCAGGATCGAAATGACCTCGGCTTCGGCATGTCGATCCACCTCACTGACAAAGTCATTACGCTGTTTGCGATCAATCTGCAGCGTGTCCACTCTATCCATATTTCTGATGATGACGTTCCCGGCGGCACGCGCTGCGCGCACTCCTATATTGAGCATAGGATGCATAAGACTGTTATTCCGAAGTGAAAGCGTTGCAGAGAATAACAGGTTCAGTTGATATAATCGCGATCATGAGCCTTGTCATTCACTTCGTGTTGGTTGAAACCACACATTCGGGAAATATCGGTGCCGCCGCACGTGCCATGAAGACCATGGGCTTCGGGAGTCTGCGTCTTGTTGCCCCCTGCAAGTATCAAACGGCCGAGGCTCTTGCGCGAGCATCCGGGGCTGATGAAATTGTGACATCAGCTGCGGTGTTCAGCTCGGTAGAAGATGCGGTGGCAGATTGTGCTGTCGTGTATGGCACCAGTGCTCGCTCGCGTTCCCTGGAATGGTCAGTGGTGTCGCTTGAACAGGCTGCCATCGACATCGTTGACCCGGCTGCCTCGGCTACTGCCGGGCAGCCAGGTACAAACGCTGATACGGCAACCGGGATGCAGGCTGCCGGATCCATCGCGATCGTTTTTGGTCGCGAGCGTTCGGGTCTGACCAACGACGAACTGGCCTTGTGCAACTACCGTTTGAATATCCCGACCAACCCCGATTTCAGCTCTTTGAATCTGGGTAGTGCGGTGCAGGTAGTGGCCTATGAGTTGTACCGACAGATGCTTGGTTCGCGGAAATCACCGATGTCACACCCGGCAATCTCTGAGTCGGCAACTGCCGAGTTGGGGGTCGATGACGCGAAATCCGATGATCCCTTGGCTGAAAGCGGGGCGCTCGAAAATCTTTTCCAACACTTGCAGCAAACAATGGAGCAGGCAGATTTTCTGGACCCGGACAATCCCCGTTTGTTAATGAAACGGGTCAGGCGGTTTTTTATGCGCAGTCGCCCCACACGTTCAGAGGTGCAAATCTGGCGTGGCTTTCTGACGGCGATTGATAAAAAGCTGCGCTAGCCCGTATAATAACCCAGTAAGTTAATCAGGTATTGCTAACGTTATGTGGCAGTTGATCAAAGAAGACGTCACCTGTGTATTTGGACGAGATCCAGCCTCAAGAAATGTGTTTGAGCTGCTTACCAGCTATCCCGGGGTACATGCGATTTTATTTCACCGTCTGAATCACTGGTTGTGGAACAAAGGCCTCAAGTGGCTGGCCAGGTTTATCGCCTACTTTGCACGTTGGATTACAGCAGTTGAAATACACCCCGGAGCGACTATCGGACGACGTTTCTTTATTGATCACGGGATTGGGGTAGTGATTGGGGAAACCGCCCAAATAGGTGATGATGTGACGCTTTATCAAGGGGTTACGTTAGGTGGTCGCAAGGAAAGTGCGGGAAAGCGCCATCCAACACTTGGCAACAACGTGATAGTCGGTGCGGGTGCCAAGATTCTCGGGCCTTTTCGCGTGGGCAACAATGCGCGGGTAGGTTCCAATGCGGTCGTTCTCGAAGAAGTCCCGGATGGGGCCACCGTTGTAGGCATCCCCGGGCGAATTGTGGCATGCCGCGATGCCTCGGGAGAAGATTGTAGAGAGCAGATTCAAAAGCAATCTCCCGAATTTCAATCCTATGGGGTTGAGCAAGATCAAATTAACGCTGAACACGAAGATATTGCCCTGCTCAAGCAACAAATCAGCGAGTTACAGCAGGAAATCGAAAATATCAAGAAAAATCAAAAACTTGGCGAAAAGTCGAATCGAATCGAGAGAACGGGAACCTGATCGCCACTCATGGTCTAATACTTGACTAATTTACTAGGTTATGAAACCATCGGGGTCGCTATACAGTGTTGGAGGGTGAAATGCCTTCGGCTGGCAGGTTTTTCATGGATGCAGGCCATGAGCAGCTTGAAACGGATCCGTCATAGCGATCTGTCAATAGAATCCACGGAAAACCTGTTAATCAGACAAACCATGTTGCAGGTGAAACATGAAGCTGACCACCAAGGGTAGGTATGCTGTTACTGCGATGCTTGATCTGGCGTTGCATGGAAGTGATGGCCCAGTAGCCCTGGCTGAGATATCGGACCGTCAGGGGCTGTCGTTATCGTATCTGGAACAGCTGTTTTCCAAATTGCGCAAGAATCAGCTGGTCAAGAGCACCAGAGGACCAGGCGGCGGATACAGCGTGGCGCGCCCGCTCTCTGAAGTTGCCATTGCCCAGATCATAGTAGCGGTAGACGAGTCGGTTGATGCGACGCACTGCTCCGGCAAGAAAAATTGCCACAATCACGGGCGTTGTCTGACCCACGATTTGTGGGAGGGCCTGAGCCGACAAATTGAGGATTTTCTCAGTAACGTCTCTTTACAAGATCTAATTGATCGACAAAGCGTAAGAGAGGTGTCCGTTCGACAGGACAGTGTGCTCTTGCTTCGCGAATCAGTACCTCTGAGGGCGGAGGTCGGTGGTGCGGAGTAGATTGGCCGCAAAAGCTGTTGGCGGCGCGGTTCAAGGCAAGACTGGTTATAGCCATTGTCTGGCTAGATAAAGTGGAACTTATTGAATATTAAGTCGGTTCATCTGGCTTAATGTGCAGATAGTCAAGCTATATACATATTGGAACATTTACTGGAACATTGAATAATGGATCAGCACAGCACTGAGGTAAGAAAATCGTGAGTAATTTGAACGTACCTATCTATCTTGATTATTCCGCCACGACACCGGTTGACGAGCGCGTAGCGAAGAAAATGTATGAGTGCCTGACGCTGCAGGGTAATTTTGGCAACCCGGCTTCGCGTTCTCACCCGTTCGGCTGGAAGGCAGAAGAAGCTGCGGAAGAAGCTAGAAAAAACGTTGCTGATTTAATCGGTGCAGATCCACGGGAAATCGTCTGGACCTCGGGTGCTACCGAATCAGACAACCTGGCCATCAAGGGCGCCGCAGGGTTTCTGGCCAAGAAAGGCAAACATATTATTACCGTTAAAACCGAGCATAAGGCGGTACTGGATACCTGCCGGCAGCTCGAGCGCGATGGTTTTGAAGTTACCTATCTGGATCCAGAGCCGAATGGTCTGCTTGATCTTGACAAGCTGCAGGCAGCGATGCGAGACGACACCACTTTGATCTCGGTCATGCATGTCAACAATGAAATTGGCGTGATTCAGGACATTGCCGCAATTGGTAAAATCACCCGCGAGCGAAAGATTTTGCTGCATGTCGATGCGGCGCAAAGCCCGGGCAAGGTGCCAATCGATGTCAATGAGATGAATGTTGATCTTATGTCACTGTGCGCTCACAAAGTGTACGGGCCAAAAGGCGTTGGGGCGCTTTATGTCAGGCGCAAGCCGCGGGTTCGACTCGAAGCGCAAATCCACGGTGGTGGTCATGAGCGCGGAATGCGATCTGGCACGCTCGCAACGCATCAACTGGTTGGCATGGGTGAGGCTTTCAGATTGGCTGGCGAAGAAATGGGAACCGAGAACGAGCGCAGGAGAATGCTGCGTGACCGTCTTTGGGAAGGTGTCAAGGATATGGAAGAGGTCTATCTGAATGGAGATCTTGAACAGCGTATCCCCGGTAACCTGAACATCAGCTTCAACTTTGTTGAAGGTGAAAGTCTCATCATGTCCCTGAAAGATCTGGCTGTTTCCAGTGGCTCTGCCTGTACCAGCGCCAGCCTTGAACCCTCATACGTGCTGCGTGCTTTGGGTCGGAATGACGAGCTGGCGCATAGTTCCATTCGATTCACCATGGGGCGTTACACAACTGTTGAGGAAGTGGATTTTACCGTTCAGCAAGTGCGCACAGCGGTTGAAAAGTTACGTGACTTGTCCCCATTATGGGATATGCACAAAGAAGGTATTGATCTCGATTCGGTCGAATGGGCTGCCCACTAGATAACAGGGTCGTTACCCCGGTTGATGGTGTGCCGACCCGTTTTGAAAGACTTTTTCTTTAAATAGCAAACAGAATTGCAGCCCTGAAAACTTTGAGGGGCATACCAGGAGAAACACAATGGCGTATAGCGATAAAGTACTTGATCATTATGAAAACCCCCGCAACGTGGGTACCCTCGATAAAGACGACCCCAACGTAGGCACTGGCATGGTGGGTGCACCAGCGTGTGGTGACGTGATGCGCTTGCAAATCCAGATCGACGATGATGGCGTGATCAAAGATGCCAAGTTCAAGACTTATGGCTGTGGTTCGGCTATTGCATCTTCGTCGTTGGTTACCGAAATGGTGAAAGGCAAGACTCTGGACGAAGTCGAGCAGATCAAGAACAAAGACATTGCAGATGAGCTGGCACTGCCGCCGGTGAAAATTCATTGCTCTGTGCTGGCGGAAGATGCGATTGCTGCGGCAATTGCTGATATTCGTGCCAAGCGTGGTGAAAACGCAGCCTGAGTGCTGCGTGTTGCCATAGCTTGAACAGCAGAACCATTATCTATAGAGGTTTACTGTGCCCATTACATTGACAGATGCAGCAGCAACACACGTAAAGGATTATTTGTCCAAGCGAGGCAAGGGTATTGGCCTGCGCCTCGGCGTGCGCACTACGGGATGCTCCGGTATGGCTTATGTGCTGGAGTTTGCCGATGATGTTGCAGCGAACGATAACGTGTTTGAAGATAACGATGTCAAGGTCATTATCGATGACAAGAGCCTGGTATATCTTGATGGTACCGAGCTTGATTTTGGCAAAGAAGGCCTGAACGAAGGGTTTAAGTTCAACAACCCCAACGTCAAAGACGAGTGCGGTTGCGGAGAATCGTTTAACGTCTGAACCGACTCTGGTAGCAAGGCCTGTTGCCTGGCAGCAGGCCCTCTTGATCTTGGCTGACGTTCCGGTTTGCGTCCCGGCGTGCATTGATGTCGGCAGACTGAGTCGTACTCATAGATGCTGACAATTTTGGTGCTTAAAGTCTGGGATGATGTCTGGGATTCTCAATCTCCGGGATGCTATTCAGCACCAAGCTTCCACCTGATATCGCGCTCACCAGCTTTTAACATGCACTCGTTCTCTTAACATGCAAGTCGATCTAACCAGCAATTATTTTGAACTCTTCGGTCTGCCTGTGGGATTTGACGTCGATTTGCAGCGACTGCAATCTCGTTACCAGGAGCTTCAGAAAGTCTTGCACCCGGATAACTTCGCAGCAGCATCCGATGCGGAAAAACGTTGGTCTATGCAGGCTGCCGCGACCCTCAATGATGCTCAGGCAACATTGAAAAAGCCGCTGGCTCGGGCAACCTATTTGTTGCGCATGAACGATGTTGATTTGGATACGGAAACCGATACCCAAATGTCGCCTCAGTTCTTAATGTGTCAAATGGAGCTTCGAGAGAGAATGGAGGACATCAGTTCCAAAGCAGACCCTTACTCTGAAGTGGAGTCAGTCAGGGCTGAAATCTCGGAACTAACTTCTGAAACCAGCGCACAGTTCGCTGGCAGTTTCAGTAGCAACGATTTTGCGGTTGCGCGTGATTTCGCGCGGCAGTGGCAGTTTCTGGACAAGCTTGCCAGAGAAACAGATGATATCGAAGCTGCGCTGGACGAAGCTTGATATGGGAGATTGTCAGGAACAAGTCATCGCGTGCAGTGTTTCCCCGCCGCGAGCAACATCGTCGACAATAAAAGGCAAGTTTTGATATGGCATTGTTGCAAATTTCAGAGCCCGGACAATCAGCCGCACCGCACCAGCACCGGCTGGCTGTCGGGATTGATTTAGGCACCACCAATTCACTGGTCGCTACGGTACGCAGTGGTTCGCCTGCTGTGTTGGCAGACGAAAATGGCGAGCCGGTTGTGCCTTCGGTGGTTCACTACGGTTCTGATGCCAGTGTGTCGGTTGGTGCAAAAGCCGCAGCTCTTGCCATTGTCGATCCGCTGAATTGTATTAGCTCTGTCAAACGCCTGATGGGCAAGAGCTTGCAGGAAACCCGCGAATTAACCGGGTTGGTCAATACTCTGAGCGATAGCACAGATGAGTCCGGGGAAATGCAGGTGCCCCGTATTGTCACGGCCGGCGGCAACGTGACTGCAGTCGAGGTATCTTCCAGAATTCTCGAGGCACTCAAGCTCCGGGCCGAGGAGGCATTGGGTGGTGAGCTGGTCGGCGCTGTTGTCACCGTGCCGGCCTACTTTGATGACGCGCAACGTCAGGCAACCAAGGACAGTGCGCGCATGGCTGGCTTGCATGTGCTGCGTTTGCTGAATGAGCCCACCGCTGCAGCGATTGCCTATGGTCTCGATCGACAGATGGAAGCCGAGGGCAGCATTGTCGCGATTTATGATCTGGGCGGCGGCACCTTCGATGTGTCGCTATTGCGCATGAATCGAGGTGTGTTCGAGGTCCTTGCAACGGCGGGTGATACGGCACTCGGCGGTGATGATATAGACAGGGAAATCGTCGACTGGATTTGCAGCAACGGTGAGATTGCTGCCTCTGACCCGTCGACGATGCGACGCTTGCTGGAGGCTGCGAAATCTGCCAAAGAGCAACTGAGCAGCGCGCAGACGGCAGCTATCAAGTTAAACCTCAATGATGAGAAAACAATTGAGCTGGAGCTGAACCGAACTGATTTTGAACAAATGATTGAACCGCTGATCAAGCGCACCCTTGCGCCCTGTCGGCGAGTACTGCGTGATGCCGGTGTCGATAAATCCGAGGTCACTGCCGTGGTGATGGTCGGCGGATCGACACGCGTGCCTCTGGTGCGACAGCAAACTGGTGAATTTTTTCAGCGTGACGTGCTGACCGATATCAATCCGGACGAGGTAGTGGCAATCGGTGCCGCGATTCAAGCGGACATACTGGCTGGCAACAAACCCGATTCAGATATGTTATTGCTCGATGTTATTCCCTTGTCATTGGGTATCGAGACGATGGGTGGGCTGGCAGAGAAAGTCATCCAGCGCAATACCACCATCCCGATTGCCCGTGCCCAGGAATTTACGACCTACAAAGACGGGCAGACTGCGATGGCCTTGCATGTTGTGCAGGGAGAGCGGGAGATGGTATCCGATTGCCGATCGCTTGCGCGGTTCGAGTTACGCGATATCCCGCCCATGGTGGCCGGTAAGGCGCGTATTCAGGTTGTGTTTCAGGTTGATGCGGATGGTTTACTGACCGTTAGCGCCATTGAAAGGGAAAGCGGGGTGGTAGCCAGTATCGATGTGAAGCCGTCTTATGGCCTGTCTGATAACGAAATAGAAACCATGCTGCGCGACTCGATGGAGAATGCATCTGATGATATGCAATCGCGCAAATTGGCAGAGCAAAGGGTAGAGGCTGAGCGTGTAATTGAAGCGTTGGATGCGGCGATGCAACAGGACGCTGATGAATTTCTCGATGCCGATGAAAAATCGCAGCTGCTGTCGCTGCGGTCCGGATTGCAGGACACGATTGACAGTGGCAGCGCCGCTGAGATCAAAAATGCGGTAGAAATGCTGGAGAAGGGCAGTTCCGAGTACGTAGAGCGCCGCATGAATGCCAGCGTGAGGCGTATGATGGCCGGGCAGTCTGTCAATGAGATTGAAGAAAAGCTGGCTGATTAGCAAAGCTGGCTGATTAGCGGAACCTTCTGCCAATGGAAGGAGCCTTCAGCCAGTGGAAAAAGCCTTCAGCCAATGCCTTCAGCCAATGGAAGAAGTCGATAGCGGATCAGTCAGGCAAATATGAACAAACCAAGAAATTGAAACTGAGCACAGGAATAAAATCACAATGACCAAAATAACAGTCATGCCACACGATGAAATGTGCCCGGATGGTATTAGCTTTGAAGTCGAAGCTGGCATCTCGGTATGTGATGCTTTGCTGGCCAATGGCGTGGACATCGAGCATGCATGCGAAAAATCCTGCGCTTGTACTACCTGTCACGTGCATATCCGCACTGGCTATGACAGCCTGGAAGAGGCGGACGAGCTGGAAGAGGATTATCTGGATAAGGCCTGGGGCTTGGATACCGATTCACGACTAAGCTGTCAGGCATTGGTTTCCGATGATGATCTGGTGATAGAAATCCCCAAGTACACCATAAACATGGTGTCTGAAAACCACTGAGGTAGTTATGCTTTGGAGTGATTCGCTGGATATTGCACTTGATCTGATCGATGCCCACCCCGATGTGGATCCACAGTATGTTCGCTTTACCGATCTTCATTCCTGGGTCTGTGCACTGGAAAATTTTGAAGATGATCCCGAGAAATCAAATGAAAAAATTCTCGAAGCCATCCAGATGAACTGGATTGCGGAGCAGGACTGACCTGAACTGTCGTGCATCAGGGGCGACCAGCACTGATGATGAGCCCGGACCTTCCGACGTTTTACGGTCCTGCCAGAGATTGTGATTCTCGGGATTGACGTTGGTGGGCCCAACGCGTAGACTTCGGCGGCTGACAGAAAAGGGTCTATAGTCTTTACAGGCGAAGGCCTTTTTGGCGGTAAGCTATTTTGCAATACAGATCGGGGCATGGCGCAGTCTGGTAGCGCATCTGCTTTGGGAGCAGAGGGTCGTAGGTTCGAATCCTGCTGCCCCGACCAATATTGCCAAGTGGTTTTCATCGTTTCGATGACAGAAATCGTGTTGTTGGCAAAGTCAGTTTAGGGTGTTTACAGTTCAAGCGCCCGTAGCTCATTTGGATAGAGCATCGGCCTTCTAAGCCGAGGGTAGCAGGTTCGAATCCTGCCGGGCGCGCCATTTTCAGGCCTGTACCCCGAAGGTGGTTTCCCTTATAGTTGTCAGACAGGTTGCTATCCGGTGTCTGCAAGGCCGGATATTTGTGGTGGGCGTAGCTCAGTTGGTAGAGCGCAGGATTGTGATTCCTGTGGTCGTGGGTTCGAGCCCCATCGTCCACCCCATACCTCTCTCCATTGCACCGAAGAGTACGCCGCCAGGCTCTGCACTGCTGTTTTCTGAACAGTGACTCTGGTCATGTTCTTACCAGGTGCGGGTCATGGTTCGGCCCGGTTTCGCCTTTATCCGAATCCTGGGCCGTAAACGGGCAAACCCCGTTTTTAAGAAATTTCAGGGTTTTCTTGTCTGTCAGCGATATGCCGGATCACTTATGTGATCACTTTAGGTATAATCCGGCCCGTGTGTGAATTGCGAAAGTGGCGGAATTGGTAGACGCGCTGGTTTTAGGTACCAGTGTCGGAAGACGTGAGAGTTCGAGTCTCTCCTTTCGCACCAACTGCCGGATGGATGCCCCATTAAGCCTGTGGCATGACCCAGCAGCATGACTCAGGAACATGATCGAGAGACATGAACCCAAGATATGAAGCTGAGACATGAGCCGGGCACGACCGCAGGTCATGAAATTGGTTACGGCATCCATCTGCGACCATAACAACCCGTTCCCATGAAACTCCGGAACATCATCCCAGTAGCGAACCCCGGTTCCGAGGCTGCTGTGATGGCTGGACATGGGCAAGACATCTGACGTCAGGTAGAACAATGCAAGTATCGGTTGAAACAATTGAAGGCCTCGAGCGAAAAATGACGGTTGAGGTACCGGCTGAAAATATAGCAAGTGAAGTGCAGAAAAAGCTGCAGTCAATCAGCCAGACCGCCCGCATGAACGGTTTCAGACCGGGCAAGGTTCCCTTCAAGGTTGTAAAGAAACGTTTTGGTCCCCAAGTTCGGGGTGAGGTTCTTGGAGATGTCATCAACAAATCATTCCAGGAGGCCGTCGTCCAGGAGAAGTTGCGACCAGCGGGTCAACCGCGGATCGAGCCCGTCAGTGGACTGGAAGAGGGTCAGGAAGATGATGCGTTTACGTACACCGCCATCTTTGAGGTCTATCCGGAGTTTGAGCCAAAATTTGACGATAGCATCAGCATTGAAAAGCCCACTGTGGAGATTTCGCAGTCGGATATTGATGACATGGTTGAGAACTTGCTGAAACAGCGCACCGAGTACGAAGATGTCTCGCGACCTGCGGCAAAAGATGATCAGGTAGTCATCGATTTTACCGGTTCAATTGATGGAGAGGAATTCCAGGGCGGCAAAGCCGAACAAGCACCTCTGGTACTGGGGTCCGGAGCCATGATCGAAGGATTTGAAGATCAGCTTGAGGGCATCAGTGCCGGTGAAGATAAAGAAATCAGCGTGACTTTCCCTGAAAGCTACCATTCGGAAGAGCTGGCCGGAAAAGTGGCACAGTTCAAAATTCATGCTCATAGCGTGAAAGAGGCTCGATTGCCCGAACTGAATGAAGAGCTGGTTAAAAGTTTTGGTATCGAAGACGGTAACGTTGAGAGTCTGCGAGCCGATATTAGAAAAAACATGGATAGAGAACTTGAGCAGCGTCTCGATGCTCGAATCAAACAGCAAGTTATGGACGGACTCTTGCAACTGAATGACATAGATGTGCCGAAGGCACTGGCCCAGGAAGAAATAGGCAGGCTACGTGAACAGCTCACCCAGCAGATGCCTCCCGAGGCCGATGCCGAGCATTTGAGCGATGACCTCTTCAGTGAAGAGGCCAGCCGCAGAGTTCGATTGGGGCTTGTGATCGGGGAGATAGTCCGGCACAAGGAAATCAAGGCGGATGCTGCTGCTGTTCGGCAACAGGTTGAGTCGATAGCGTCTAGCTATCAGGAACCTCAGCAGGTTATCGACTATTATTACGGTAACCCGGAATTGATGCAAAATGTTGAAGGGTTGGTGCTGGAAAAAGCAGTTACCGACAGCGTGCTTGATGCCGCTACGGTCAGTGAAAAGCCGTTTTCCTTCAAAGAAATTATGAATCCCGAACCATCTGTCCCAGACCAGGATTCCGGCGCTGACTCGGAACAGGATCGGGGCTAAACCGAGACGCCCGAGGAGAGCGATCCTGATGAAGTTTGATCATGAATATAAGGCTGGTATCGCATCAACATCTGCTGCAATGCCACCACAGGCAATCTCCGTATTTGAAGAAACCCCGCGTGGCAACTTCGGTTACGACATCATCTCGCGCCTCTACAAGGAGCGGGTTATCTTTTTGAATGGCCAGGTGGACGACTACATGTCCAACATTCTGGTGGCTCAGCTTCTGTATCTTGAGTCGGAAAACCCGGATAAGGAAATCTCGATGTATATCAATTCTCCGGGTGGGTCAGTGACCTCAGGGCTGGCCATCTACGACACGATGCAGTTTATCAAGCCCGATGTCAGCACACTCTGTGTCGGTCAGGCTGCCAGTATGGGAGCCTTTCTGCTTGCCGGTGGTGCAAAAGGCAAACGCTATACATTGCCCCATTCACGGATGATGATTCACCAGCCATTGGGTGGTTTTCAGGGGCAGGCGACTGACATCGATATCCATGCCAGGGAGATTCTGAATATTCGTGACAAACTTAACAATTTGCTCTCCAGTCACACGGGTCAGCCAATTGAAAAAGTGGCACAGGATACAGAGCGTGACAATTTTATGACTGCAGAGGATGCAGTATCGTACGGATTGGTCGACAGAGTAGTTACATCTCGTGTAGAAGAGTTGGCCAGCGCCGGGAAACAGGTAGATTAGGCGCCAGTAACAGTTCAGAACAGGCAAGCCGGGGGCGATGTTTGAACCGGTGCACGTGAGTACTACGTCATGGTGCACATGCTGTTCTGTGACGGTAGAAAGATTACCGTATTATTGTGCGGTATGGTGATTGGGTTACCTTGAAAACAACATAAAAAAGCGGCAAGGTATTACCGGTAAACCTGAGGCAGATTGAATGAGTGATCAAGAAGACAAAAAAGACGACGGCAAACTGCTTTACTGCTCTTTTTGCGGCAAGAGTCAACATGAAGTTCGCAAACTGATAGCTGGCCCACAAGTCTTCATTTGTGACGAGTGCGTTGATCTTTGCAACGACATTATTACAGAGGAGATGCAGGAGCAGGCTGCTGGCGGTGACAGCGAGCTTCCACGACCCCATGAGATTAATGATCTGCTTGATCATTACGTCATTGGTCAGGAGCATGCCAAGAAAATATTGTCAGTGGCGGTATACAACCACTACAAGCGCCTTGAGTATCAGGAAAAGAAAGGCGATGTGGAATTATCAAAAAGCAATATATTGCTTATCGGACCAACAGGTTCGGGTAAAACCCTATTGGCAGAAACGCTCGCACGTACACTGAACGTTCCGTTTACCATTGCTGATGCCACCACGCTGACGGAGGCTGGTTATGTCGGTGAAGACGTTGAGAACATCATTCAGAAGTTGCTGCAGAAGTGTGACTATGACGTAGAGAAAGCCCAGACCGGCATTGTCTATATAGATGAGATTGACAAGATTTCGCGCAAGTCCGACAACCCGTCAATCACGCGTGATGTATCCGGCGAAGGCGTGCAACAAGCCTTGTTGAAACTGATTGAAGGTACTGTGGCTTCTGTTCCTCCACAAGGTGGCCGCAAACACCCTCAGCAAGAATTCCTGCAGGTCGACACATCCAACATATTGTTCATTTGTGGTGGCGCATTTGCCGGCCTTGAGAAAATTATTCAGGATCGTTCGGCCAAGGGTGGTATTGGTTTTGGCGCTGAGGTCAAGTCTCGGGACGATGCGAAAAATATCGGTCAGATGCTGACTGACACGGAAGCCCAGGATCTGATCCAGTTTGGCTTGATCCCTGAATTCGTTGGTCGTTTGCCGGTTGTTGCCACGTTGCAGGAGCTGGATGAAGAAGCATTGATCAGAATCCTGATCGAACCCAAGAACGCGATAACAAAGCAGTATGAAAAACTGCTTGCGATGGAAGACGTTGAAATCGAGTTCCGCAAAGATTCATTACAAGCAGTTGCTAAACGTTCTCTTGAGCGCAAAACAGGTGCACGTGGCCTGCGTACCATTCTGGAAAACGTACTGCTTGAAACCATGTACGAATTACCGCGTTTGGAAAACGTCAAGAAAGTTATTCTGGATGCAGCCGTGGTTCGCGGCGAATCAAAGCCGTACTTGTTGCTGGAAGGGCAGGAGAAAGTGCTTGACGAAGAAAAATACAAGCGAGCAGCATCAGACGACTAAATGGCAGCTGATGCAGCCAGCGTGATTTGCTGGTCGTTGTCACAACAAAAAAGCCCGGGTTCACCGGGTTTTTTTGATTTTGGATCAGTCTATTACCATTATTTTAGCTGATTATGTGAAATGATCAGGCAGAAGCTGTGGGTGTCGCTTCTGCCTTGAATTTTTCCCACCATACCCCACGTTGTCGTGTATCCTTTAAAAAAAGCGTGTGTTACGCACGTCGCATTTCACGAGGCTCCATGTCTGACAATTCAGAATCCGATACTCCCGAACTAAGCAGCACAGAATCAAACGACACGATCGAGCTTGACAGTGATCGTATTCCGGTTCTGCCATTGCGAGATGTTGTTGTATATCCGTACATGGTTATCCCGTTGTTTGTCGGTCGAAAAAAATCTATCGAAGCACTTGATGCGGCGATGTCCAATGATAAAAAAATCATGCTCGCTGCGCAAAAAAGCGCAGACATTGATGAGCCGGGTATTGACGATATTCATCGTGTCGGCACCATCTCAACCATCTTGCAATTGCTGAAGCTGCCAGACGGAACCATAAAAGTTCTTGTTGAAGGTTCAGAGCGTGCACTCATCCAGAGCGTTAACGAAGAAGCCGGTTTTTTTACCGCTGAATTTCTGGTTCCCGAAGACGAATCCGAGGCCGTCGATGCGATGGAGCTGGAGGTTCTGACGCGTAAAGTGACCAATATGTTTGATCAATACGTCAAGCTGAACAAGAAGGTTCCACCGGAAATTCTGACGTCACTGAGTGGTATTGACGATGCTGACCGGCTTGCGGATACGATTGCGGCTCACATGTCTCTCCGTGTAGATGAGAAACAGGCCATTCTTGAGTTGTTCAGTGCGCCGGAAAGACTTGAACACTTGCTCAACATAATGGAGTCCGAGCTCGACTTGTTGCAGGTGGAGAAACGAATACGCGGCCGCGTCAAGCAACAAATGGAAAAAAGCCAGCGCGAGTATTATCTGAATGAACAAATGAAAGCCATTCAGAAAGAGCTCGGTGAAATGGATGATGTCCCTAACGAGCTGGATGATCTGTCCAACAAGATTGAGAAAGTCGGGTTGTCCAAGGAAGCACACAAGAAAGCCTCTGCCGAACTGAACAAGTTGAAGATGATGTCTCCGATGTCAGCAGAAGCCACCGTGGTCAGAAACTATATCGACACCATTGTCGGGCTGCCCTGGAAAAAGCGTTCCAAGTTGAAGGTCACTCTGGCAGAAGCCGAGCAGATTCTTGAGAATGATCACTACGGTCTGGAAAAAGTCAAAGAGCGAATTATCGAGCACCTTGCCGTGCAAAAGCGCGTGCGAAATTCCAAAGGCCCCATTCTTTGT
Source organism: uncultured Granulosicoccaceae bacterium (assembly GCA_937951215.1). Taxonomy (GTDB): domain Bacteria; phylum Pseudomonadota; class Gammaproteobacteria; order Granulosicoccales; family Granulosicoccaceae; genus CALFCE01. Next base: position 15,219 of record CALFCE010000028.1, read on the forward strand.
CTGGTGGGACCACCCGGGGTTGGTAAAACCTCGCTTGGTCGCTCCATCGCCCGTGCTACCGGCCGCAAATTCAGCCGAATGGCCTTGGGTGGGGTGCGTGATGAAGCAGAGATACGCGGACATCGACGTACCTACATAGGGTCAATGCCTGGAAAAATCGTTCAAAATCTGGCCAAGGTAGGCAAGCGCAATCCGCTTATCCTGCTGGACGAAATTGACAAGATGTCCACTGACTTCCGCGGTGATCCTTCGTCGGCATTACTGGAAGTGCTCGACCCTGAACAAAATCATACCTTCACCGATCATTATCTCGAGGTTGAGTATGATCTGTCCGATGTCATGTTTGTGGCAACCGCCAACACCATGAATATTCCAGAGCCTCTGCTGGACAGGATGGAAGTTATTCGAATCCCCGGATATACCGAATTTGAAAAACTGAATATTGCAAAGCGTTATTTGATCCCGCGCAAGAGAAAAGATAACGGTGTAAAGAAATCTGAATTGTCGATTGCAGACGACGCCTTGCTTGGCATTATCAGGGCTTACACCCGTGAGGCCGGGGTACGTAATCTTGAGCGTGAAGTTGCCAAGGTGTGTCGCAAGGTTGTTACCGAGAATTCCCTGGCCAGAATTGCATGGCAGGAAGACAAGCAGTCCACGTCTACCAAGCCTGCTGTTGATTCGCAATCGAGTGCGGCTGCCAGCGCGGAAGTCGAGAATACTCAAGTCGAGAATACTCAAGTCGAGAGCAAGGCTATTGAGGGTAGTGGGGCCTCCGGCATCAAGAAACAGAAATTCAAACCCGCGCCAATTGAAGTTAACGCGCAAAACCTCGATGACTATCTCGGTGTTCAGAAATTTCGTTTTGGCCGGGCAGAGGACAAAAACCAGATTGGGCAGGTAACCGGTCTGGCCTGGACTTCGGTGGGTGGTGAGCTGCTGACAATTGAGGCTGCGCTGGTACCGGGAAAGGGTAAATTTAACTATACCGGGCAGCTCGGTGATGTCATGCAGGAGTCCATCAAAGCGGCGATGACAGTCGTCAGGAGCCGGGCTGAATCGTTGGATATTGATCCTGAGTTCCATGAGAAGTTTGATATCCACGTACACGTGCCGGAAGGTGCTACCCCGAAAGACGGGCCTAGTGCCGGTGTTGGCATGTGTACGGCGCTGGTCTCGGTGTTAACCAATGCAGCCGTGTCTGCCACCGTGGCGATGACCGGTGAGATCACACTGCGTGGTGAAGTATTGCCCATCGGCGGTCTCAAGGAAAAACTGCTGGCGGCGCAGCGTGGCGGCATCAAAACCGTTCTTATTCCTGAAGAGAATCGAAAGGATCTGGCTGAAATACCGGACGAGATTAAAAACGGCCTGACCATCACTCCCGTGCGCTGGATAGATGAAGTTCTTGCCCTCGCATTAGTGAATCAAAATGCAGTTTCTCCGGCTGATCCGGTTGCGGGAGCTGTCACACCTGCTGACGAACCGGATGACGACAAGTCCGAAACTGTCAGACATCATTAAATTGTTGCTAGAAACCGCAGCACAATGCGGTTTTCTCCTACAATTACGCAATAAGTAGCGTATCATTGACGTTTAACAGCTGTTGGCTGCAGTCGCCGGTGATCTGGCAAATAGTCAGGAACCAGTCTGGCAAAAAAAAACCAACACTCGCCAGCTCAATTGCTACGCTTAATGGTGACGACGTAAACAGCATGGCCAGCTCGTTAATTGTGCGGTTTAACTGCAGGAGATCTTCAGTCAGGAAAAACTTGTCCGGCAAGCATGATGGACAGGTACTGAGACAAATGGCGGACGCAGTGTTTCCAGTACGCTGTCCAGGCACAGTTTTGTTACCCATGCAGGCTATACCGCTGCGTGCAAATTTTATGTTCAGAGGAAAAATTAATGAATAAAGCTGAATTTATAGATTCCGTTGCTGAAAAGGGCGGAATGCAGAAATCAGAGGCTACCGCAGCTGTAGACGCGGTCCTCGATAGCATCACTGATGCGCTCAAATCCGGTGATCAGGTCACCTTGGTTGGCTTTGGAACCTTCCTGGTTCGCAAGAGAGAAGCACGTACAGGCAGAAATCCTCGCACCGGTGAGCCGATTCCGATCCCGGCGTCAAATATGCCTAGCTTTAAGGCTGGTAAAGGCCTCAAGGAATCTGTAAACTAGCCCGCTCCAAACGACCGGGTGCTTAGCTCAGCTGGTAGAGCATCGCCCTTACAAGGCGAGGGTCGGGGGTTCGATCCCCTCAGCACCCACCATTGTTTTTCAGACCGCCTGAAATAGGTCTGAAGCCAGAAATTGGTTTAAAGCCATAATTTGGTACATTGGGTCGGCAGTTTTCGTAGAGAATACGACAAACGTGATCACATAGCTGATCACGTTTTTTGTTTTATCAGTCGCAAGTATCTCGAAAGTTTGGGGAGACAAAGAGTTAGTACAGCCGGTTCAAAATCAAAATGCACGAATTAGGTTAAAATACACTGGCAAGATTGATAACTCTGAAATACACTTAGCAATCAGCGAGGTTCAGCAGCTCGGCTCAGACGGCCACAAGGCAGTTCACTGGGCAGTTGAACATCGATGATCGTGGCATCAAATGTGTATCAGAAAAACTTGTTGAGTCGTTCATGAGAGCTTTGCATGAGTCGCCAACAAGGAAGCAATGAGTCGATGGAGCGGTAGTTCAGTTGGTTAGAATACCGGCCTGTCACGCCGGGGGTCGCGGGTTCGAGTCCCGTCCGCTCCGCCATCTTCTCATGGTTTCCGTTATTCCGGTTTTGTCCTGCTTCAGGATCTTCCTCAAATGCCTCTGCCGTGGCTCAGGCTCTCATGTCATCTGCCAACCATGCCTCTTGATCTGGCACGCTGCTGGCAACCGGAAAGTCGTTGAAAGTAGCCAATTTGGCATCCAACCTTTAGAATTGTTCGATTGTGTTTAACTGAACATCATACTTGGTGAGCCCATGTTATTAGATCTGCGCGAAACGGTTAGAAATTCCAAGCCCATTAAGTACACCCTGATCACGATCATTTGTATTCCTTTCGTGCTGTTCGGAATTGGCTCCTATTTCAGTGGCGGTGGAGCCAGCTATGCTGCCAAAGTAGATGGGGAAGAGATAAGCGTTCGTGAATTCGAACAGGCCTACTCGCAACAAAGGCGACGCATGGCTCAAATGTTTGGTGGTCAGATTCCGGATGGGTTTGCTGACGAAAGTATATTGAGGGAGCAGGCGCTCGATGGGCTGCTTACCTCTCAGGTCATGCGTAACACCGTTCGAGACAATGGGTTTGCTGTCAGTAATAAAACACTGGCATCTGCGATAGCCGAAAGGCCCGAATTTCAGACAGATGGTGTATTTGATCAAGAGCGCTATTTTATGCTGCTGCGTTCGTCGGGAACCTCGGCTGATGCGTTCGAAAACAGCTTTCGGGAAGATGCTGCTCTGGGCCAGTTCCGTGCTGGCATAGTCGACACTTCGTTTGTACTGCCAACTGAACAAAAGGCACTGGACGAGCTGACACGTCAGGTTCGTAAAATCGACACCGTCACCTTCGCCATGGCCCCGTTGAAAGAAGAGACTGAAGTCGAAGACGCCGAGGTTCAAGCCTACTTCGATGAAAACGCTGAAACTTTCATGTTTCCTCAACGAGTAAAAATTCAATACTTGAGCCTGGATGCTGCTGCAATTGCCGATGATATCGATGTCAGCGATGAGGAAGCTGCTGCGTATTTTGAAGAAAACAAATCCAGCTACCTGGTACCCGAGGAGCGTAAAGCTTCCCATATCCTGCTCAGTCTGGATGAAGACGCGAGTGACAATGATGTGGACGAAGCCAGCCAGAAGTTGCTGGACATCAAGTCCAGAGTCGAGTCCGGTGAGGACTTCGCAGCGCTAGCCAAAGAGTTCTCTGATGACGTGGGTACAGCAGAGCAAGGCGGCTCGCTCGGGGCGATTGCACCAGGCGCAATGGTGCCGGAGTTTGAAGAAGCCGTGTTTGCGCTGAGTGAATCTGGCAGCTTGAGCGAGCCGGTACGCACACAGTTTGGTATCCACCTGGTACGCCTCGATGAGATCGTACCGGAAAAGGGTGAAACGTTTGAGCAAGCCAAAGAAAAAGTCATTGCGTCATTCAAGCAAGAGACAGCTCAACGTGACTACCAGGATCTTTATGACATCCTGATCGAACAATCTTTCGACAATCCGGATGCCCTGGATTCGGCAGCAGATGCTACCGGGCTTGAGATTCAGGAATCCGACTGGATCGATGGAACTCCTGACACCGCTCCCGAGCTGTCAAATCCGATTATTCTGACAACCGCACTGACCGATGACGTACTCAATGGTGGGCTGAACTCTGAAGTGATCGATCTGGGCCCACAGTCGGTCATGGTGCTGAGAACGCTGGAGCACGAGGACCCACGTCCACAGACCTTGGACGATGTGCGTGATCAGGTCGTGGATACCGTCAAAACCAACAAGGCGGCAGAAGTGCTTGATGCGGCGCTTGCCGCTGCAGGTGAAGGCTATAGTCCGGGCGCTGATCTGCAGGCATTAGCCGACGATAACAATGGCGAGTTGACGACCGATCTTGAGATTGGCCGGCAATCCACCGATCTTGATCGAGAAGCGATACAAAAACTGTTCTCCCTGGCCAAACCCGCGCCCGATGCTCCGGTAGTCGAATCCCTGACTCTTGGCAACGGTGATCGTATGATGATGGTACTCAAGGAAATCTCGGTTGAGGCTGAAGATGAAGAGGCAGAGCAAGAATTTGTGGCTGCCAATCCGCGCCTTGGCAATGCCGAGTTCTCCCTGATGCTCGAACATCTGCGCGCCGGTAGTAAAATCGAGACCAATGAAGAATTGATGAATTATTATCAAACGCAGTAGAAGCAAAGACACGGTTGGGCAAACCTGAGCATGATCTTCAGACGGTTTCAGAATAGATTGAAGCCAGAGACACTGTTCGGCTCCTTGCGAGCATTGATGACCAGCAGTATCTGAACAGTTGTTTAAGGTCGGATGAAAATAAGTGGGTTCTGGAAATACATCAGGAACGTAACGGTTAGCGCTGCGATTACTTCTACAATAGTGATGCTGTTTTTCTGGCTTATATTGGGAGGAGATGGGCACGGAGAGCGTGGCATGGGTGATGGACTGTTACTCATCACTGTCGGATTAGCTGTGGCATTTTCGGGTGTGATTGCGCTGATTTCTTCCTTTCTTTCAGGTTTTATTATCTATCGAGTCAATCCGCAATCAGCTATTGGTGAGTCGTTGACTTTGGGGGTGGTTAGCGGAGTGATGCTGATCATTTTGCTGATACCAGCATGGTTTGCGTTTATCATATTTTGGGGCAGCGTTGGCGGTAATTCGCTTGTTTTAGTTGTTTCTCTGGTTTTTGGAACGGTTGTTTGTTTATCTATTGCGAAAATTCGCAGCCTACTGCTTTACTAGCCCAATAGATCCGGTTGGGGCGGCCGGCATTTTGCTGCCCTTGTCAGGCTGCGGGAAGCCTTCTCAAAACTCAGAGTATGTATGCCTGATCAAGGCGCGTTTCTTCCGGGTCGTCCCCAAAACCATCCCGTACCCACTGTTGGGGCTTCGGTATTATCATATCGACAGGTAGAGAGCTTGTTCCCACATCGGAATGTTCTCAACTCCCTCTGCACATTTAACCGGCATCTCCTGGCATCGCTACCACATTGAAACCGCCATCAACATAAATTACCTGGCCGGTTATACCTGAGGACATCCCGGACGCTAGAAAAGCGGCCGTGTTGCCAACTTGTTCGATAG
>CALFCE010000029.1 GCA_937951215.1 uncultured Granulosicoccaceae bacterium
CGGTCGACCCGCGCCTTGATCTTGCGCACATGCTCTGATTTTGAGATGGCTTCTAGATATATTTGACTGCGATAATTTCATATTCCTTACCACCGCCGGGAGTCTCAACACTGACTTCGTCACCCTCTTCTTTTTTAATCAAGGCTTTGGCCACAGGGGAGTTAAACGAAATTCTGTTGGCTGAAAAATCAGCTTCATCGTCGCCGACGATTTGGTAGGTAATATTTTCGTTGCTATCCAGATCCAGCAATTCCACTGTTGTTCCGAATACAACCCGGCCAGTAGAATTAAGTTTGGTCACATCAATGACCTGTGCGTTTCCAAGCTTGCCTTCTATCTCCTTGATCCTGCCCTCAATAAAGCTTTGCTGGTCGCGTGCCGCGTGGTACTCGGCATTCTCCTTCAGATCACCATGGGCCCTGGCCTCGGCGATGGCTTCGATAACGGCAGGCCTCTGCACAGACTTCAGGTCAGTCAACTCCTCTCGCAACGCAGCTTCACCTCTAACGGTCATTGGTACTTTACTGCTCATGCTTTCCCCTCATGTATTTGATCAAGACTATAGATCCCGTCGTTTCCGGCCCCGGAAATAGCTAGAGACATCGAGGCACACATTGCCTTGGCCGCCGATATGGACGTCGCATAGGCTACATGCCCTGCCAATGCCTCCTGTCTTATATAGTAGCTGTCCGTCAGCGCTTTACTACCCTCAGTGGTATTAACGATAAAGTCAATTTCGCGATTCTTCAGTTGATCGAGTATGTTGGGACGCCCCTGCTTGAGCTTGTTAAGCCGCGTACAGTCCAGACCAGCATCAAGCAACACATCACAGGTGCCGCCGGTAGCCACCAGCGAAAACCCCAATTCGGCCAGAACACGCCCGACTTCCACAATCACCGGTTTATCACGGTCGCACACACTAAGAAATGCACAGCCAGAGACTGGCAGCCGCATATTGGTGGCCAGAGTGGCTTTGCCGAAGGCTTCGGCAAAAGATCTGCCTACCCCCATTACCTCCCCGGTTGACTTCATTTCCGGGCCCAGCACCGGATCAACGCCGGGAAACTTTGCAAACGGAAAAACGGATTCCTTGACTGAGAAAAAAGCGGGTTTGGGTTCGGTCAGGGCCCCCTGATCTTGTAACGAGATTCCGGCCATGCAACGAGCGCCAATCTGCGCGAAGGGGATGCCAGTAGCCTTGGATACAAAGGGGATGGTACGCGATGCTCGCGGGTTAACCTCAAGCACATAGATCTCGTCGCCCTTCAGCGCAAATTGGGTATTCATCAAACCTACAACACCAAGCTCCAGAGCCATCAAGCGAACCTGGGCCCGAAGTTGTTCCTGCACCTGTTCAGTGAGGGAATGCGGCGGCAGACAGCTGGCGGAATCGCCAGAATGCACTCCAGCCGCTTCAATGTGCTCCATGATTCCGGCAATAACCACATCAGTACCGTCACAAACGGCGTCCACATCCACTTCAATGGCATCGTCCAGAAACCGATCCAGCAACACCGGGGAGTCATGGGACACCTGCACTGCCTGCGTCATGTATTTTCGCAGTGAGTCCTCATCATAGACAATTTCCATTGCCCGTCCTCCAAGTACATAGGATGGGCGAACCACCAGAGGAAAGCCGATGGTTTTTGCTGCAACCACCGCTTCATCCATACTTCGAACCGTGGCATTGTCGGGTTGCTTCAAGCCCAAACGACGCAGCTGGTTCCCAAATTGCTCGCGATCTTCGGACAAATCGATTGCAGTCGGCGATGTACCAATAATCGGTACACCGGCGGCCTCCAATTCTCGTGCCAGCTTTAACGGTGTTTGCCCGCCATACTGGACAATCAAGCCAGCCGGATTTTCACAACGCACGATCTCCAGAACATCTTCCAAAGTCAACGATTCGAAGAACAGTTTGTCCGAAGTATCGTAGTCAGTGGAGACTGTCTCCGGATTACAGTTAACCATGATGGTCTCATATCCATCTGCCTTTAGAGCCAGTGCAGCGTGTACGCAACAGTAGTCAAACTCAATCCCCTGCCCGATGCGGTTCGGACCTCCGCCCAACACCATTATTTTGCGGCGATCAGTTGGCACCGCCTCACACTCTTCTTCATAGGTTGAGTACAAATAGGCTGTGGTGCTGTCGAACTCAGCCGCACACGAATCAACCCGTTTGTAGACCGGGTGAATAGCCTGTTGCCAGCGTCTCTGCCTGACCGCTTGCTCCTCCACCGCAAGCAGGCGCGCAAGCCTGCGATCAGAGAAACCTTTTCTTTTCAATTGCATCATGAGGGCAGCATCAATCTGGCCCAGTGTCAGTTCCTGTACGCAACTTTCCACAGTGAGCAGTGAATCTATCTGGCGCAAAAACCATCGATCAATGTGAGTGAGTGAGTAAAGCTGTTCAACATCAAAGCCGCAGCGGATGGCTTCAGCCAGAAACCACAATCGTTGCGGCCCGGGTTCCCGTAACTCGCTTTTCAACGTACTCTGAAGCAGGTCGGGGGAATCGTGTTTGTCCAACACTTCATCAAAACCGTCGTAGCCGGTTTCCAACCCTCGCATGGCTTTTTGCAATGATTCCGGAAAGGTTCGGCCAATCGCCATCACTTCACCAACCGACTTCATTTGCGTGGTCAGTCTCGAATCTGCCTGCGGGTATTTCTCAAAGGTAAAGCGTGGAATCTTTGTTACAACGTAATCCAGCGCCGGCTCAAACGAGGCAGGTGTCGCCCCTCCGGTAATTTCATTATCCAGTTCATCCAGGGTGTATCCGGCAGCGAGCTTGGCTGCAATTTTGGCGATTGGGAAACCCGTCGCTTTGGAGGCCAGCGCTGATGAGCGAGACACCCGCGGATTCATTTCAATGACAATCATCGCTCCATTGGCAGGGTTAATCGCAAACTGCACATTGGAGCCTCCGGTATCAACACCAATCTTGCGGATGACGCTGATGGAGGCATCACGCATGATTTGGTATTCCTTGTCAGTCAAGGTCTGTGCGGGTGCTACGGTAATGGAATCTCCGGTATGGACGCCCATCGGGTCGAGGTTTTCAATCGAACAAACAATGATGACGTTATCTGCGCCATCCCGCACCACCTCCATTTCATATTCCTTCCACCCCAGCACCGACTCTTCAATCAACACCTCTGTGGTCGGCGAGAGATCCAGACCACGAGTAACGATCTCGTTAAACTCCTGCTGATTGTAGGCAATGCCACCACCACTACCGCCCATGGTGAATGAAGGTCTGAGAATGCAGGGAAATCCAATCTGGGTTTGACCCTGTCTGGCTTCTTCAAGACTGTGGGCGATGACAGCACGGGGAGTCGACAGCCCGATTTCAGCCATGGCCTGACGAAATTTGTCACGATCTTCGGCCATATCTATCGATTCGCGTGTAGCACCGATCATTTCCACATCATGCTCGGCCAATACACCTTCGCGTTCCAGGTCGAGCGCGCAATTCAGGGCGGTCTGGCCTCCCATGGTGGGCAACAGTGCATCGGGCTTCTCTCGTTCGATAATCCTGGCGACCGTCGACCACTCTATCGGTTCGATATAGATGGCATCAGCCATGGAGGGATCAGTCATGATGGTGGCCGGGTTGGAATTGACCAGGATGACCCGATACCCCTCTTCACGCAGTGCCTTGCAGGCCTGTGCTCCGGAGTAATCAAACTCACAGGCTTGCCCGATCACTATTGGCCCTGCGCCAATAATCAGGATTGATTTAATATCAGTGCGTTTAGGCATAGGAAGGCTACGATCAGGCGGTTTTCAGGGATTCAATAAAGCGATCAAAAAGCGTCGCCATATCATGAGGTCCAGGGCTCGCTTCGGGGTGGCCCTGAAAACCGAATGCCGGCGTACCTTCTATTTCGATACCCTGGATTGATTTATCGAATAGTGATGTGTGCGTCACCTGCACGTTGGAGCCCGCACTGTCGGGATCTACCGCAAAGCCATGGTTCTGACTACTGATCATCACCCTGCCAGTCGAGTGTTCAAGAACAGGGTGATTCGCACCGTGATGACCAAATTTCATTTTCACCGTTTTTCCTCCAGCTGCCAGAGCCAGCAGCTGATGGCCCAGGCAGATACCGAACAGTGGCGTGCGAAGTTCCAACAATGTTTTGATCGTTTCTATGGCGTAGGTACAGGGTTCAGGGTCACCGGGTCCATTGGAAAGGAACACTCCATCCGGCTGCAGCGCGATGATGTCTTTTGCCGAGGTGGTCGCGGGTACCACCGTCAGCCGGCAACCCCGGTCCACCAACATCCGTAGAATCGCATGCTTTACACCGAAGTCCATCGCCACAACATGATGCGGCAGATCGGCGGAGGCGTGCTCGGTACCGCTATTGGTCTCCAGCGCCCATGAGCTGTGCAACCACTGATACGGCTTGTCGCAGGTAACAGCCTGAGCGAGGTCCAGACCGGACAGACCAGGGAAGCCACTAGCGGCCATCAAGGCTTGTTGCGAGAGAGAATCAGCCTCTGCCTCGGCGTGACCTTCAGCATCGTCGGTGATGATACAACCCGCCATTGAACCCTGTTGACGCAGGTGTCTGGTCAGGCTTCGGGTATCAAGTTCGGCAATGGCAACCAATTGGTTTTGGCGTAGCCAGGCAGGCAAATCGGCCTGATTACGCCAGTTGCTGCCCAAGCCTGTGCAGCTCCTGATGACAAGCCCTGACGCATGTGATTGAAATGACTCGGCATCGGTACTGCAGGTGCCGGTATTACCGATATGTGGATAGGTTAGTGTAACAATCTGTTGGCTGTAGGACGGGTCTGTCAGGATCTCCTGATAACCGGTCATCGATGTATTAAAGACGACTTCGCCAATTGCCAAGCCCGGGGCACCAATCGAATAACCACTGAATCGACGACCATCGGCCAACACAAGCTCGGCTCGCGTTGTTGACGGAATGAACTCTTTTTCAAGCCGGGTAATTGCGTCGATTGTTATGATTCCAGTCAGGTTGAATGCATCTTTCCGCACTCTGATTATCCTGCGCTCACGTGGAGTGTCAGCAGCAGGTATAAGGTCGTTGAGGTGGATTGCCAGAACTTATAAAAGAGTACATGAAAGGGCGCAGGTAAAAGCGCATAAAAAAGGGAAAAGTTATTATCAGCTAGATAATGTCTTTTCCCCTCGCGCGACTTCCGCCGTCATTTTATAACAAGGGGTAATTTGGTGTCTATCCCCAAAGCCAAACTGACGGCAAAAAGGCCGACTTCAGGCAAGACTGTAAAATTCGACACCATCCGTCTTCTCAACAGCAAGCTGACCTGCCCGCGACAAGTACCTGAGATGTGCGATGCTCTCTCCCATCGCAAAGAACAACTGCTGCCGATCAAGCTCCCGTTTAAACAATACGGGCAGCAACCCAAACGCCGTCTGCGGCTGTCGGCAGGCATCAAGTATTCTGTCAAAACGCTCGTCATGATGATCTCTTACCGCTTGCAATCGCGCGTGCAAGCCCCGAAAAGGTAGCCCGTGGGATGGTAATACCATAACGTCGTCTGGCAAATGCGCAAACTGCTCGAAGGAAGAAAAAAAACTCTGTAGAGGATTTTCGTCCGGCATATACCAGCTGACACTGACGTTTGGAGTGATTGCCGGCAAAACCTGATCCCCGGCAATCAATACGTTCAAATCTTCGTTGTAAAGACAGATCATCTCGGGTGAATGACCGGCAGCGGTTATTACCTGCCATTGCGCCAGGCTGCCGTTACTGGCTGTCCCTGACTCAAAACAGTCCCCTTGCGAAAGCAGCAGTGGTTGCTCGGGTAAATCATGGACCAGTGGTTTATAGGTATTGCCTGCCGCTCCGAGCTCAGTCGCCAAATCCACAGCCATACCATGCTGGCGGTACCACTGACTCTGTCCCTCGCCAAATTCGCTATCAGAAGCACCTCTCGCACGAGTGGCCTGGGCAAATTCGAGAGAACTGAAGACCGTTCGACATTGACACTGCTGTTGCAACCAGCCCGCCAGCCCACAATGATCGGGATGATAGTGAGTGATCAAGAGGGTATCGGGCTGCGACTCTGGCCGTGAAAGCAGTGTCTGCCAATGACCCCTTAGGGTCGAGTTGTCGATACCGGTATCGATGATGGTTTGTCTACCATCATGTTCGAGCAACCAGACATTGACGTGATCCAGTGCAAAGGGCAGCGGCATTTGCACCCAGAAAAGACCTGGCAAAACTTGCACGCTCTGTCCTGCTGCCGGGCCTGCCTCGTACAAGTAGTTTGGTAGTGTCATGATTTTCAGATTACGTGGCGAATCCTCAGATTTCCGCGAGGTCACCTTTGGATTCAAGCCACTTTTTTCTGTCAGCAGACCTTTTTTTGGCCAGCATCATGTCCATCGTGGCATTAGTGTTGTCTCCGGCATCGATACAAAGTCGAATCAAGCGGCGTGTGTCCGGAGCGACCGAGGTCTCGCGCAACTGCAGTGGGTTCATCTCGCCCAAGCCCTTGAAACGGGTCACGCTAACCTTGCCTTTTTTCTTTTCAGCTTCAATGCGATCCATAATGCCTTGGCGCTCTGCATCATCGACGGCGTAGAAAACTTCCTTGCCCACATCAATCCGGTAAAGCGGTGGCATGGCGACATAGACATGGCCGGCAGCAACCAGCGGCCTGAAGTGGCGCACAAACAATGCACACAGCAACGTGGCGATATGCGCGCCATCCGAGTCGGCATCGGCCAGAATACAGATTTTGCCGTAACGCAGTTTCGACAAGTCACTGCTACCGGGTTCAAGCCCGAGCGCAACGGAGATGTCATGCACCTCCTGAGACCCGAACAACTGATCAGGCTCGGTCTCCCAAGTGTTCAGGATCTTGCCCCGTAGTGGCATGATCGCTTGAAATTCCCGATCCCGCGCCTGCTTCGCCGAACCGCCAGCCGAATCCCCTTCCACCAGAAACAGCTCGGTGCGGGCAAGATCGGTGGACGCACAATCAGCCAGCTTCCCAGGCAGAGCGGGTCCTGCCGACACTTTCTTGCGCGCCACTTTTTTACCGGCGCGAGCACGCTTCTGTGCATTCGCTATCACCATTGCGGCAATCAAGTCGCCAGTCTCGGGGTGCTGGTTGAGCCACTGGGAGAACGAATCTTTTACAATACCGGCGACAAAGACCGCGCATTCGCGGGAGGATAGTCGCTCTTTGGTCTGGCCAGAGAACTGCGGATCTTCCAACTTGGCAGACAACACAAAACAAACATTGTCCCAGACATCTTCAGCGGTTATTTTGATCCCGCGCGGAAGCAGGCTTCTGAAATCACAAAAGTCCCGCAAAGCTTCCGTCAAGCCGGTTCGCATACCATTAACATGGGTTCCGCCCTGTGCTGTCGGTACCAGATTAACGTAGCTTTCCTGTACCAGCTCACCGCCTTCCGGTAACCATAAAAACGACCAATCGGCCGCCTCGGTCGTAGCTGCCATACTCGCTGTCAGAGGCTGGTCGGGTAATGTATCGAACCCACTTACAGCTGATTTCAGGTAATCGGATATGCCGTCTTCGTATAACCATTCATCCTTGTCCCCGCTTTCCTGGTCATGCATTCGCACCCTCAGACCGGGGCATAATACTGCCTTGGCCCTTAACAAGTGGCGTAGCTTGGTGCGCGAGAATTTGTCTGAATCAAAATAGGATTTATCTGGCCAGAATCGAATCGCGGTACCTGTATTGCGCTGCCCGACTTTACCTACGGGCTTCAGCCGCTTATTGATATCGCCATTTTTAAACGTCATTAAAAATTCGACACCCTGACGTTTGATCGTCACCTCAACCTTCTTCGACAAGGCGTTAACCACGGATACACCCACACCGTGCAGTCCACCTGAAAAACGATAATTGTCATTGGAAAACTTTCCACCCGCATGCAAGGTGGTCATGATCACTTCGACACCGGGCACTTTCAGCTCAGGGTGCATGTCAACCGGCATTCCACGACCGTCATCAACCACTTCCAACGACCCGTCCTTATAAAGCGTGATCGATATTTCAGAAGCATGACCGGCCAGTGCTTCATCGATGCTGTTGTCAATGACTTCCTGCGCCAGGTGATTGGGACGAGTGGTATCGGTGTACATGCCCGGTCTTTTTCGTACCGGGTCCAGACCACTGAGAACCTCGATGGCCGCGGCGTTATATTCTTTTACAGCTGTTTTTCTACTCAAAACGGTTTTCGCTCAATGGGAATTATCTGTTGATCAACGGGTGCGCAGTCTACCCGAAACTACGCTGGGTAGCGCTACAACCTGCAGGCACAAGGACACCACCTGCCGTGCGGTATCCTGGCGATCCAGCCCGGAGGGCTGTAATCTCCCGTCGCACAAGACCTCGGCTGTACTATCGAGGGACGAGCTGGCAACCCTGTCAGGTCATGCCGTGCGGTATCTGCACTTCCTTTTGCAAGGCTTTCGGCCAAAAAACACAAGTACCGCGCAAAGTTTAGGTGTCGCAGGCCTTGATAATAGCGGGTTAAGCCACCAAACTTGCATCAGAAGGCAGAGCCGGTCCGTCCGGCCACAGCAACTGCATGCAGCTACCACCGGCAGCTTCAATACAACCATAATCATTTTAGTACGGAAAGAGAGCCATGGCTGAATCACCCTACATAATACCGCTCGATGAAACCAATTTTGTTGAGGTCGTCGTCGAAGGCTCGGCTAATGTGCCTGTTCTGGTTGATTTCTGGGCTGACTGGTGTGGCCCTTGTAAAACACTGATGCCCATCCTGGAAAAACTGGCAATTGAATATGATGGCCGATTTATCCTGGCCAAGCTCGATACAGAGCAACATCAGGGAATCGCGCAACAGCTCGGCATTAGAAGCCTGCCCACGATCAAGCTTTTCAAAGACGGTCAGTTGGTCGATGAATTTATGGGGGCTCTGCCAGAGGCCGAAGTCAGATCTTTTATCGACAAACATGTCGAAGCCGCCGGAGAAGCAGAAGCACCGATAGACAGCTCGGTAGAGCAAGCCATGCAGTTATTTGAAAATGGCGATGCAGCAGGAGCCCGTGAATTGCTGCAAAAAGCGCAGGCTGAAGACCCGGCAAATGGTCAGATACTGCTTGCGCTGGGTCAGGTGTGTATCGCGACTGGTGACCTGGAGACAGCTAAAAGCTGCGTCAGCGCCCTGCCTGAAGAGGAAAAGGACAGCACTGCTGGTCGTCGTCTCGCTGGCATGCTGGAGCTGGCCGGCGAAAGCGATAACGACAAAGATGCGGGCCACTGGCAAGCAGAATTGGCCAAGGATGCGAACAACAGTGAAGCTCGCTATCACTGTGCTATCCATAGTGCGATGGCTGGAGAGGTTGAGTCAGCCATGGATCAATTGCTCGTGTTGCTGCAGAAGGACCCGGAATACAACGATGGCGCTGCACGTAAAAAATTGCTGAATCTGTTCGACGTGCTGGGAGATGACCCGCTGGCAGGTCAGTACCGGCGCAAAATGTTCGCCCTGCTGCACTGAATCAACCGCACTGGGTCTACTGCGCTGAATCAACTGCACTGGGTATACTGAGCTGGGTCTACTCCACTGGGTCTACCGCAGTGGCTTCACTCCACAGGATTTTTAGCGGCAGATCGGGCCATCGGTGAGAATCACGCTGCAGCGGTTCGATGCAACCCTGCGAGGAAGCAACTACTCGTTTAGTGGTGCCTGACAGTTCCAGCAATGACTGAAGTTTGAGTGAGATGATTCATTGCAGGAGCTGCAGATGCGCGGATGGCTGGGTGCCTGCAATCGTTGCTCATAAGCTTTGACCACCTCGCGGGCACGCTGCAAATCGCCACGGCGCTCGATCCATATACTGATCAGCGAACCTACCGGCAGCTCTCCGGCTGCTCCGCTTAAATAGCCTCCTTTAACCACAGCAGGTATGTTCTCGGACAGCATCTGGTCGCACAGCAATTGGGCGTCTACCATGTTCTGGGCCTGATAGACTTCAATCATGGCCAATATACAGCAGGCCGTCGCTGGGTTGACATCAAACCTCCAAACTATAGGGCAATGCGATCTCGTTGATCTCGACTGCATTGTCTGTCTCAAGTTGGACATCTGAGACGGCGACACTAATTTTCATGACCACCAGCGCCAGCGCCTCTGCTGCATCAGTCTCGGCAACCCGAACGACCAGACCCGCATCAGCATCGTCCGGTGTTTGAATTGACTGACCGACAGCCGGTATATGCCCCTTGAACGACAGCAAACGCATATTGCGTTTCAGCTTGCCGAGGTACTGCATACGAGCAACAATCTCCTGGCCCGGATAACATCCCTTTTTAAAACTCAAGCCGTTGATGGCCTGCATATTGAGCATCTGCGGAATCAGTTTGTCTGCGACAGGTTGGCTGACAGTCGGCACGCCCGCTCTGACACAGGCGAGTTCCCAACGATTGGCATCCACCTCGATCAAGTTTCCAGCCAGCTGCTCCCATAATGACTGCGCCGTCTCGGGATCTGCCAGTAACACATAGGCGGGCTCCAGCAGCGGCAAAGCCAACACAGCCACTGAGGATTCCAATACGACCCCGGACGGAAGCGGTACCTTGCCTGCTAGCTCGGACAACCCTGCAACTGTTGCTTCAGCGCCGGGCCCTGCCGCTGCTATAGCCACCATTTCACCGCTTACATCCTTTATCTCAACCTTGCTGCGCAACACAAACATGGACAACCTGCTGCTCAAAGACTTGGTCAAATCCCGCGAGACCAGCAAACGAAACTCGTTTTCGCCGTGTTGATAAATCCAGAACAAACCCAGCAGTCGCCCCTTGGGTGAACAATACCCGTTCAATTGCAAACCGGGCGCACCCGGCCCGTTGGCACCGGGGCCTTGGATGGTGGTCAAGTCGTTACAAAACTGGGCCTGTAAAAATTCGCTGGCGTCTGCTCCAGTCACCGACAGAATGCCAATCGACGACGACAGATCTGCAAGCCAATTCGGCTCTCCGGCCTCCCGCCCGCTCGGCACATTGGCGCTGGCAACGGCGCTACCCTCCCGAGTCGAGTCCCTGGTAGACAGGAATTGTTTCCAAATTGGATTCACTGGCTCTGGATTCATTGCATAACTCTAGGAAAGTATTGTAATTTTCTGCGCTTTGCGGGTATCTGCGAAGCATTGAAACCCGGGCACCATTCATCAGGTAGATTTTGCTACACTACTGTATATAGCTTTCGATGCGGTTTCTCAACTTGCAATCGCGGTTATCAGGTAAATCGACAGGTAATTTGACGATCAGTTCGTCGACCAAATGCTGAAGACAGAGACTGAAGAGAAGAACGCAAAACAACATCACAGGGAGAGTGTCAATGATTGACCAGCTATCATCCATCGGATATCGAACGGAATGTCAGAAGGCAGCCGAACGACGGAGCCGTGCTGTACAGCAACTCAATCCTGATAACGCGAAACACTTCATGCTCGCAAATTGCATTCCCGCGGTCTGCATTCCCACAGATACATGAGCGACCCACGTCACATGCGTCAGGCGATGACTCTACTCTACTGCGGCTCATATAAAAACTTTGGCCGAAGCTCATACTGGTGCTCGGGCCTTATAAAGTGCAGAAGATGTCCGAAAATTGCAACAATCCCGATAATTGCAACATTCGTTGAACCCGTCAGTGATTGTTAACGTAGATATCAGGCTATGAACCAAAAAACTGACAACCGAAAAACTGACAACAAGCCACTATCAGAAAACAGCCCGCTATCCGGACAGGCCCCTACAGCAACAGAGGGCGGGAATGGCAGCGATGAGCCGGTGGACAACAAAGCCGATGATGTTGCAAACGGGAGTGACAAAGCCCCGAAAACGGGGTCTGATACGACCAGACCTGATCCGACAAGATTTGGTGATTGGGAAAAAAACGGACGCTGTATCGATTTTTAAGCAGAATTGATTTAAACGGGGAGCTTCATATCCCCAGAATTTAACAAAACGCAGAGAGAACCCAAGATCATGGCCTGGACCGACAAAAGACCCATGTCGCCGCACTTGCAAATATACAAGCTGCCGCTGACGGCACTTGTGTCCATTAGCAACCGTGCCAGTGGCGTTGCAAACAGTATTGGCGCAGTCGCTCTGGTATACATTCTGGCTAAAGCCGCCGCAGGCCCGGAGAGCTATGCCGGTGCACAATGGCTTATTACCTCGTGGTTTGGCTACCTGGCATTATTTGGTTTCACGCTGGCGCTTTTTTTCCATTTTTGTAATGGCATCCGGCATTTGTTTTGGGATGTGGGTTACGGCTTTGAGGTCGAAGCGGCAGAAAAATCAGCGCGCATCGCCATAGTCGCAGCAGCAATCCTGACGGTGCTGACCTGGATAGTTGCATTAACGGCAGGTTGAAAACTGACACGGGACCACACGCTCTGCACCCAACGCAGAAGCTTTGAATATGACAGGAACTACTGATGAGTAATCTCCGAACCCCACTCTCCAAGGTCAAAGGACATGGATCTGCCAAAGAAGGCACAGGCCATTTCTGGTACCAGCGTCTTACTGCACTCGCGCTCGCCCCCCTGTGTCTTTGGTTTTGTTTTTCGATAGCTTCTCTGCCGCAGATGAGTTACGACACATTTACCACATGGCTGTCGTCGCCTTTCAGTGCGATCATGCTGATACTGGTGCTGGCGACAGCATTTTTTCATGCTTCGCTGGGCTTGCAGGTCATTATTGAAGACTATGTCTCCAGTACCCCACTGCGCACCGCCGGTATCATCGCAGTCAAACTTCTCTGCGTCGCGTTAGCGGTGACCGGAATCTTTTCTGTTCTAAAAATTGCATTCGGGAGCTAGGCAGATATGGCCACCAGCTACAAAGTAATCGATCATGCCTATGATGTTGTCATTGTCGGCGCTGGCGGCGCAGGTCTGCGTGCCACGCTAGGTATGGCAGCTGCAGGGCTATCAACAGCCTGCGTTACCAAGGTATTCCCGACCCGATCGCACACCGTGGCCGCTCAGGGCGGAATGAGTGCTGCTTTAGGCAACATGGGGGAAGATCACTGGAAGTGGCACATGTACGACACGATCAAGGGCTCTGACTGGCTTGGAGATCAGGATGCCATCGAATATATGTGTCGAGAGGCAGTGCCTGCGGTCATTGAACTCGAACATTTCGGCGTGCCTTTTTCGCGTACCGAGGAAGGCAAGATCTACCAGCGACCATTTGGCGGCATGACGACCAATTTCGGGGAAGGTACTGCACAACGTACTTGCGCCGCGGCAGACCGTACCGGCCACGCTATCCTGCATACGCTGTATCAGCAATCTCTCAAGCATAAAGCTGAATTTTATATTGAGCACTTTGCCATCGATTTGATTATGGATGATGGTGTGTGCCGCGGGGTCATGTCACTGGATCTGGCAACCGGTGAATTACATTGCTTCCGGGCCCATACCGTCGTGCTCGCAACCGGTGGCTGCGGGCGTACCTACTTTTCCGCAACCTCAGCCCACACTTGCACAGGTGATGGCAACGCGATGGTGCTGCGTGCCGGTCTGCCATTACAGGATATGGAATTTGTTCAATTTCATCCCACCGGTATCTATGGGGCGGGTGTACTCATTACAGAAGGTGTGCGAGGTGAAGGCGGTTACCTGACAAACTCCGAGGGTGAGCGATTTATGGAGCGCTATGCACCCAACGCCAAAGACCTTGCATCACGTGATGTGGTCAGCCGTTCCATGACCATGGAGATCAACGCTGGTAGAGGTGTCGGTGCCGACGGTGACCATATCAACCTCAACCTGATGCATCTCGGGCAGGAAGTGACTGAAAAACGCCTACCCGGTATCTCCGAGTCAGCTCGTATTTTCGCCGGGGTGGATGTCAACAAAGAACCCATTCCGGTACTGCCGACAGTTCACTACAACATGGGTGGCATACCCACCAACTATCGTGGCGAGGTCATGACCATCAAGGATGGTGACCCGGAACACATCGTTCCCGGCTTGATGGCAATCGGAGAAGCTGCCTGCGTGTCGGTCCATGGAGCCAATCGTCTGGGTTCCAATTCGCTGCTGGACATCGTTGTCTTTGGTCGAGCTGCGGCCCTGCGAGCTGCCGAGCTGATCAAACCGGGTGATAATCACAAGCCTTTGCCGGAGTCAGCCTATGACCCGATCCTGTCTCACCTTGATCACGTGCGCAATGCCTCAGGCAGCACACCGACGTCAGAGCTGAGAGACAATATGCAACGCACCATGCAAAAGCACGCGGCAGTATTCCGTGACGGTGATTCGCTGGCTGAGGGCACCGGAAAAATGCAAAAGATATTCGACGGCTTTGCCGATATCTCTGTTACCGACAAATCTCTTATCTGGAATACCGATCTGGTCGAAACCCTGGAACTTGAAAATCTGCTGTCTCAGGCACAGACAATTATTCACGGCGCAGCAACACGCACCGAGAGTCGTGGCGGCCATGCCCGTGATGATTACGAAGAAAGAGATGATGAAAACTGGATGAAACACACCGTTGCATGGGTGGACGAGAAAGGCAGTACAACCCTCGATTACCGCCCGGTACACATGTACACACTTCATGAAGATACCGAAGTGGTTCCTCCCAAGAAACGCGTTTACTAAGGGAATTCCTGAACATGGCTGAATTCAGATTACCGGCAAACTCCATTGTCAAAAAGGGGACCCACTACCCGGCTCAAAATGGTAGTGGCAATACGCGTAAATTTACTGTTTACCGTTATTCCCCGGATACGGGCGAAAACCCGCGACTGGACACCTACGATGTCGACATGGACACCTGCGGTCCAATGGTGCTCGACGCTATCATAAAGATAAAAAGTGAGCTGGACGCCACCTTGTCTTTTCGCCGTTCATGTCGGGAAGGTATTTGCGGGTCTTGCGCGATGAATATCAACGGCGCAAACACCCTTGCCTGTACTATGGCCCTGGCCGATGTGGAAGGGGACATCACCATTTACCCTTTGCCGCACCAACCGGTGGTAAAAGATCTGGTATCAGATCTGACCAACTTCTATGCTCAATATGCGTCGATAGAACCGTGGTTACAATCGGACAGCCCTGCCCCGCCCGATCGAGAGCGGCTGCAATCACCGGAAGATCGTGAGTTGCTCGACGGGCTCTACGAATGCATTCTGTGTGCGTGCTGCTCCACCAGCTGCCCAAGCTATTGGTGGAACAGTGATCGGTACCTGGGCCCGGCTGCACTGCTGGCATCTTACCGCTGGCTTGTTGACAGTCGCGATGACAGCACCGGTGAAAGACTGGACAATGTTGAAGATCCGTTCAAATTGTATCGCTGCCACACAATCATGAATTGCGCGAAGGTTTGTCCGAAGGGACTTAACCCGGCAAAAGCGATAGCATCAACCAAGCAGATGCTGGTTGAGAGACGGATCTAGCCAGAATAATCTGCCACCCGGCATTCTCAACCCGCAATATTGCAACCCCATACTGCAACCATGGCTCTGAACGAGACAACGCATGACGAGGCCAACTCCACGGATGTAGAGATGAAGCGTTTGCGCTGGAGGTGCAGACGTGGCATGCGGGAGTTGGACCAGGCCATGCTGGCCTATCTGGATCATCATTACAGGGATGCCACGGATGAACAGAAACAACACTTTCACAGCTTGCTGGAAATGCAGGACCCGGAGGTAATGAGCCTTGTCAGCGGGAAAACCAGCCGTGTGGAGTTCGACCCTATTATCCAGAAGATGCGCACCGCCCTTGATACTTGAGATGCAGCCGTCAGCCGGCTTCACCTTGATCATTATCGTGCTCCACGCAATCGCACTCTCGGCCGTGCTGATCAGTACGGCCACCTATTTCACCCTGTTGGTTCTCTCCGTGCTGCTGCTCGGTAGTGCTGCGTTGGGCTTGCGTCGCAGTCTGAGCCCGGTCACACTTCACTGGAGAAGCGACACGCTACTGGATATCAAAACACCGGATTGGAATTCGGTCTGCCAGCTACTGCCCGGTAGTTTCACTTGCAGTTGGGTCATCGTACTGGCGCTGAAAACACACGACGGCAAGCGCAAGCGATTGGTGGTTGCCCGTGACACGCTTGACGATAGTCAGTTCAGGGCCTTCAGAGTGTGGATGCGTATTGTGGCGCAGCGAGCGATGTCAGACGGGAGTTCGGTATGATCAAGGGTATCGGTGTTGATCTGGTCACTGTCAGCCGGATCGGAGGAGTCTATGAACGCCATGGTCACCGCTTCGCACGGCGGTTTCTGGCCGCCAGCGAACTCCAGCAGCTTGAGGAAATATCGGCATCACCCAATCGCATAGCAGGTTTTCTGGCAAAGCGATTTGCAGCCAAAGAAGCTGCAGTCAAAGCGCTGGGAACGGGCGAAAGACAAGGAGTACTGCTAAAGGACTTTTCAGTTTCTCACGATGACCTCGGAAAGCCACTATTGCATATTGGCGGGCAGGCCAGAATCGTGGCAGACGGCCTCGGCATCGTTCACGGACACCTCACACTCTCCGATGAAAAAGATCTGGTAACCGCAATGGTAGTGCTTGAGGGTCGTGACTGATCAGGCAATCGGCGACGAGCGATAACAGGGTCGCACTGTGTAGTAACCAGCAGTTTCAAAACTGGCACCGAGATACACCTCTCACTTTAACCAGTAGCGGGTAAATGATCTGAGGTCACACCGATAACGTCTTGATGACGATCGCGATGTAATACCCTCGACTGGCCTGCGACACAATGCACTGGAAAAAGAACGACCCTAACTTTTTGGCAACGCTGATTCTGAAGTTATTCATGCTCTCGGCAATCACGCTTGTCACCGCTTGTGGATCCGGGAGTGGATCTTCAACGGATGCCGACCAGCTTCCCCAAGCAGGGCAGGCAACCGAGGCTGCACAAGCTACGGTCGAAGTTCCTCAGCTCGGTGCAGCCACAGCAAACTCCGCCTCTGAAAATGGCGACGAGACTGCCCAAGCACCGATCGACAATGCCGAACCCGGCCTATTTGAATCAAGCTATTCTGCGGGGT
>CALFCE010000030.1 GCA_937951215.1 uncultured Granulosicoccaceae bacterium
GCTCCAGTAGCAACTGTTGCAAACTGCGGGTTGCTGCTAACAGCTGAATAAGTAACGCCGGGAAGATTTTCATCAATAACGGTCACTGCCACGCCCAGCTGCTCTCCGGACAGAACACCCAGTGAGCTACCTGCGGGAGTACGGGAATCAATAACCGGAGCAATATTATCCGGCGGTGACACCACGACCGGGATTGTCTCTGAATCGGTCAGCCCCTCTTCATCAGTCACAGTGATGGTGATCGATGTACTCCCTTCATCAATAGCTGAAATCGAGTATTGGGTATCGCTAACAGCCGTCACTGTAGCAACACCACTATTGCCACTTGTGCTGGTAAACGAAAGAGTCGTCAGCGACTCGTCCGCAACCGTGATCTCAATCGTCTCTGCACCACCAACCACAATACCGACAGTACCTGCCGGGGTGCGTGAACTGATATCAGGTGCAACATTTGCCGCGCTGACAGTATAGGTAAAAGAATTTGAGGACGCGCTGGCACCCGCATCATCGGTGGCTACGATCACGACAGTGGAAGTACCGGGTGTCGTCGGTGTACCCGATATCAACCCTGTGGAAGAAACACTCAAGCCGGCAGGCAAACCATTCGCTGCGGACTCGGAAAACTCAAGGGAATCACCGGCGTCGGCATCATCGAAGAAACCGGCAACTGAAAAACCGTTGACGGTCAAGCCCACTGTAGCCGTCTGCGGAGGAATGGCGCCAGAGAAAGTCGGATTGCTGTTGGGTACTTCACTGACGATGATGTCAAATTCGTTTGATTCAACCGACGCTCCGGATGGATCAGTAGCGGTGACGACAACCGTGGTGGTGCCTTCTGAATCCGGAGTACCAGTGATGACACCCGTATCAGGATCAATGGTCACATCTGCTGGCAGTGGCGTACTGCTGAACGTCAGCGTATCGCCATCAGGGTCGCTGAAACTCCCACTGATAGGTTGCAGCGCAGTACCTACTACAACGGATTGATCGTTTATGGAGCCAGTGAATTCCGGCGTGGAGTTGGCTGGCGGATCTATCACAACATTAAACGTGTTGGACGATGCCGTATCACCTGCAGAATCTTCCGCAGTTATCACAACAGGAAAAGTGCCTGTCTCAGCTGGTATGCCGGTAACCAGTCCGGTCTCTTGATCAATGGTCAGGCCATCGGGCAAGCCCGTCGCTGTAAAGCTTAGGGCTTCACCTTCCGGATCTTCAAAACTGGCCGAAAATGGCTCTATTTGAACATCAAGAACTCCGGATTGATCTGCCACGCTTGAGGCAACCGTGGGCGGTTGATTCGGCAGAGCAGTCACACTGATAGTGAACTGATTGGAACTGGCAGAGGCTCCATCCGGATCAGTGGCAGTTATGGTCAGCGCAAAGGTATCAAGCTGGGTAGGCGTCCCCGACAGTACTCCGGTTTCTGTGTTGAACTCCAGGCCTGCCGGCAAGGAAGAAATGGAATACTGCAAAGTGTCTTCATCCAGATCACTGAAGTCACCACTGACAGAAGTAATGGCCTCACCCTCGGTGACGCCCTGATTTTCAATGGTGCCATTGAATAGCGGTGCCCGATTGGGTCGCTCGCCCTGATTCAACTCGAAGGTCGTGCTGACGGGTGGGTTAAAGCCATCGCTTGCATTAACAGTGACCTGGTAACTGCCTGCTTCCGGCAAGGTCCCCGTGATTAAACCGGAGTCAGGATTGATGACCAGATCTGAAGTCGGTTGCGTGGTCATGGTGTACACCAGATCAATGCCTTCAGGGTCATTGAAAAACGTCGAGACATCGAGGTTAAAGAGCTCACCAAAAGCAATAAACCGTTCACCAATCGGGTTAACAAAAGGTGGTTGGTTTTCCAGCACAGTCAGTAAAAAATTGGCGTCGATGGTCGCGGTCGCATCGGATACCATAATGGTGACCGTGTGATTGCCAATGTCATTACCAGAAGCCGAGCCACTCAGTACACCCAACACACTAAGTTCAAAGTCGGAATTGGGAGGCAAGCTGCCGGGTACCACCTCAAACTGCAGTTGGCTGCCCTCCGGGTCGGAAAAATTTCCCGATAAATCAATCTCGGCTGGAATACCGGCGAACACGGTAACCGCCGGGATATCATTGTTCTGCACTGGCGGATCATCGCGCTGCACGATGGTGAGGCGAACTTCAGCAGTGCTGCTATTCAAACCGTCAGAGATTTCATAGGTAAAACTGTCTACTACACGATCACTTCCCTGAATTCCAAGATCACCTGAATAGAGATAATTGAACCCACCGTCTTCATTTAAAACAAATTGCGTGGCCACTTGTGGTGGAACCACGGGTGTTGAAGATACACTCAGGGGTTGGTTGGAGCTGTCGATATCATCGGCATCGTTGCTAAGCAGATTGATCGGGCTGTTGGCGCTAATGGAAAAACTCTCACCCTGTACAATCGTAAAGCTGTCAGAGCTGGCAACCGGCGGATCATTGATCGGTATCAGGCAAAACGTTGCCGAGGCGACGATGCTCTCGCCACGGTTGGTCACCCCTCTCAACTGATAGCCAAGCCCGACCGGGGCTTTAAGAACCGGCACATCAACCACAAACCGCGGGATGGTGGTGCCATCTGCATCAATTAACTGCGACTGGTCAAATGAAAAGTTACATTTGGCGGCGACACTGCAAGCCTCTGCCAGAGAGTTGACCGCCAGACTGGAATCAAATTGCGCCACGCCTTGACACTCAACCAGAGAGCCACTGCGAAAGGGTGTGCTGTCCCAGGCCCAACTTTCCACAGTATCAGCACCTTCAACACCACTACTGGGCAAGACCTCATAGCTCAGTTGCTCCATCATCGGATAGACAGCGCCTTCATCCAGGCTGATGGTGCCATCACCTCCGCTGCCACTGCCGCTGGAACCGGAACAGGCTGCCAGGGTTGCGACTAGCAATAGTGCAAGACACTGTCGGGTTCGAACACCCACCTCCACCGTGGCTTTGGAACAGATCTGGCTGCTTGCAAAGTGCCCGAAAAAAGGTGATCGACCGAGAGATTGCAAGCAATCGAGAAACAACTCGACTGGATTGAACATGTTGAGTACCTGAATGTAACCTGGTGCTGAGCGGAGTAATCCACACAACCACACCATCGAACGGGTAAAGTTACCATGAACCACCGCTATGAGGGTTTCCGAACTGTCAAAAAGCCAATAGGAACACTGAGATGCAGGCAGCAAAACCCGGGGTTTTTCCATTCCGGATCGAGTATCGTGCTTCGCAGCACACTGACAACCCGGAACCCTGCACAGAACCTGAAAACCTCATTTCAGCCTGAAATACCCGCTCCGACCCGCTGCCGGACCCATGTATAATGTGACCTGTACGGCAACCTGCGTATCTCCCTGCTAAGCTTGCGCAGCTTGCCGCGGTCGCCCTCATCAATGTCGGGACTGGACGATGACAAATCTGAAAGGCATCTAACTGGAGACACAATCGCACAATGGTATCGATAAATCTCACGGTCAATAATCAGCAGCACTCACTGGAAGTAGAAGATCGTGCCTTGCTGGCCGATGTGTTACGCGACGATCTTAAGCTAACCGGAACTCATATCGGATGCGATACCAGCCAGTGTGGTTGTTGTACCGTGCTACTCGATGGTAACAGCATCAAGGCCTGCACATTGCTGGCGGCCCAGGCGGACGGCTGTTCGATCACCACGATTGAAGGTCTGGCGAGCGACCAGAATCTGCATCCGGTTCAGAAGGCATTTTCAGATTGCCATGCATTGCAATGCGGATTTTGTACTCCGGGCATGATCATGGCCACTGTCGATTTACTGGAGCGACACCCGGACCCGGATATCGCGACCGTGCGCAAAAATCTCGAGGGCAATCTGTGCCGCTGCACAGGCTACGTCAATATCGAAAAGGCTGTGTTGCAGGCTGCAAAGTTAAAGCGAGGTCAATAAACCATGGCACCCACTACCGCTCAAACCCAGCCACCAGCTGAAGCCGGCAAACTGCAACGCCATGAAGACTACCGGCTGATCACCGGGCAAGGACGCTTTACAGCAGATTGGGATCTCACTGATCAATTACATGCTGCGATGGTCCGCTCGGATATTGCGCACGGTCATATCACCAGTCTTGATCTTGCTGCCGTCCGCAGTGCCAAAGGTGTTGTTGCCGTATTAACCGCAGAAGATGTTCTGGCTGCCGGCTACAATCCCATTCCAACCGGTCCACCCATCAAGGATGCAGATGGCAACCTGGCCAACTTCAATGCCTTGCCACTGTTGGCCGCAGACAAGGTTTGCTTTGTGGGACAGCCGGTGGCGATGGTCATAGCAGACAACGCGCATCACGCTCACGATGCGGCAGCTTTGGCAGTAGTTGAATATGAAGAGTTACCGGTTGTGGATTCTCCTGCCACAGCACTGCGCAAGGAATTCAGCATTCATGAAAACAGCCCTGACAACGTGTCACTGCATTTCTCGCATGGCGACAAGCAAGCGGTCGACGCTGCCTTCAAAAAAGCCAAACACCGGATCAGCCTGACCATTGGCAGCCAGCGTTTGATCGGTGCTCCCATGGAGCCACGAGCCTGCAACGCGCAATACGATGCGGCAACTGATGTCACAACTGTCTACACACCGATGCAAGGTTTGCTGGGTATGCGTGGAGCGCTGTGCGCCATGACCGGACTGGAAGCTGAACAGCTGGACATCGTCGCCGAAGATGTAGGTGGTTCGTTCGGGGTTCGCTCCGGCGCTTACCCCGAAGCTGTACTCGCGATACTGGCTGCGCGTAAATTGAAGCGACCAGTCAAGTGGGTTGCGATGCGGTCCGAGCTCTTTATTGGTGAATGGCACGGTCGCGGCTTGACGCTGGCAGGTGAGTTGGCAATTGATGAACAACACAACATTACTGCGATTCGCTTCGATGACACAGTCGATCTGGGTGCCTTTAATTCGTATTTTGGTGGTTTTATCGGTACCAATAACCTCTGGGTTACCATGGGCGGTGCCTATCGCGTACCGGCGCTCTACATGCAGTCTCGACTTGTGTACACCAATGCACTTCCGGTGTCTGCCTATCGTGGAGCAGGCCGGCCCGATATTGCATTTGCGATAGAACGGTTGATCGATCATGCAGCTGCAACGCTTGACATCGACCCAATTGCTTTTCGCAAACAGAATTTTATTCCTGCCGATGCGTTTCCCTATTTGACAGCCAACGGTACCGAATACGATTGTGGCGATTTTCACACTGTCTTGGACAAGGCCCTCGATATCAGTGACTACCACGATTTCGAATCGCGTGCGTCAAGCGCACGTGAGCAAGGCAAAATTCGCGGCATCGGTATTGGCTACTATATTGAAAAGTCCGGCGCGGGTGGCGCTCCCAAAGATCAGGTCTCGTGTCGATTCAAAAGTGACGGCTCATTGCTGTTGCACGCTGTCACAGGCCCTTCAGGTCAAGGCCATGAAACCACTTTCGCGTTAATCGTTGGCCAGGGCCTGGGTCTGGACCCGGCAGTCATCGATTACCAGGCAGGTAAGGCCGATGAAAACCTTGTTGGCAATGGTACCGGTGGTTCGCGCTCACTGTACGGCACTGGATCGGCCTTCAAAAACCTGGCTGGCAATATTATCGAACAAGCCCGACCGTTTGCCGCCGAAGCCTTGCAGTGCGCACCTGAACTCGTGCAGTTCGATGAAAAAGCGGACGGTGGCGGCACTTTCCACACTGCCGAAGGATCCAGTATCACATTGACGGCGTTGGCGCAGCAACAAGCCCTTGATGAGAACGGCCACCACCCGTTTGACTGCGATGCTGATACCGTAACCGGTGCCAATTTCCCGAATGGGTGCCATATCGCCGAAGTCGAAATTGATCCCGAGACGGGTGTGGCCGAAGTTGTCACCTATACCGCTGTCGATGAACTCGGTAATGTCATTTCACCTTTCCTGGTTGAAGGGCAAGTTCATGGTGGAGTGGTGCAAGGCATTGGCCAGGCATTTAATGAAGAGGTGATTTACGACGAATCCGGGCAACTCTTGTCGGGGAGTTTTATGGATTATGCGATGCCTCGAGCCGGTAGTGTCAATGAGCTTAGAATCGGTTCGCATTCAGTACCCACGGCCTTGAATGAACTTGGCGCAAAAGGTGTCGGTGAATCCGGTTGCTCGGGATCACTACCTGCAGTATCCAATGCCGTCATGCACGCGTTGCGCAGCGTTGGTGCAGGTCCCATTGACATGCCTTATACGCCGATGAAACTTTGGGAGACGCTTCGCGCCACTTGAGGCAGGGTTACACGAACAGGTCGTCAGAACCGAAGCTGGGGACTTTTTTTAAAGCCAGACTGTAGCGATGCAAGCAAACAACACACCGCCGAGATCACGACCAGCCCCGGCCAGCCGGGATAGAACCCTGCACCACCTGCGTACAATGCAGCAAAAACGAAAGTTGCAAACGACATGCAAAGGTAAGTAAAACCGCTGTATAAACCCAGAATGGTTCCTCGGCGTTCGGCATCGATAGCGCTGAGTTGTGCAATCAACCCGTTAACGGCAAGGTGGTTAAACAAGCCCCAGGCAAAAGCCACCACTACCAGCCACCAATAATTGTGTGCAACCAGCGCAAGCGCCAGATACACCAGGGCCAGGGCAAACAGGAACACCGGTGTAGATCGGACAGCGCCAGCACGATCAATTAATGCATGGCACCAGGCAGCAGCACCAAAGCCCAAACCATAGCTCGCAGCGAGCAGTGCGTTGGCCGACAAGGGACGCTCCAGCGCGCTGACAACATGATCACCGGTTAACGCATAAGCTCCATAGAACGCGATCATATACATGGAGACTTGCCACAATAAGGCAGGCACTCCTTTGACCCTGATCGCAACCAACGGCGAACCTGCCACATCACTGACACCCTGATCTCGAGGCAGCCGCAGCATGGTGACCAACACGTAAAGGGCCGGGGCCAACAAGACCAGATACACCGCCCGCCAATGCAGGTGATCGGCCAACAAAGCCGCCAGACTTACACCCAATACCAGGCTGACAGTCCAGCCAGTGAGAACGCGGCCCAAAACCCGGCTTTCACTACCTGCAGGCGCGATATAGGCTGAGAAGGCATAAACCGCAGGCAATGCCACACCTGCCGCAAGACCGGCGATGGTTTGAGCAGCTACAAGAAGTGTCACAGAAAAAGACAGCGCACTCAGCGAAAAGGCCAAACACAAGGTCAGAAATGCGATGCGCAAGACCTGAACAAAACCGAGCTTGTCTATCCACCGGGACAGCAACAGAGCACCTACACCGGTGCCGAGCCCGTACCCTGCAGAAGACAGCAATACACGAGGTACCGGGGCATCGAGATCTTGTGCGATACCAGGGGCAATGGGCCCCATCAACAAAGAATTGGAACCGACAACCGCCACCGCCACGACCAAAAGAGACACAGATGAGTGAACACGACGCCCGGTCATTTCAATCATCTACAAAGGCCATACGATTGGCTAGAAGGGAATATCGTCGTCGAAGTCCGGTTGCTCGGCAGCTTTGGGGCTTGCGGCTGGAGCTTGATAAGCTGATTGCGAGGGCTTGTTGTCAGAGGCTGAGGACGATTGGGAAGCACCGCGTTCAATACGCCAGGCATTCAGGTTGGTAAAGTACTTCTCGTTCCATTCACGACCGCGCAAATCAAAGTGCACTGTTATTTCGTCACCCTCTGAATAATCATCGATCAACGCACACTTATCCTGCGTCAATTGAAATTTGATCATTTGTGGGTACTGCCCTTCACTGATTTCGATGACGAATTCGCGAGCCTGAAATGTCTCGGTTTTTTTCTCGGTATCAAAAACTTTATGGACTTTGCCCGCAACCTGAAATGCCATGCTGAACCCTGCGAAAATAGTGTGTGTGAACGTATCTAAACGAAAAAGCTGTAGCTGTAAGCCGAAAGGACCTAGGTCACCCCACTACCCTTGCCGGACATATTTTCAGCACCGCTCATGATGGACTTGACGATATTCTGGTAACCGGTACAACGACACAGGTTACCTTCCAGCCAATGTCGAACCTCATGCTCAGTGGGTGTCGGGTTTTTGTTGACAAGGTCAATTGCGCTCATCACCATCCCCGGCGTGCAAAAACCACATTGCAAACCATGGTTCTGTCGGAAAGCCTCTTGCATGGGATGTAGCTTGTCACCTTTGGCCAGCCCTTCAATCGTTGTAATCTCGGCACCATCAAGTTGCGCTACCAGCAGGGTGCAGGCTTTGACCGATTCACCATTGACATGGACCACGCAGGCACCGCACTGACTGGTATCACACCCAACATGTGTTCCAGTCAAACGCCGGTCTTCACGCAGAAAGCTGACGAGCAATGTGCGCTCCTCCACTTCAGCCTTTACCGCCTCGCCATTGATCTTCAGGTTTACTGTTACTGTCATGGGTGCCCTGTTTCTTAACTTCAGAGGTTTTTACTTTGGAGGTTTTAACTTCCGGTGAATTTTATCTGTCAGGCTGATCGAGTACGAGCCGCGGCAGCTTTTGATCAGGCTTCCGGCTCGTCATCACCACTCAGAATTTTTTCAAACCGATTGAAAAATTCGTTAATGATCTTGTTGGTAGTACCACTGACCAGCCTTGATCCAACCTGAGCTATTTTACCACCAACTTGCATATCTGCCACGTATTGAAGCTGTGTAGTTTCACCCTGATCCTCGAGCACAATCTCTGCCCCGCCCTTGGCAAAACCTGCAACCCCACCCTTGCCCTCTCCAACCAGCCGGTAACGCTCCGGTGGCTGTAAGTCCTGCAGCTGAATAGTGGCATCAAAACTGGCTTTTACCGGGCCAAATTTTGCAGTGACCTTAGCCTGCAGATCAGTATCCGAGAGCCGTTCGATCTGCTCGCAACCCATGATGCACTGCTGCAATACCTCTGTATCATTAAGCGCCTCCCACACAGCTTCTCTGGTGGCCGCCAGGCTTCTCTCGCCGCTTAGTTGCATAGATGTGTCTCGTTTTGGGGATGTAAAGGCGCTTGGCGGGAAACGGTTTGCTGACAACAGACCCCGCCGGGGAAAGCACTTTGCTATGGATTTCCGGAACAAGGCTAGTATAACCGCAATTCGCCGTTTTACGCAGCTTTGCCAAGCCAAACAGCGTAGGTCGATACTCGTGTCGGCAATTTTCAAAATACTGGATTCGCACCTGAATTGTCGTTATGGTTTCAACAACCCATGCAGCGGACGATACCCCAGTGAAAAAAATATCACCTGAAGAACTCCGGAGCTTTCAGTGGTTTGGCAAACCCGATTTACGCTCCTTTGGCCATCGCTCCCGTGCAATGCAGATTGGACATGATCCCGAAGACTGGCTCGGCAAGCCGGTTATTGGCATCGTCAACACCTGGTCTGAAATCAATCAGTGCCATATCCATTTCAAGGATCGTGTGGACTGGATAAAAAAGGGCGTGCTGCAGGCAGGCGGTTTTCCGATTGAGCTACCGGCAATGACACTGTCTGAGGTTTTTCTGAAACCCTCGGCCATGCTGCATCGGAATTTACTGGCCATGGAATGTGAGGAGATCGTCCGAAGCTATCCCATCGATGGTGTCGTGTTGATGGGCGGATGTGATAAAACCACCCCGGCCTTGATTATGGGTGCATTGAGCATGGACCTGCCCAGCATCTATTTTCCTGCCGGACCCATGTTACGCGGCAATTGGAAGGGCAAGCCGCTCGGTAGTGGGTCTGACAGCTGGAAATACTGGGACGAACTGCGAGCAGGGAATATAACCGAGGAAGACTGGAACGAAGTCGAACAGGGAATTGCCCGTTCACATGGCCATTGCATGACGATGGGAACCGCCAGCACCATGACTTCCATTGCAGAAGCGATTGGCTTCACGCTGCCCGGTGCTTCCTCAATCCCTGCTCCCGACGCAAACCACACCCGCATGGCAACTCAGGTAGGAAGGCGGGCCGTTGACATGGTCTGGCAGCAACACAAACCCTCCGGTTTTCTGACCCGCAGATCGTTTGAGAACGGAATCAGTGCTGCAATGGCAATGGGTTGTTCGACCAATGCCATAGTACACGTGGTCGCGATGGGACGTCGGGCAGGGTTTGATATCAGTCTCGATGACTTTGATCGCATCGGTCGTGAGGTACCCGTAATCGCCAACGTCAGACCCAACGGCGACACCTTTTTGATGGAGGACTTCTACTACGCCGGCGGTTTACGCGCGATGCTAAAGACTATCGAATCGGATTTGCATCTGGATTGCGTGACGGTCAATGGTAAAACTCTGGGAGAGAATATCGAAACCGCGCGAGTCTACAATGATGATGTCATTCGCTCGACCGACAACCCGATTTATCCGTCTGGTGCGCTGGTTGTGCTCAAGGGCAACCTGGCTCCCGATGGCTGCGTGATGAAAGTGTCGGCAATGGACACGCGTTTTCTCAAACATTCCGGTCCCGCGCTGGTGTTTGACAGCTACCCCGAAATGAAAGCAGCCATTGATGATGAGAACATCGATGCCACTGCCGATACAGTACTTATTCTGCGCAATGCCGGGCCACACGGAGGTCCGGGCATGCCGGAATGGGGCATGCTTCCCATCCCGAAGAAGCTGGTAAAACAAGGTGTGAGAGACATGCTGCGAATATCCGACGCCCGCATGAGTGGTACCAGCTACGGAGCTTGCGTTCTGCACGTCGCTCCTGAGTCTTTTATCGGTGGGAACCTGGCTCTGGTAGAAACCGGCGATACCATCAGCATTGATGTCGAAAATCGCAGCCTCGATATGGACATCAGTGAGGCCGAACTGCAAGCCAGAAAAGACGCCTACGAAACACCTAAACCGCGCTATCAACGTGGCTTCGGCTATATGTTTTCACAACATGTCAGTCAGGCACCGGATGGTTGTGATTTTGATTTTCTGCAAACAGACTTTGGAGAGGCGGTACCGGAGCCACCGATTTTCTAGCTGCGATGCGCTGGGCAATGCACTGGGTAATATACTGAGTATTATGCTGAGTATTTTATTGGGCGCTGCTGTTCTACTTGAGTGACTTGAACATCAATATCGCCGAATCCGGACAAAGCGATGAAAATTGTGACGTCGCTTTTATCTGATCGGGTGCTGTGCCACGATCAATTTCCCGGTAGCCGATTGAGCGAAAAAACTCCGCTGCTGTCTCGGTCAGTAGATACAATGCATCTACACCTTGCCTGCGCGCCAATCCCTCGCACTTGGCAACCAGATCCCGCCCCAGACCACGCGCCCGACTTTCACGCCTTACCACCACGGATCTAAGCAATGCCGGGTCACCTGCCAAAGAACTTTTGAGAGAACTTTTAAGAGAACTTTGAAGATCACTTTCGAGTTCACTGGCGAGGTCAGTTTCGAGATCAGTCTCGAGATCAGGGGCAAGCTCCACTCCAGCGATACCATCAGGTGATTCTGGATCACCGATACAAACAAACAGCCCAAGATCGAGTGTTTCGAGATCCTCTACAGGCAGACCGCTTTGCTGCAATAGTGAGCGTACCGCTGTGATGGAGGGTGCTTGATTTTCAGTCATGTTATTTCGGCCTGGCTCAAGATTGAGTTTGGATTCAGCAACCGGCTTTGGAAACCATGGTTGGCACCACGCTATAGCGACCAGCTCAATCGGCTTTGATACTGTACACCCGATTTATGCAGTCGCGATTCCATCAGATGAAATTCCGTTACCTGCAGGGTAAAGTCCGGATCCACAAGCGGTCCCATGGGCGCATCTCGCAGCCTTCTTTTCAGGGTAACGTGTGGTTTGAAATCACGATGCTCTTTTCGAATACCCAACAAGCTCGCAGCACCCACCAGTTTTGCAGCCAGATCATCCAGCGCTGTCGGAACCTTGTCAGTACCTAACCACAGTATCCCCGGCTTCGACCAATAGCCCAGACGATTCAGGGAGAGTTCGAAAGGAACTTTGGGAATTTCATCGGCCTGGTTGTGAAGACTTTGCAACACGACATCATCAATCTCACCAAGAAAAGCCAGAGTCACATGCAAATTGCCTGCAGGTACTGCTGTCGTGAGCTGTGGCCAGCACAATTGCCTCCAACTTTCGATGGCCAGGGCTGTTTGTGGATCTGGAATTATCGAGAAGAAAGCGCGCAAGGTCAGACTACTGATTTAATCACGACGAACGGTGTATCCTGAACAGAGAACTCTTCAATAATCATCTTCAAGGTTGTACGGTCACTTTTCATAAAGTGCGTTTTTGGGTAAATCCGGTTGGGTTTTGAAACGCCGATGCATCCACATGTACTGCTCCGGTGCACACATGATCCCATGTTCCAGAATTTGATTAACACTGGTTGCATCAGTCACATCATCTTTGGTTGGAAAAGAATCATCCAGCGGAAAAAAATTAAGTGTGTAACCGAGATCATCCGGATTACGGTGATGCTCCATCAACACCACCGGCGCCCCTGACATCGCTGCAAGCTTGGAAGTTGCGGTCAAGGTTGCTGCTGTCTGTCCAAAAAAAGGTGCAAAAACAGAATTCTGTTGACCAAAATCATGATCAGGAGCGTACCAGACTATTTCCTTGCGCCTGACCAAACGCACCAGCTGGCGCATATCGTCCTTGGAAACACAACTGCTAACGTGCTTTAACCGACCTTTGATCATATGCGCGTTCAGCAACTCGCTTTTTTGCAAACGATACACAGCATGTATCGGCAATTCATGACCAAAGTGACTTCGAAACAGGGTGCCGGCGAGATCAATAGTTGAAAAGTGCGCACCCAGCAGCAACACGCCTTTACCCTGGGCCACTGCGGCTTCGAAGTGCTCGGCGCCACTGACAGTCAGATTATCGACCGCAGCACCGGTATTGCCCCACCATCCCATCGCTGTTTCCAGCAGTGCAATCCCCCAGTGCTCAAAATTTCGTTTTGCAAAGCGCTGCCGTTGTGCTTCATCCCATTCGGGAAAACACAAAGACAGATTGACATCAACAATATGCCTTCTGGATGGCAAGGCACGGTACATCAGTCTGCCAAGCCCACGACACAAACGAAGCTTGACACTGAACGGCAACACCAAATGGAGAAAACGAAAAAGGGCAAGGCCCATCGCCGAGGGCCAATTACGTGGGTTGAGGTACAAGCGGAGCATAGCGCGATGATACCGCTACTATGGTCACCTTCCAAGAAAACATTACCAATGACGATATCGCAGGCCGACAAAATCGCTGGGAAAATTCAGCGCAGTCAGGACACCTGCTTTAGCTTTCGGGTGCTTTTGATTGCCGCCTTCGTTTCACAAGCCTGGTCAGTTCAGACAGCAGCGAAGTATCCTCCAGCAACGACTCCAGCGATCGCGACAGATTTCGCCGCCAATTAGGATGCTCATCAATAGTGCCTGGCAGGTTGGCCATTTCGGTCTGACATAACATATCTTCCAACTGCACCATCATCATGCGGCTGGGTGCCAGTGCGAGCAGCTTATGAACAGCACTGACAAAACAGGCCGAGTCCAGCAATTTTGCTTCCGCCTCAGTCACGATAGCATGCCTGACCAACAGCCTGAGCAGAGCTGCCTTGTCCCTCTCTCGCTCCGCTTTCTGTTGCTGCAATTGATCACTACTGACAAGGCCAAGTTGACTTCGCATTTCCAGATCGGAATGTTCCCAAAAACCGGCAAGTGGAGGTAGATCGTGAGTACTGGCCACAGCCAAGGCCGATTCGGGATAATCTGCCGGACACTTGTAAGCGTCACCACTGCCATCTCTTTCAAAGTAAAGCACGCGATACCCCAATACAGCACGACGAGCCAATTCCTCTCGAACCCCGGCTGGCACCGTACCCAGATCTTCTCCGATTAACTCGCACTGATTAAGGTGACTTTCAAGTACAGCGATACCCAGTAATTCCTGGAACGGAAACGCGATATACGCGCCGTGGGCTTTTTTTGTTGTTTGTGTGAGATCAGGTATGCACCAGTACTGACGCATCAAACCCATCACATGATCCATGCGTAGCGCACCGGCAAATTGCATATTGGCTCGCAACATATCCACAAATGGCTTATACGCAGACGACTGCAATTGGGCAGGCCGATAAGGTGCCAGACTCCAGTCCTGGCCTAGCGGCCCCAGCGCATCTGGCGGTGCCCCGATGTGTACGCCATGAGCAAAAAGATGAGGATGGGCCCAGCACTCTGCTCCATTGATGTCCACTCCAACAGCCAAATCCAGATAGAGCCCGATACCCATGCCACAGGATTTGCAATGCTTCTGTAGTTCAGTCAGCTGCACCACACAGAGCCATTGCAGATAGCAGGCAAAATCTATTTCATCGGCCAGTTGCCGTGCCAGTGCTTCACTTTCGTGTGAACGTGGATTCTGGAACTCGCTCGGCCACTGTCGCCAGGTCACGCCACGGCCAGACTCCGAAAACCAGGCATCGAACGCCTCGAAACGGGCGTGTAGTTCCAGTGCTTCGCCACCGTCCGATAAAAATTGCTGATACTGTGCATACAGTGATGGCTCGGTATCAATCAATTTTTTAAAAGCCAGATGCGACTTACGCATCAGCGCAGTTTTATCATCCGATACTCGCCGATAGTCAATCAGCGCCTGGCCATCGTTTCTGCTGCAGACAGCATCAATGCGATCAAAACCCGGCACTGCTTCAAGCTCGAGATAGATCGGATTGAAAAAACACCGGCTTGATGGGCTGTACGGGCTGCAACGTAACGGGTGTTGCCGGTACAAGGCATGAAGCGGATTCAAGCCGATGGCATCAACACCAGCCTTTGCCATCTCGCTGCACAGGATTTTGAGATCACCAAAATCACCGATACCCCGATTGCGCCCAGACCGCAGTGAATAAAGCTGGACGCTGACCGATAGAGGCTTTTCACATTCATCGTTTGAATATGCCTTCTCGGGCACCACGATCAAAGTCAGTCTGAGTTGCTCGTCAGCTTGCTGAAAAACAAGTTCGTAGTACCCCATGTTCGCAGGAGCCGGAATGCGTCGGGCAGCGCTACCTTCTGTGCTTTCACCAAGAGCCGGCCCACCAACACAAGACATTTTCCAATCCCAGCCGCCCGGTGGTAGCGATGAAAACTCGATAAATGAGTGACTGCCCAATTCGAAAACCAGAAACTTGGCAAACGTACCATCATCAGAATCAGGTGATACGTTGACTGAACTGGTCAGCGAGGGAGCATTGACAGCTGCAAGCAAGGCATGCAGTTCATCGTCTGAGGCTTCCCGGTACTGATTGGCGTTATCGGTATAGCCAAGGGCAATTCCGAAGCGGGTGGCCTGCTGTTGCAGCGGAGAGAGGACGGACATCAGGTTTGGTTCACGGGGAATGCAACCGGCCAGGTACCGGCGAGGAACAACCGGTGGGAAACCCACCGGTATACGTGCTGTTGACTAGCGTCTGAAGCCTGCTTCCAATACATAGAACTTCGGCCCGAGCCCCTTTAGCGGTTCCCGTAGTTTGGCAAGTTCCGCCTCCGGTCCATGGATTTCAAACTGATCGAGTGATGCAATTGCCAGCGCCTGCTTCAACAGTGCATCAACATTTTCCAAATGAGCCAACACGCCTTCACCGGAAGTATAGCCCTCTCGGCAAAATGCCTGGTCTCCGTTAAAACTGAAGCCGTAAAACAAGACATCTTTTTCGTTTTGAGTCCTCTCGACCATCTGATCGCCCAGGGCCTTGAATTCGTCCATTTTTCCGTCCTGCACCGTAAAGTACGGGACGATGGTGCACATAGTATCTGAAGTTGCCATTTTTTCTCCTTCTGTTTTTTTTAAATACCGCTGGTGTTAGGTTAAAGCGTCCCGGACGAATGCATCTAGAACGAATACGACCCAGACGAATACGACCCAGACGAATGCGACCCAGGCGAGCGACCCAGACGAACCGCGCCTCGATCTTGCGCACATGCCACTATTTTGAGATGGCTTCTAGTGTATGTCGCCGGCTTCACCCATCGCCGCCTTGAGCTTGTCAAAGGTAAAACCCTCGGCTCTGGCTGCAGTCAGGATTTTGGATTCACGGCGGGTCAGTAAATCGATTGCGGCCGGCAGCTTTTTTACCGCTTCATCGGGTACCACTACAGCCCCGTGACAATCGCAATGAATAAGGTCGCCATCACTGACACTCATGTTGTGGACCGTGACATCGTTGCCGAAGTCTATCAAATGCACGTGCGCATGACTCGGCCCCACCTGCCCTGCCAGTAACTGAAACCCGGGAGCTGCATCAGGCAAATCACGCATCGAACCATTGGTAACCCCGGCAACACAACCCAGGCCTTTGTGGACCGAGGTGTTGACCTCACCCCAAAATGCGCCAACCCCCGGTGTATCATCAAGATCTTCAATCACAATGATGCTCGGCCCGGGAGTGTTCCAAACGTATTCGTAGTAGTCCAGACGTCGTTTGGCCGAAACCTCGGCACTCTCTGGAGCTGGACTATGAGCGCGAATTTTTGCAGTACAAGCATAGCCGATCACCGGGGGCAAATCCGCATCAAGGCAGACCAGGGCTTGAGTGGTAAAGCCCAGGGCCCGACGTTCCGGACAAACCAGCTCCAACCCGTTACAGATAGTCGGTGTATCCCACTGAGTCAGCGCGGACAACTCGTCGGCCGTAAAACCTCTCTGGTTACTCAATAGTTTCTCCTTCGTTTGATCGACTTTCTACCGATGTGGGCAAATATCAATGTGTCGCTTCGGGCTGTCACAGAAAAAGTGGATCCCGCAGCATGCCAAATGGCGTTATCATGCTGTAACCACCTTGCACAGAACAGCCAAAAGCAGCTGACATTTAACTTCATATTGTCAGTTCACTGTTACAAGGTCAATCGCCAAGCGCTCAAGCTCAGCGCTGGCCATAAAACTCAGGTGAGTGAGCGGGCGGAGTTTGCGCCAAACCTGCCAAAACTCAGGTTACTCAATAAATATCCAGCAGGACTTAATGATGGCAGCAATATTCAGGACAGAAAACGGGCAGGTATTTCTGCCAATGGATGGGATCACCAAACTAATCAGCGCTGTCTTCTGCAAGGCTGGTTCAAGCCCGGTCGAAGCCGAGATTGTCAGCAGTCATCTTGTCAGCGCAACGATGTCCGGGCACGATAGTCACGGCATCATTCGGGTACCGCGTTATCTGGAAGCAGTTGATAAAGGCCACGTCAGTTTTGGCATGAGCCCGACTCCAGTCATCGATTCCGAAAATTTTGTTCTGTTCGAAGGTCATCATGGATTTGGTCAAACGCTTGCCAGGAAAGCCATCGAAATCGGAATAGACAAGGCCGATAAAAATGGCGTTGCTTTACTGGGTTTGCGCAATGCCGGGCATGTCGGCCGCATTGGCGCCTGGGCCGAACAAGCCTGTGACGCGGGCTTTGCATCAATTCATTTCGTCAATGTTGTCTCCGCTTTATTGGTCGCCCCGCACGGAGGTGCGGAGCGTCGACTGTCAACAAACCCGGTTTGTATCGGTATCCCGAATGCCGATGGTGACGATTTTCTGCTGGATTTTGCCACGTCAAGAGTGGCTGAGGGCAAGGTTCTGGTTGCGCAAAAAGCCGGCAAACAAGTGGACAGCGCCTGTCTGGTGGATGGCGATGGTAAACCAACGGGAGATCCTGCTGCACTCTATGGTGAAGTTGGCGCGGGAGAAGTGCCCGATGCGCGACAGGGCCCGGGGGCCTTGACCCCGATGGGTGATCACAAGGGTTCCGGGCTTGGACTGGCTTGCGAATTGCTGGCTGGTGCCCTGACCGGCTCCGGTACGTCATCACCCGGCAGTCGTGTACACAACGGCATGCTTTCCATCATTATTAATCCATCAATATTGGATGATGGTCATGCCTGGTCCAATTCGGTCCGCGAGTATATTGACTATGTTCGGAGTTGTACGCCTGCCAACCCCGATCAACCGGTGATGATTCCGGGTGATCCGGAACGCAAGGCACGTGCCTTTCGACAACAGAATGGAGTGCCACTGGATGTACAGAGCTGGAACAACATTCTGGATGCCGCCGTCAAGCTGGGCATGTCGCGTGATGAGCTGCTGTCGATGGTCCAATAAATTAAGGTGCAATAAATTCAGGTGCAGTAAACTCAGGTGCCAGAATTTGAGACGAATTAACTTATGTGTGAGTTGGCAAGCTAGGCCAGCTTTTTACGTGCGTTCATCACCATGTCTACCAACATTTTTCGCGCGCCGCTAATTGATTCCAGGCGCTCACCCGCACCTGTATCCTTATAGTTTATGCGGATTGTTCTGTCGGTAGTACCATACTGGCAAAGTACATCGATACCTGATTCATCGATCGTTCTCATCGCCGCCGACTCCAGCAAATCCATATTCTCGAATTCTGCCGGATCTGCAAACGCCTTGACGTAAAGCAACACGGCA
This sequence comes from uncultured Granulosicoccaceae bacterium, assembly GCA_937951215.1. Lineage (GTDB taxonomy): Bacteria > Pseudomonadota > Gammaproteobacteria > Granulosicoccales > Granulosicoccaceae > CALFCE01. The sequence continues at coordinate 18,465 of CALFCE010000030.1, forward strand.
TCTGCATGGTCCTCGTTCATGTGCTCAATTACGGACTGAGTATCTTGTTCACTAAACATGGGCATAACTGTCAGTTGTCGTCTTCAAAGACATAATGCCAGAGGGTAACATCATTAAAAAAACGCTGATAAAGCTCAGGTAACATCTCCCTTGCCTTGTGCCTGGCCTCACTTGCCATGGCTTGCTCCATCGCTGCGTGGTCACGATAGGTCACCGCCAGCACCAAGGGTATGACCGGGCCATCCGGATCCTGCTGTACACCATAAAGCACTTGAACCCGCTCGGAAGGTTGAAACTGCTGCCACAGCGGCTTCAGGTGCTGGTCAATAAATTCACGCATTTCAGCTTCCCTGCCGGCTTTGACTGTGCCGTTAAAAAGGGCGAATTTGGTGAGCATCACTAACCGCCCCGGTGGGTAAAGCTGTCACGTCGAAAACTGTAAAGTGCCTCTGGATCAACGGCTACATCCACTACCGCGGGTTTACCACAGGCCAGTGCTGCTTCCACAGCCGGCGCGACTTCACTGAGCCTGGTAGCTTTGTAGCCTGCTGCACCGTAAAGCCGTGCAACCTCGTCAAATGGTGGACTTGAAACATCAGCACCAATGTAACGTCCGTTAAAGAAATCTCGCTGGTACGCTTTTTCGGCACCCCAACATTGATTATTCATGACGATGGTAACGGTACTGATGTTGTTATCCACTGCTGTGCTCAACTCGGACATAGTCATACCGAAACCACCATCTCCCATCAGGCTCACCACCGGTCGCTCCGGCATCGCACACTTAACACCAAGCCCCGCGGCAAACGAGAATCCGACCAGACCAAAATCCAGTGGTGTAAAAAGACTCTTGGGCGTCCAGTAATTCATCGCATCCGTCGCTTGCAGACACAAGGTTCCTGCATCCATCGTTATTGCAGCATCTTGAGGCAATACCTGTCGTAGCGTTTTAAACAATCCGGATGGTTGGGTTGGATGCGTGAGCACAGCTTCTGCATCTCGACGCGCCAGATAGTCTTTGCGTTCTTGCTGATAGGCCTGAGTCCATTGGTCAGCAGTGGCACGATTGTCGATTTCCTGCAGCGCAGCCGTCAATTGTCGCGCTGCTGTGGGTGCATCAGACCAAATACCGATTTCAACCGGGAAAAAGCGACCAATCGCAGTTGGCTCCAATTCGATCTGAATTATTTTGGCATCGCGATTGATGTTGTCATAGGTGTAGAACGTAGAGTTAAAACCCAGGCGTGTACCCAGCGCGAGTATCACATCGGCCTCTTTTACCAAACGAGAGGCCACCGGGTTACCCCGCGGCCCCATTTGACCTGCATTTAACGGATGATCAAAAGCAATTGCATCTCCGTGGCCCGGAGACGTGACAATCGGACAATTCAGTACTGTGGCCAGCGCCAGCGCTTCATCTTGAGCGAGCGAGTTTTTAATACCACCTCCCGCCACAATCACAGTTTGCGTTGATGCTGCCAGCAACCGGGCCGCCGCTTGCACCTGATCAGGGTGTGCTGCTGGTAGCGAATGATTGCGGTACTGTTGTGGCGATTGTTGCGCTGCGAATTGATGCTGGGCCGAGAGCACGTCACGTGGCAGATTCAGCTGCACCGGGCCTTGCCGTGGCGCAAGCGCTGTTCGAAATGCTTCACGAAATAACTCGGGGACACGCTCTGCAGAGGGTGCAGTCCAGGTTTTCTTGGTCACTGGAGTAAACAATGACTGTTGGTCAACTTCCTGGAATGCATCCCGATAGATATGCCCTGACGACAAGGCGCCGGCAATCGATACAACCGGGGAGAAGGCCGCTTTTGCCTGCGACAGACCCGTGACCAAATTGGTCGCACCCGGCCCGTTCTGACCGGCAAGAACAACCCCAGCCTTGCCGGATGCACGGGCATAACCATCGGCCATGTGGGTGCCGGTCCGTTCATCATGAATGCCAATAAACCGGATATCATCAGCATCGTAAAGCGCGTCAAACATCTCCATGGTTGCGGAACCAATCAACCCGAAAACATAGCGCGTGTCTTCAGCTTCAAGAGCAGCAATCGCAGCCTGCCCACCTGACATCAATGTGCTCATGCCTGCGTCTCGTCGAGAAATTTAACAATAGGTGAAGTAAAGCTTGCCGGTTCTTGCATCAGCCCCAAGTGCTGCAGACGCGGCACAATGGACACGGTAGCGCCGTCAATTTCAGAAGCAATATCACGACTCATTTGCGGAGTACTGCCACTATCATTTTCACAGGTCATTACCAAGGTAGGTGCCTGAATTGATTTCGCAGGATTGACTAGCTCACGCACACCATTCGCCAGTACCCAGGCCGCTTGTGCATAGCTTTCCGGATCCACTTGCTGACGCCAGGCCCGCACCTCGTCAGCACCGGCACCCTGCTGCAAATAATCCGGTGTAAACCAACGCTTGAGCGCATCATCCATCGTTGCCATGGCACCCTGTTCACGTACCCTGGCTGCACGCGCCTCGACCAACACCTGAGCATCTTCACCACGATTATGCGGTGAATTCAGGATGACAAGAGCGGTAAGTTTAGCGGGAAAGTCCATTGCAAAACGGCGGTTAATCATCCCCCCAATCGAGAAACCGACAACGGCAGCCTTGGGGTATTGAAGATAATCCAGCAACGCAGCCAGTTGTTGTGCATAGATCGATAGTGTCGCTTCTTCGGGGGCCGCTGCACTCTGCCCGTGACCGTAAAGATCGTAGTTAACAACACGATAACTGGCAGAAAAGCTGTCGAGATGGGGATGCCAAATTTCCCGGCTCAGACCCAGACCATGTATCAGCGCGACAACCTGCCCGTCTTCTGGACCGACCACGTCAAAGGCCGTGCCGTCCGGAGCAAACTGGTTCTTCAGATCAGACACCCGCCGGATTGTCCACATCCCGCCCCATTTCCTTGAGGTCTTCATAGCGATCACCAATACGGTGATTGGGGTGACCGCCGACCGAGGCACCAAGTGCAACGATGATCTCGTCTTCAGCGGGTGCATCGGGAATTTGCAGATGAATGGTTTGATAGTGTGATCGGCGACCACCATCATGTTTGTCCATTAGCGGAATAACCAGGGAGGTGCCTGCAGAACCCCGGGTGTTCGAAAACACCAGGTAGGTTTTCGCATCAACGGCTTCACGGTACTGATTACCAAACCACAGTGTATGGGTCAAAGCCTGTGCATGTTCAAGCTCTCCGCCCATACCCACAACGGAAGCCTTGCCATAGCCCTCAAGAGCGTCGCCAGTGACATCAAGAATCATGTCAGTTAACAGCTTGCCAACCACCGGCCCGGCTTCCCGAATTTCAGGACGCAGGTTCTCCACATAACCGCGACCAAACCAGGGATTTTTGATGATGGCCATGGCAGCTACCAATTTGGTAGGCGTATCCACTTTCTTGCCACCCTCTTCATGGGTGGTTTGTATATTCAGAAGCGTTCTGCGAATTTCTACAGACATAACAGTTGTAACTCGGTATTTGGTGGGTGATACTTTTTATCAGGAAAACTCGGGCATCACGTGGTCGATAAAAGATTGTAACGAACGTTTCTGCACATCTCTGTCCAGACCCATTGAGGCATAGTAGATAAACGCATCCACGCCCATTTTTTCATAAGCTCGCAATTTGGTGATGACTGTTTCCGGATCACCAAACATCAGGTTTTCTTCAAGCATGCCCGGTTCCACCCTGACGTTACCATCCAATTCATTGAGGGGCACGTTGTCAGGGAAGCCGTTTATCACTTCGCCCTTTTTCATCATCAGGTTGCCGAACTTTCCAAGCACATTGCGTATAGCGTCAATGGATGCCGACCGATCCTCAGGAGTCTCGTAAACCGCTGTATGGCGCATCAGTGCAAAAGTCCCGTTCCAGCCACCTGCCTTGTCAATGGCTTCGTCGAGCTGGGCCCGGTATTTTTCAGCTTCACTCATCGGCAGGGTAAGAGGCCAGCACATAATATTGCAACGGTTGGCTACCGCATAGTCGAACGTGATAGGTGAGCGGGCAGCCACCCACATCGGTACTTCCTGCTGTATCGGCTTGGGGCAAGAGGTTGAAGCGGGAAACTGCCAGAACTCACCATTATGTTCGACATCGCCACGCCACAATTCTTTCACCAGCGGTAGCATCTCCTGCATATAGCGCCACGAGTCAGGTTGCAACAAACCCGGTTTCATGCGATCGAATTCGCGTTGATAAGCACCTGATCCAAGCCCCATTTCCAGGCGACCACCTGAAAGCAAGTCGAGCATTGCAGCTTCACCCGCAATATTGATGGGGTGCCAATAGGCAGCATTGGCTACACCACAACCCAGCCTGATTCGACTTGTATGATCAGCCCACCAAGTCAGTATTTGAAACGGATTGGGGGCGATTGTCATCTCAAGCGCATGGTGCTCAGCTGCCCAGGCGATTTCAAAACCGCCAGCATCCGCCATCTGTATCATCTCAAGCACATGATCACGAACAAGCATCATGTCAGTGGATGGTTGCATTCGTTCAAGATTGACGGCTATATGAAATTTCATTGGTATACCCTAAAACCAGTGGCATCAGATGGAATGTAATATTCAACCGATAGCCATAAGAAAATCACGATTGGTCTTCCAGCGCCGTCACTTTGTGATAGGCGCCTTCCAGATAAGCCAGGGGGCTTGAGGTCAGCGCCTCGGAATACTCAACAAGCCCGATAAACACATGATGTGATCCGGCCTTGACTGTTTCCTGTACTTTGCATCTGAAATAGGTGGTTCCCTTTAGCACAGGGATATCTGACTCAATCAGCTCTATACCGTCAAATCTATCGGCAACCTCATTGTCATGCATACCGGCAAAACGGTTGGCAATGTGCGCTGCCCCCTCTGGCAAAATATTGATATTGAACATACCGTTTTTAATCACTTGATCGGTGATATGAGAATCGGTGTTCAGGCAAACCAGCGCAGTCGGTGGATCCGCGGAAACCGAGCAAAAGGCAGAAACTGTTGCGCCTGACTTGCCATCTTCACCTGCCGTGGTCACCACACAGACACTGTGGGCAACCCCCCGCATCGCCTTTATAAATGCATCTCTACTCATGATTTTCCAATGTCGGTTCGATCAGCCTGTGGCTTATCGGTTTATCTAAGGTATCGGGTTATTCAACTTTTGAATATTGAATATTTTTGTATATTATATTCGAATATATCGAATTAAAGGTGTACTCATGCAGCTAACAGAGCTTCAGACCTTTCTAACCATCCTGGAGCAAGGCAGCCTGGTGCGCGCCTCTGAGACACTGAATGTGACTCAATCAACGGTCACAGCCAGACTTAAATCACTCGAATCCGAGCTGGATCAGGTACTCATCAACCGTCAAAAATCCGGAGCAACACCCACTGCAGCTGGCGTGCGCCTGCAACGTTACGCATCAACTATTGCCAATTTGTGGGGCCAGGCCAGAAGAGAGATTGCGCTGCCACAGGGCTATAGCACCATGTGTAATTTCGGTTGCAATGCGGATTTGTGGGACGTTATCGGCGAGCAACTGTTTAACTACATTGATTCTACGGTAGCAGACTCGGCAGTTGCCATTTCTATTGGCAATGACAAGGAACTGAGCGAATGGCTCAATGCCGGACTGATCGATATCGCATTAACTTATCGCTCACAAGCCAACCCGACTCAACAATCCTTCCCGTTACATGAGGATCGTCTTGTTCTGGTGTCGACAGATTCGAACAGTCCTGTCCGCTTTGACCCCGACTATATTTTTGTTGAAGCAGGTGAGGACTTTGGACGCGAGCATGCCGCAACTTATGCTGACGCAGATACAGCACGGATCAGCTTTAACAACGCCAAGGTTGCACTTGACTATATGGTACGACAGGGTGGAAGTGCGTACCTGCCACAACGCATTGTGATCGAACCCATTAGAAACAAGCAGCTCTTTGAGCTCGACAACGCACCGGTATTTTCCAGACAGAGTTATCTCATCTGCAATACCAACGTTATCTCAAACTGGCCCTGGTTTGATGACTGTCTGGACAATCTAACTTCACAGAGGTTGACTACAGTCACGGAGTAAATCGAAAAAGCAGATAAAAACAGACGGTGGATACCATGGTCGCAGCCATAAAGTTGCGCTTTAAAAGGATAAACAGAGCAAAGCCTGCTGCCATTGCCAGTAGCCGGTCCAGCAAACTACTCTCTGCCAGCATACCCACTGGATAGATCATTACGCGCGCCATCAGCCCGGCTAACAATGCATACGCTACGCAACCCAGCCAGATAAAAACCTCACCCTCTGGATCTATTTTTTTTGCCAGCAAAACCCCAGCCAGTCGCCATATATACGTGGCAGCAACGGCGCACAGAATGACCAGGTAGATATTCAGTGGATCAGTCATTTTTTACGACACAACAGATATCCCGAAGTGCCCGCGATCAAACCACAAAGAGGCAATCCCCAGTCAGGTGAAAATTGGTAAAGCGGCGGCCCCAGCAGCGCACCGAGAGCCAATGAACACAGTACATTGATATTTCGATTGCAGCAGAACAGGAAAATAAAATAGGCCGGATTCAAAAAGATCAGTGCCACAGTCATCTCAACGGACAAGGTGCCCGCCAGCAACCAGCCGGTTACCGCCCCACACATACCCAATGTAAAGCAGCTGAGTCCAAAGCCTGTGAAAAAACCCAGGCGAGCAGACTTTGGCATGTCGGAAGCCACTTGTAACATGTGGGTCCAGCTGTTGATGGACATCACCTGTACGCTAAGAAATCTCCAGCGATAAAGCTTGTCCGCCGGATCAAACAGTGGCATCAACACAACACTCATTGGCAGAAATCGCATATTGGCCATGGCAACGGCAATTGTGATAACCAGCAACGATGCTCCTGTGGCGTAAAGCTCCAGCATAGCGACCTGGCCAGGCAACCCATAGATTCCGGCGCCAGTCAGTAATGTGGCAAACAAGCTCACACCCTGTGATTTGGCCAGAGAGCCAAAACCGATCATCCCCACAAATACCATAAACGCGGGCACACTCATCCCGGCTTTGGCACCACGGATTATATGAGTGGCAGATGTGGATGAAATTTCCACCGGCTCGGGAGATAGCGACATGTGCCAGCAAACAGGGGCGTGTGACGGACGTGAGGCTTACGATACCAAATCTGGCTGAACAAGGAAAAGCCAACTATCGGGAAAAGCCAACTACCGGGAAAGGCGAACCACCAGGGAAAGCAAACCGTCGGCAAAAAAGAAACGGCCGACCCCGGTAGTGGCCGGCCTGAAAATCGGGAAAGGGACCGATTAAAAAAACTTCAGGCGCTCAGGCTGAGCTCCAAGCCTCGCCGTTCAGCGCCGTTCTGCGGAAATACAGCGATTTTGCATAACGAATAAGCGACATCGAGCGGAAGCGGTTTCAGGATTTCGCGTCTGTCGACCCGGCTGCTCATACTTGATGTGATGCCAAGCCAATACTGATTGGTAAATCTGTCGCAATAAAGTCTTTGGCAGCGATGTCGTGATCTTATGGGTACTGAAGTAAGGCGTTTTTTCAAAGCGTCGTACTGTGTGCCGCTATCTGACAAGCCTGTTTGAGCAGTCGACACACCATCAGAGCCTTGTACCACAACCCGGGGAGATATCCATGGTTCAACCAAACGTGAGTTCGCAGTATTTACAGTTCCAGTTTCCATCAAGTTTCCATGGTCTCTGTCTGCGGTACCAAGGTCTGAGCTAGCTGAAATTTTACCCGGCTCACAGCTTCACTTGAAAATACGAACGGCCTTGGAAAACGTTGCCTACGTTGAACTATCGAACCATGTTGACGCATCGAGCTATGTTCAGACACTGGTGACCACTCCATTTGAGACTTCAGGTCAATGCTGTAAGCTAATGTAGCAAGCCGACCTTAAACTAATATGAATTAAGTTAGGTAACTGTCATGAATCGACGAACATTTTTACAATGGGCAAGCAGCGTCAGCTTTTTGGCTGCCTCACCCGTCAGCTCGCCTGCACCAGCAAAACACAGTATTACAACAAAACCCATCATCAAAACAAACGAAGTGATACCCGCCATTGGCATGGGTACGTGGTTGACCTTCGACATACCTCCAGATAGTCCGCAGCGACCAGATCGCATTGAGGTGCTCAAAGCGTTTTTCGAATCCGGAGGGACACTTATCGACTCGTCTCCAATGTATGGGCATGCAGAGGAAACAGTTGGCTATTGTCTGCAACAAATGGCGCACGAGAGCCCACTATTTGCGGCTAGTAAAATCTGGTCTCCAATTGCCAACATTGGCATCCAGCAAATGGGCAACTCCGAAAGCCTGTGGAAAGTAAAACCCATGGATTTGATGCAAATCCACAACCTGGTGGCATGGAAAAAACACTTACCGATGCTGCGGGAGTGGAAAAGGCAGGGACGTATTCGTTATTTGGGCGTCACAACCTCTCATGGACGCAGACACGAAGATCTGGAGCAGTTACTAAAACAAGAGCAGTTCGATTTTGTACAACTCACTTACAACATTGATGATGACCGCACTGAAAAAAGACTACTGCCTCTCGCGCAAGATCTGGGTATTAACGTAATCGCCAACCGCCCTTTTCAACGTGGCGGGTTGATCGACAGGTACAAAGATAAACCACTACCTGCTCTTGCAACCGAACTTGGTTGTGCCACCTGGGCACAGTATTTTCTATTACATACCATCTCTCATCCAGCCATTACCTGCGCCATACCTGCCACAACTCGTGTGGATCATATGAAAGAGAATATGGCCACACTCAAACTGCCATTACCCGACCAGTCAACCCGGAACGAAATGCGAAAGGTATTCCACCAAACCGGCTAGGATGGAAAATCAATGTAACTAATTCAATACAGTGAGCGATCTTGGCGATGCAAATTTCGGTAGCTCGAAGACATTTCCGAGATGCGTCACTATCAACCCGTTTAAAGCGGGTGCTGTTTACCCTTTGCTGTAGACTATTAAGAACCGAAAAAACGAATGGGCCAATCGGTGGCGTTACGTCGATCATGGTTGGCCATATTATCGGGCAATTCTACTGATACAGCTGCATAGCTTTGCAATCGGAGCAATCAATGCCACATGATTTCAAATGGAGCATGCCAAAACTGGCATACGAAAACGATAGCAACGACATACCAGTTGGCGAAATTGTTGAATACCAGGCTGCC